>MNZA01000034.1 GCA_001873375.1 Oscillatoriales cyanobacterium CG2_30_44_21
TCTTTGTAATGATCAAATCCATAACCACGGCACTAATTTATTCATAATGCTGCGGATATAATATTTTCGTAAATTGCTGCCCTCAGAATAATCTTGATTGTCTGAACCTCTGGCTCCGTCAATCAAAGGTGTAACATTAAATCTTCTTTTCACCTTCAGATCTCTGGGGGGCTTTTCTAACAACTTGATAAAAGCCTGCTCAGGATGGAATTGCAAACTAGGCTCAGCAATCATATCATTGCGGATTTTCCCAAAAAATGTTTCGTAAGCTTTCATCGTCCACACTAACAAATACATATCTGCCCAAGGTTTAGGAAACTTTCGAGAATTGACGTAGATATCAATGTTAGGAGGTTTATGAGCAATAATCTTAGCCATATTTCTGATGATATAGCGCCCAGTTACTTTCCAAACTAACAAGTTCTCTTTATGGATACTAATAGTTTGAGAATGCTCCATCACATAGTCAACAAGCTTAAATTCTCCATAGGCTCGACCGTGACTGAGTGGATAATCTAGTCCATCAAAAACTAGAAATTCAACGGCATCTTGTAATCCTGATTGGGTGACAATATTTTTTAAAGTGGATACATCGGAGTTGGAATTTTCAGCAAAGACGATCGCATCAATACCTTTGTTAAGAAATTGGAGATAGAACTGTAGTCCTTTCTCATAGTCTTGCAAGCGAGCTTTGGGATCGGTTCTGGCTAAAAGAGGTACACCAGATGGAGGCGTGATGGTTGCTGTCAGTATCAGTACATTGAAGTTTTGCTTTTGTGATGATTCATTTGAGAACTGTTTAAACATCATTTGTTCCAACCATCTAAAATATTACAGACTGTTAAAGCAACTTCCAAATAAATTTCGGGAAACGGCGCGGAGTGATGTTTCCCGAAATTTATTTGGTTTTAAATTAAGCGCAAAGCGCTGTAGTGTTAAGTAGCTGAGTTTAATTAAAACCTAAAACCAAAGGTTGTTCCGCCCGCTACGCGGGCGGAACAACCTTTTTGGTTTTAGGTTTACTCATGCCTAGCTGCTTAGCTTAACGTAAGTTTTGGAAAGCGTTACATGATTTCTAGTTGTGAATCATCGCCTACAAGAAAACGCAATGCTTGAGGGCGTTTTGGTGACACTGTCATCGATACTCTTTGACCAATTAGGCTATCCACAATACGTTGCTGGATGTCCATTATTTTGGTGTCATTTAAAATAACACTATGTTCGAGTTCGGTGTTAATGATGGTGACGCGATCGCTAATGCTGCTATAGGGACCGATATAGGCATTTTCTAAATAGCAATTTTCGCCAATAATCACTGGTCCTCGAATTTTACAGTTAATGATTTTAGAGCCTGCACCAATCTGAATGCGTCCGCTCACTTGGCTGCCAACATCGACTTCCCCTAACATTTGTGAGGTGAGGCGAGTATCAAGAATAATTTGATTGGCAGATAGGATGTCATCTTTTTTGCCAGTGTCGAGCCACCAGCCACCTATTTCTGATGCGTTTACGGCTTTGTTGGTATCGATTAGTTTTTGAATCGCATCGGTAATTTCGAGTTCACCTCGGGCGGATGGAGTGATTTGGGCGATCGCTTCATGAATACTTGATTGAAAAAAATATACGCCCACTAGAGCTAGGTTTGATTGGGGATCTTTCGGCTTTTCAACTAGCTTAATTACTTTGCCATGCTCGTCAACTTGAGCTACACCAAATGCTGAAGGATTAGCGACTTGCTTTAATAAAATGAGCGCATCAAGCTGCTTTTGAATAAAGTCAGTTAAAAATGTCAGTAAAGGCAACTCAATCAGGTTGTCGCCCAAGAACATAATAAAAGGGTCATTACCCAGAAAAGGTTGAGAAATTTTGACGGCGTGAGCTAGTCCTGCGGGTTGGGATTGCAAAATATATTCGATGTTTGCTCCAAAGCGATCGCCATTTCCCGTCTTATTTTTGACCTCATCGCCTGTTTCGGGGCTAATCACAATCCCAATGTCCTTAACGCCAGCAGCGACAATGCTTTCAATGCAATACCAAAGTATCGGTTTATTGGCGACAGGTACTAGTTGTTTTGCGCCTGTGTAAGTGAGCGGTCGTAACCTTGTCCCTTTGCCACCTGATAAAATTAGAGCCTTCATATTTTTTGGGTTTTCTAAAAGTTAGTCCGTGCGGCGCATTGTACTCTGCATCATCTCGATTGGATATAGGCAGCGATCGCTTCTTGCCAAGAGCGCATTTTCAAAGTTGTAATAGCATCTAGGCGAGTACTGGCGATCGCTGAATTCATTGGTCTTACGGCTTTGGTCGGAAATGCAGAAGACGGAATTGCCTCAATGGGGTGCGCAATATTGGCTAAGCTAAGGACTGACTCCGCAAATTCATACCAAGAACATCGCCCTGCATTTGCGCCGTGAATAATTCCTGTTGTACCTGCTTGCAAGAGTTCATCTAAAAGTCTTGCCGCATCATAGGTATATGTCGGTGACATAAAAATATCATTGACGACTTTAATGGGATCTCCCACTTTAGCCTTTTTGATCATCGTTTCCACAAAGTTGCCACCTTTACCGCTCGCGCCAGCTTTGCCAAATACACTGGATATTCGCAAAATTAGCGATCGCGGCGCAGTTTGGCGAACTAGTTGTTCGCCCGTAAGTTTGGATGTGCCGTAAATGTTGATGGGTTCAGGAATATCTGACTCGACATAAGGATCGGGGCGATCGCCTCGAAAAACATAATCGGTACTGATATAAACACAAAGTGCCTCTATCTGGCGACAGGCTCTCGCGATATTCAGCGCCGCGATCGCATTGACATTAAAAGCAGTTTCTACTTCTGCTTCGCAATCATCGACCCGAACATAGGCAGCACTATTAATTACAACGTCAAATTTTTGGCTGGTCAACACTTGATGCACTGCTTCTGGTTGAGTAATGTCGATATCAGCGCGAGTTAAAGACGTGAGTTGATATCGATCATCACATTGAGAAAAGTGGCTGGCAATGTCGGAACCTAGCTGACCCTTTGCTCCAATGAGAGCAACTTTTAACACATTACTCATCTGGCATACCACTGGTTGTAATGTTCTTGAAAGATCTTCTTGTCTTTAACTGCTTGCCACCAATCAGAGTTTTGTTTGTACCAAGCTACAGTTTGAGCCATACCGCGCTGAAAGTCCCACTGGCGTTGCCAACCCAAGGCTTCGGCAGCGCTGGGATCAACCGAATAGCGATAGTCATGTCCAGGGCGATCTTTCACATATTCCATCAACGATTCGGGACGATCAAGTAATCCTAAAATAGTTTTACCAACTTCAATCCCATTTACTTCCATTCGCGCACCAAGGTTGTAAGCACAGCCGCTTCTGCCCTTATGCAAAACAGTGTCAATGCCAGAACAATGATCTTCCACATACAGATAATCGCGGATCGCCGAACCATTGCCGTAAATGGGGAGAGATTTTGACTCAAGGGCATTGGTAATAAACAGAGGAATTATCTTCTCGGGATACTGATAAAGTCCATAGGTATTTGAGCCACGAGTGATCACTACATCTAGTCCATAACTAATGCCATAGGAAAAAACAAGATGCTCGGCTCCAGCTTTTGAAGCGGCGTAGGGACTGCGCGGCAAGAGGGGATCGGTTTCAAATGAATGGCGATCGCTTCCGACTAAATCTCCGTAAACTTCATCAGTTGAGACGTGCAGAAATCTTTTGATTTGATGTTTTCGAGCCGCTTCCAATAGTAATAATGTGCCTTCAATATTGGTGCGGATAAAAGGGATCGGATCGCGCAGGCTGCGATCCACATGACTCTCGGCAGCAAAATTTAAGATGCAATCCACTCCATTTACAGCTCTTTCAACGTCTTCAGGATTGGCAATATCGCCTTGAATGAAGGTAATGCGATCGCTGATATCTTTGAGATTGTCCAAATTACCTGCGTAAGTGAGCTTGTCCAGAACCACAATCTTCCATGTCGGATGATTAGCGATCGCATAATGCACATAGTTAGAGCCAATAAAACCCGCTCCACCTGTAATAAGTACCGTTTGAAATAATTCTTGAGATGATTCTGAATTCATGCAAATAACTCCGCTTTATTTAACAATTTGCCTTCAGCGTCTTTACTAGACAAAATTGGTTGTCCATCAATTTGCCATGCGATCGCTACTTCAGGATCATTCCATAATAAGCAACGTTCTTCACTTGGCGCATAATAATCTGTGGTTTTATAGGCAACTTCTGCCGTATCAGATAAGACGACAAATCCGTGGGCAAATCCTGCGGGAACCCAGAGTTGCTGACAATTTTCGGCACTTAAAACAAAGCTCACCGACTTGCCAAAAGTCGGTGAGCTTTTCCGTAAATCTACCGCCACATCCTGAATTGCGCCTGCTAAAACCCTAACTAATTTGCCTTGGGGCTTGCCAATTTGGTAATGCAATCCACGCAAAACATTTTTCTGCGATCGCGAATGATTGTCTTGCACAAACGAGATGTCTAGCCCTGTTTTTTCTCCAAAAAGCTTATGGTTATAGGACTCATAAAAAAAGCCCCTTGAATCAGCAAAGACCTTAGGCGTAAGCAGCAAAACATCAGGGATTAGTGATATCTCAAGTTTCATGCAGTTTTTAACAGTAATTTTTCGATACAGCTTATCAAAGCTTTGGAGGGTAAAGAGAAAATTTTGAAAGCGGCGCTTTCAAAATTTTCTCTGGGTTTTAAGCTAGCGCAAAGCGCTGTACTTGAATTAGCGAACTAAGGATTTGTCTTATCTGTTCTGTAGGATCGCTTTTTCATAGGAATTTACTGTATCTGAAGTCATAGATTCTAAAGTAAATTTTTTATTAGATAACTTGAGTGCATTGTTGACCATTTCCAATTGCAAATCTGGATTCATGATCAATTGGAGTAACCTATTGGAAAGTGCATCAAAGTCATCAAAAGGAATTATAAATCCATTTAAACCATCTTCAATTTGATCATAAGCTCCAGCCGCAGGAGTGCGGATGGGAACTGTCCCGCAAGCCATCGCCTCCAAGATCACCAACGGAAACCCTTCAGCTTGGCTGGGCAAAACAATAACATCTGAAGCCCAATAAACATCGCGTGGCTCATTTACATAGCCTAAAAACAAAAATCTATGAGGATTTCCCACACTGCTCAATGCATATTCCTCTATTTCTTGTCTTTGATCGCCAGATCCCGCAAAAAGACATTTGAATAAATATTTGGGATTGCTATCCGCGATCTGGTTAACTGCATCAATTAAGAGCTTATGACCCTTATCCCATTGCAGTCTACCTATCAATGTAATTACAAAATCTTGTTCAGATAAACCAAATCTTACCTTTGCCTTTAGTTGTT
Organism: Oscillatoriales cyanobacterium CG2_30_44_21; assembly: GCA_001873375.1. Taxonomy (GTDB): domain Bacteria; phylum Cyanobacteriota; class Cyanobacteriia; order Pseudanabaenales; family Pseudanabaenaceae; genus Pseudanabaena. The sequence goes on from MNZA01000034.1 coordinate 5,372, forward strand.
CTTCATGGTGAGGCGGATGAAAATATTGAGAGTCAATCCCATTGAATATTTTTTTAACTTTTGATTCGGAAATCCCTATATCTTTGATCAGCCACTGCTCAATATCTGAAGAAATAGCAATAAAAATGTCAGGAGAGAAAACTCTTAGATAACTTTGTAAAAGTAAATATCTAAGCCTAAATTGTGTCTTTTCTTCAGATTTATTTAAATGGATAGATTTAAGAAGATGAAATGTCGCAACACATTTAACACCTGTGAGTATTTTTAAAATCATCGCCGAGAAAAGCAATGAGTACCCATGGGCATGGAGAAGTTGGATTTTATGATGTTTGATGACTTCTAAGATTTTCGATAAGCCTGACCACGTTGGAAAAACTCGATTAAAAGTATCAAATACAATCCATTCTTCGGATAGTTCTTTTAATGATTCAAAACGCTTTAAAGAAGAATCATCAAAATTCACTTTACCCGTGATCAAAACTACCCTCCAGCCCAACTTTTTCACGCCACGCATCAAGGTTTCGCAATGCGAAGCAATTCCGTCATTGCAATCAACTCTATTGAGTAAAAAAGCCACAGTTCTAGTTGTTTCCATAATACTTTTCTACCTCAATAATGCGTAAATATTTAAAAATGTTCCAGAGCCGCAAAGACAAATTTATTTACTTCTTCAGCTTACAGCGCTTTGCGCTTAATTAGAACCCAGAGAAATTTTTAAAAGCAGCGCGGAGCGCCGCTTTTAAAAATTTCTCTGTACTACTCAAAGCCTCAATAGACTGTATCAAGCTATCAGATAAGTAGCTCAGCACAATTAAACATAAAACTCCAAATCTGTGGCCTAAGCTACAGCTTCTGCCTCTGTTTTTTAATTATGCCCAACTATTTAAATGTCTACAGTAGAGTAGAATCGGCGCATGAGCTACAACTAAGCATCTGGGTTTGGTTTTCAATTTACAAAATTATAGTTACACCTTTGTAAATTGGTATCGCCGCCTATTGAGGCTTTGAGAAGTACAGAGAAATTTTTGTGCATTGCGGATTCGCCGAGATGTACAGGATTTCTCTGTAGTTTAAATAGATGCAAAGCGCTACAAGAATCAATTTTCGTTGATTTTAACAGGTTTTGGCAAATGCCTACTTTTGGAGGGGCAGCATTCCTGTGTATATCATCTGCATTAAAAATATCTAGGAAGCTCTTAGAGCCTTTACAAAAAATGCAAGTTAGTAAAAAAAACGACACATTTCCAATCAGTGAAGCTTGGTTTATAATTTCTCTATTCATTTTTGTAAGCGTTATCTTACTTACTGTCGGTGCGATCGGGAGTAAGTTATTGAGTATCATATTTCCCCTCGGAGCTTTTATAGTTGCTTGGTATTTATACTTTCGTTATCCTTTTTTGTATATTGGATTTGTATGGTGGCTAATGTTTCTAACGCCTTTTGTACGGCGCTTGGCTGATTTCCGAACGGGTTCGTTTACTGATTCTAATCCGCTCTTAATTGCTCCTACTTTAGCCATTCTCGTAGCAGCACATACAATGTATTTCAATCTTTCTAAATCTAGAGAGCAAGGTACAATCCCTTTTGTTTTAGCGATGGCAAGTGTGATGTATGGATACTGTGTGGGATTGTTAAACCCATCTAGTACACCTCTTAAAGCGACACTTGCCTGCCTAGGATGGCTCACACCCATATTGTTTGGATACCATCTGTACGTTAATTGGCGGAGATATCCTGAGTATAGTCAAGTAATTAAAAAAATCTTTTTATGGGGAAGTTTAATTGTTGGGATTTATGGAGTCTATCAGTATGTAGTTGCGCCTGAATGGGATAAATTATGGCTAGTGGGTTCTAAAATGGATGGCAGCGCTGGTCGTCCTGTGGCTTACGGAATGCGCGTATGGAGTACCTTAAATTCTCCTGGACCATTTGCGGACATGATGGCAACTAGTCTACTTGTATTATTTAGTTCTCGCAGTCCACTGACTATTCCATCCGCAGTAGCAGGGGGGCTTTCATTTCTATTTAGTGCGGTTCGCACTGGCTGGTTGGGCTGGGTAGGAGGCTTGATATTTTACCTATTTTCTTTGAAGTCTAAGCAACAAATGCGCCTCATTAGCACGCTTTTATTTTTATTCGTACTTATTATTCCTTTAACTACAATTGAGCCTTTCTCAACAAATATTACGACAAGGCTCAATACTTTAGGAGATTTAGAAAATGATAATAGCGCTCAAGTTAGGCGAATGATCTATGAAGGTTTTTTTAATTATGGAATTTACAATTTTATTGGAGATGGTCTTGGTGTCAATGGCACTGTAGATGCAGGTGTTTTATCCTTTATTTTGGATTTAGGCTGGATCGGTACATTACCTTATCTGGGAAGCCTCTTATTGGGTGGTACTATACTGTTTATAAATTTGAAAAAGTACTCTGATTTATTTATTAATATCTCTTGTGCAGTTTTAGTTAAGTCGCTTGCTTTTTTCCTAGCAGCTCGCGCCACAGCAGGTATTCACGGAGTTCTAATCTGGACTTTTCTGAGTATGGGGTTGGCGGGACAGCGTTATCTAAGTTACCAACAGAGCGTAAGCAATGATGTGGCTGGGATTTTAGAAAGTGATTTTGGAAAAGACCAAGTAGCTACTTCCTTGCCGCCAGAAAAGTAGATGTATATTGCTTTGCGTCTAGTTAAAACTCAGAGAAATTTTCGTACATCGCAGCGGAGCCGCGATGTACAAAAATTCTACTTTACTACTCAAAGCCTTAACATGAAATCTGCGGTGCAAAGCGCTGCAATACTAATCCTTGATTGATAGCTTTTGGCTCTGGCTAAAAACTTATAAAAATTATGTCGAAAAATAATTATGAGACTATGTATTGTAACTTCTAGTGTCAAAAAAGGTGATGGACAAGCAAGAGTAAACTATGAAATTACTAAGGCTGCAATTCAAGAAGGACATAATGTTACTTTAGTTGTAAGACAGCAAGTTGCTAATGACTTAAAGGGTAATCAACTAATAAGCTGTATTGATTTTTCGGTCGAGAATATACCAACTTATCTAATGCGTGAAATTGTATTCACTCAACAGGTTAATCGCTGGTTGCGGAAAAATGGAGATGAATTTGATGTGATTATGGCTTGCGGAGCCGTAACTTCACAAAAGACTGATGTTAATGTTGTCCATTTTGTCCATAGTACTTGGTTGAATTCTCCATTTCATACATTTAGAATTAGCAAAAATCTTTATGGAGCTTATCAATGGTTTTATACCTGGCTCAATTCTCGTTGGGAGAAACAAGCATTTAAAAGCACCAAAGTTTTAGTAGCAGTATCGGAGACTATTAAGCAGGAATTAATAGAAATTGGATTTCCTGAAGAGAAGATCCAAGTAATATTAAATGGTGTCGATTTGGATGAATTTGCTCCTGATTCCCGCGATCGCGCTCAATTTGGATTGCCGTCAGAAGTTAATCTTGCCCTCTTTGTCGGTGACTTTAGAACTAATCGCAAAAATTTGGACTCAGTGCTTAAAGCTTTGGTCGATGTCCCCAATTTACATCTTGCTGTAGTTGGAAGTGCTGAAAAAAGCCCTTACCCTCAATTGGCTAAGCAGTTACAAGTAGACCATAGAGTTCATTTTTTGGGGTATCGTGCGGATGTTGCGAAGATTATGCAGGTAGTTGATTTTTTTGTGTTTCCCTCGCGTTACGAACCTTTTGGAATGGTGGTTAGTGAGGCGATGGCTTCGGGACTTCCTGTAATTACCACATCCGTATCTGGGGTCGCGGCGATCGTTACCCCTGAGTCGGGAATAGTACTGACTGATTCAGAAAATGTTCAGGCTTTGGTGGATGCACTGGTACTGCTCACTGATCGCCCTGAGCTAAGAATCAAGATGGGCAAGTCGGCTCGGGCGATCGCCGAACAACATAGTTGGATTAGCAAAGCTAATGCTTACATAGATTTATTTGAGAGCTTGAGGTCATAATTCTATGAAAATTTCTGTAATTGTTCCTACTTATCAGCGTCCTGCCGACTTAGCCCGTTGTTTGAGCGCTTTCAAAGCCCAGATGCGCCCAGTTGACGAAATGTGGGTAATTGTCCGTGATACGGATCTGGCAACTTGGCAGTTTTTAGAAACTTTCGAGCGGGAAACTTTGCCTTTAAATATCGCCACGGTGACCGCTACTGGGGTAATTGCGGCGATGAATATTGGACTAGAATCGGCAACGGGCGATATTGTTGCTTTTACCGATGACGATGCGGCTCCTCACCCTGATTGGCTTGAGAAGATCGAAGCTTATTATTTGGCAGATGTCAAAGTTGGTGGGGTGGGTGGTCGCGACTGGGTATATCACGGCTCTCGGTTAGAGGATGGGGAGCGTCCTGTCGTTGGTAAGCTGCAATGGTTTGGGCGGTTGATTGGCAATCATCACATTGGCATCGGCGAGGGGCGCGAGGTGGATGTACTCAAGGGTGTAAATATGAGCTTTCGGCGTGAGGCGATCGCCAATTTATGTTTCGACCAAAGAATGCGTGGCTCAGGGGCGCAGGTGCATTTTGAGGTGATTTTTTCCCTAACTTTAAAGCAAAAAGGCTGGAAACTAATTTACGATCCCCAGATTGCGGTAGATCATTTCCCTGCTCAACGTTTTGATGAAGATCAGCGTAATTCTTTTAACCCAGAGGCTGCCATCAACGCTATTCACAATGAAACGGTGGCTCTGCTTGGTTATTTGCCACCTCTGCGGCGAATTGTATTTATGGTCTGGGCGATCGCGATCGGTACATCCGAAGCCTTTGGTTTACTCCAGTGGTTACGATTTTTGCCAAAGGACGCTAGCAAGTCAGGACAAAAACTATGGGCTTGTTGGCGCGGTCGTTGGCAAGGTTGGCAAACATGGCAGCAAGGCTGATTAAAAAGAGCGAAAATAAGGATAACCTTTGGGAGTTCCTACTTCTTTCTCGATTTCAAAATTAATGATTTCCCAGCGATCGCGATCGGGATCAATAGGTTGATTAAATTCCACACTCAGTCCATAAAGGCGCTGCAAACTGGAATTGATCGGACTAGATTCCAAGTACGGCTCAACCAAATCCCTATAGCGATGGGCAATAGTTACTTTGATAGCCCGATAGCCCTGTGTATATAAGCGATCAATACTTTCATGGATTTCAAAACGAATGCCATCGGGATGTGTATGTTGGCGATACCATTCATTATTCCACTGCCGCCATTGGCGATCAGATTGTAAATGAATTAAGGCTTGAGCATTGCGATGAACTTCAAAGGCTCCATGCCTTGCACAAAGGTAAGTATCAGTCAAAATCAATGCAGGTATGGCTTGCAGACAATGAGGACAATTGATCTCAGAACCAAAGATGGGATACTGCTGTGACAAGGTGACCATCCTGATAAACTGCTCCAAATTGGGGAATTAGGACTACGCTGTAAAATCGAGTTCTTTACAACTAATTGAGGCTTCAAGTAGTACGGATAAATTTCTAAAAGCGCTACTCAGCCGCGCTTGCAAAACCTTCTCTGGGTTTTAAGTCAGCGTAAAGCGCTGTAAATATCTAAAAGTCTACTTTATGATTTTACTCTTACATCTGGCGGACTACCATTTTTGTTAACATATAAACATTTAGGATTAACAAGTGTTTCGGGGAGATCGAACATAATAAATAACTCAATGCTCCTTATGACGAGTGTTTCAGATACAGCGCTTTGCGCTTAATTAAAGCCCAGAAATATTTTTGAAAGCGGCGTGAAGCGCCGCTTTCAAAAATATTTCCGTACTACTCAAAGCCTCAATAAGCTGTATCTAAGACCTTCTAGGCTACAAACTTTGGACATCAAGCTTTAAACTAAAGCACCTCCCCAAAACATCTATTGAGCCAACATTTATTAGGATAAATGCTATGTGTATCTGTATTAACTGCACCTACGTTGACCGATGTGTGACCTATCACGCTGTCGAGTCACAACACTTGCAGCCGCATTTAAATGAGCATCCAGATTTTGAGGCACTTTCGCCTACGGTAAATGTGAACATCGCAACTGATGCTGGAAATATTCAAATGGAATGGGATGTAATTAGCTGTGACAGTTTTGTATCGGAAGCAGGTAAATGGATAAAATTGCGTCCAGGGCATCCCATACCAAATTAGATTTTTGGTAATCCTAAAAAGGGAAGGATAAAAGAAAATATTTTAGATGCAGCTTGTTTAGGCTTTAAGAAACATCTGTAGCAGCAACTCTCTTTACGACTTTTAATTTACCTAGAATGTCAAATTCTGAACAAAGACATCAGCTTTCCCAGAATTTCTATTGCAGCTATTCGCAATAGCTGCCTCTGTATCAAGACATTCCCCCATAATGATAATTGCTACTTATGACTAAGTAGCTCAACATAATTAAGACCAAAAACCAGAGGTTGTTCTGTCCGCTACGCGGACAGAACAACCTTGTCGGTTTTTAGGTTACTTATGCCTAGCTACTTAGTAAACCTGTACATAGAGCAGGTATGGATGTTATACTCAAGAGCCTGTAAAAAATACACCCCTTGAAATTTAGTAAGTAACGGTTATGACAAAACGTACTCTGCGCGGTAGTGTCCGCAAAAAGAAGCGCACCTCTGGATTTCGTGCCAGAATGGAATCACCTACAGGAAGACGAGTCATCAAGGCTCGACGTAGTAGAGGTCGAGTTCGCCTAACTACTGTATAAGCATATTCCGAACTAATAAGTAAACTTTTGAATGATAAAAACTCGTTAATCTTTAGTGCTTCCCCCTCAATATCGTCTGCGGCAACGCGAAGACTTCGCTAATATATATGCCCACGGCAGTCTCTTTAGGGGGACTTATTTAATGATGCGAGTTTTTAAAAATCAAGATAGTTCATTCACAAAGATTGGCATAGTTGTCAGTAAGAAAGTGAGTAAATTAGCCGTAATTCGCAATCGATTTAAGCGGCAACTGCGTGCCATTTTTCGTCAACTTCTGTCACAATTGATCAATGGGTTGCAAATCGTTATAACAGTGACTACTCAAGGTCAGCCAAGTTACCGACAGATTTGTGTCGATCTTAACCCTCTATTAATAAAAGCAAAGGTTTTGCAGCATGGCAGTTAGTGAAGAGGTTTACTACGAGGGTGCGCCCCATATTGGGGACTTGATCATCAGTTTACTTGTAAGTATGTTTGTAATCACTATCCCTTTTGGGGTAGCGGCGATCGCCAGAGCTTTGTGGTTGCGCTATCGCATCACCAACAGGCGGATTACAGTCACTGGTGGATGGATGGGACGTAACCGCACAGACATTGTGTATGCGGAAATCGTCAAGATCGTCACAGTTCCTCGGGGGCTTGGCGCTTGGGGAGACATGGTATTAACTCTCAGGGATGGTTCTCGTCTAGAGCTAAAGTCCATGCCAAAATTTCGTGAAACTTACGAATATATCGAATCAAAGTTAAGCCTCAAAGCACAAGAAGTTAGTAGTGCCATCAGCGGCAATGCTTGAAAAGGTTTAATATATGTGATGTAGCATCTTAAAAATTCAAATTGTTTTAAATGCTTAGATTTATTAAATAAGCGATTATGGCGCTTCGCGCTCGATCAAACCACTATAAATTTATGAAAGAGCCGCTTCGCCGCTCTTTCATAAATTTATATAGCCTTAACAGGCTGTAACTGTCATTCTGATGCAAACCCAACAGTAAATTAGACAATGGATTTCGGCGTAGGTTTTCTTTCCAACAATATAATGTTGCCTTTCCTAGATTTTTTCTACGGCATCGTGCCGAACTATGGATTGGCAATTATTGCTCTGACGTTGGTTGTCCGTTTTGTATTATTTCCAGTTAGTGCCAATCAGCTTCGCAGTATGCGGCGCATGAAAATTGCTAACCCCGTAATGCAACAGAGAATTAAAGAAGTCCAAGAGCGATATAAGAGTGATCCCGCTAAACAGCAAGAAGAGCTGGCAAAGGTTAACTCGGCAAACTTCAAAGAATTTGGTAATCCCCTCTCTGGATGCCTACCCGCCATAATTCAACTACCGATTTTGTTCGCCCTGTTTGCAACTCTTCGAGGGTCACCTTTCGCAGACATTAACTATTCTCTAAATTTTCAAATTGCCCAGCCTGACTCTCAAGCGACATCTCCTCATCAATCTTTCACTTCTCCTAGTCAGAATGTTTACTTTGCTGATCGCGTCCATTATCCAGTACTTGCAACTGCAGTTGATGGTACTAATTTAGTGATCGGAGAACAGTCAAAAATAATTTTGCAAACTTCAAATGGTAAGGATTTCAATGATTTATCTTCTGAATATCAAGACATAGATCTAAATCCTTTGTGGAAGGTAACTAAGGGTGAGGAACTAGTTGAGGTATCCAAAGATGGAATTGTAATTGCTAAGCAAGCAGGCGAAGCAACAGTTCAAGTTACTGTTCCTGGTTTAGCCTCTAATAAAGGTTTCTTGTTTATCAAGGCTCTGGGTAAAACTGGCGTAACTAATGCAGACGGCAGTATCAACTGGGACATTGTGGTTATGGTATTGGGATTTGGTATTAGTTTGTATGCTAACCAGTCCATATCTAGCAATTCTTCACCAAAGCCCAGTAACCCAACTCCTGAAACATCACAACAAGATACGATGAACAAGCTCACACCAGTTATTTTTTCTGGGATGTTTTTGTTCTTTCCTTTGCCATCAGGTGTAATGCTCTATATGTTGATAGCAAACGTATTCCAAACGCTGCAAGCTTTTATTGTTGCTAAGGAGCCATTACCTGACAATCTGCAAAAGCTAGTTGCAGTCTCCGATGTTTCAACGACAGTAATTAAATCTACTGGTAAATCAGCAAGTAGTAAGACTGAGCCTAATAAGCTAACTGTTGATACAAAATCTGGTGTGACTTCTATTATTGAAGACAAGTCTAGCGATAGTAAGTCTCCGACAAAGTCAGCTTTACCATTTGAGCCTAATTCACAGAACAAAAAGAAAAAGAAGTAATTTTAAGCCCAATCTCTATGTCAGTCGTTGGGCTTAAAATTATTTTGTGACTTGGCATTACATACGGCTCTTTGCCCGACTTAAAACCTAGAGAGATTTTTGAAAGCATCGCGAAGCAATGCTTTCAAAAATCTATTAGTACCCCTCCCTCAAAGCATCAGCAGCAAATTGAGCGATTAATTGGAGAGAGCGGCTCTGTAATTGATTCTTTGCAATATCTAGCAACCACTTCATTAAATAAGAATGTTTTTAGTGAATCTATAGAGCCAATTGCCTTTTACACGGTTGAATTAGATGACTATAGAGCTAAGAGGTCAGCTATTTTACGAAACATAGCGAATGATGCAGTCAAGAGTGTACGGGAAACAGGAGAGGAATTTCTAGTTAAGCATCTATCTTCTAGCGATCGCCGCTATATCCACGAAATCTTAGAAGATATTGCCGATATAGAGACAGTTAGTCAAGGTAGAGAGCCTAACCGTCAATTAGTTATCAAGTTAGTACAGCCATAATGGAAAAATTATATATTCCGCAAATTGCTAAAGCTGTGGAAGCTACTGAAACCTTTGATTTCAAAGAATTTGTAGAAGGTTTAGCAACCCTAACCCCCGTGCAGGGGGTAATGAGTGTGCGCCATGTTGGCTCATTTCTTGAGGTTAGTGTTAAGGCTTCGACAATTATGACCTTGACCTGCGATCGCACATTAGTACAGTTCAATTACCGACTGGCGATCAACAATTCGGAAATGATCTGGCTCGCAGAGCCTTTACCAGAAAGTGAATATCCGCGCGAGCGTGAAGTTGAGTCTGGGGATCTGGTCGAGTCTTTGTCACCTAACGGATATTTTGATCCGTCTTCATGGCTATACGAACAATTAATATTGGCAATTCCATATCCCAAAATTGCTCCTGACGCTCCTGCCCTTGACCTAAAAGATCAACAGCAAGGAGATACGCCCATAGATAAGCGGTGGTCGGCTTTAAGCTCGTTACAACTTTCGGAGTAAAGCTTTAGGGCCTGCCCCATGTGAAAGTATTACTACATTTTAATGAGTTGCTACTATGACTGTTGCAGTTGATCAGTTAATTAGAGATATGTTTTGAAACGCTTATTTTATAGAGACAAAAAAGACCAAGACATTTCGATCACGCTTTAGCTACCATTTAATGTCAAAACAACTACAGTGCTTTGCCCTAACTTAAAACCCAGATATATTTTTGAAAGCGCCGCTTTCAAAAATATATCTCCATCCCTATGACTCTTTCATAAGTCTTACTCCCTTC
>MNZA01000055.1 GCA_001873375.1 Oscillatoriales cyanobacterium CG2_30_44_21
CGTCAAACAGCACGTACATATACTTGGCTTCATCTGACACAATCGTTGGTTTCACGTTTTGCCATAGCAATTTCGGCGTTAGTTTCTCTGCTTTTAGGTATCGGTTGATCTGGTCATGGCTGTGTTCTTCTAAATGGTCTGCCAAGTTAGTGATTGTGTAGTTTATCTGACTACTTATCAGATACTGGCAATAATCTAGCGTAGTAAACTTTTTTACCATTGCTTTTACTCAAATCTTTCTTCATTTTCGCATCATTTTTTCTCTTTGCGTAAGTCCTAAATAAGAAAGGATTACAGCACAAAGCGCTCACTTAAAGCCTAAATAGACTGTATCAATGTAATTTATACTTAACACACTCACTGCGCTGAAGCGATGGTGATTTTTAACGCATTAATAAACGTAGCGATCGCAGGCAACCATGATTCCAGAATCGGGCGAAGGTTTTAAATCGGGCTTTGTAGCCCTAGTGGGACGACCGAATGTGGGTAAGTCCACTTTGCTCAATGCCCTAATTGGTCAAAAAATTGCCATCACCTCGCCCGTTGCCCAAACCACTCGCAATCGCCTGCGCGGCATCTTGACACTGCCCGAATCGCAAATCGTGCTTGTCGATACCCCTGGGATTCACAAACCGCACCATTTACTAGGGCAAACAATTGTCAGAAATGCAATCGGGGCAATCTCTTCAGTTGATGTCAATGTTCTGGTTGTCGATGGTAGCGATCGCATGGGAACGGGAGATCTTTTTGTTGCCGAAACGATTCTTCAGAGCAAAGTCCCGATGATTTTAGGCATCAATAAAATCGATTTGCTTGATGAAACTAAAGATACTGTCTCCAGTTATGAAAGCTTTGCGGCTGAGCATGGTTGGCAAGCCGCCCAGTTTTCATCCACGACAGGCGAAGGCTTGGTAGCTCTGCAAGCGATGATGTGCGATCGCTTGCCGCTAGGCCCTTATTACTATCCTCCCGACTTAGTTACCGATCAGCCCGAACGGTTCATCATGGGCGAATTAATTCGTGAGCAGATTCTCTTGCTTACTCGTGAAGAGATCCCGCACTCGGTAGCGGTCAGCATCGATCAGGTCGATGAACAGCCCAAAATCACGCGGGTAATGGCAACGATTCATGTGGAGAGGGATTCGCAAAAGGGAATTTTGATCGGTAAAAAGGGACAAATGCTAAAGGAGATTGGCACACAGGCAAGGATGCAAATGCAGAAGATGATTATGGGTTCTGTGCATTTGGAAATGTTTGTGAAAGTGCAACCAAAATGGCGATCATCCCGTTTTCAACTCTCCGACCTCGGCTATCGAGTGGAATGAGCTTTTAGAAATCATTTAAGAACTACTTCTTGTGGTCAAAAGCCCTAAGAGATCCCCCTCAATCCCCCTAAAAAAGGGGGAAGAAGAAAATTCTCCCCCCTTTTTTAGGGGGGGGATCTAAACCTGACAACGTAGACAGAGAAGCTTGTGTGTACACGCCAGCCTTTTTAAAGGTTTCTCTCAAAGGTTTGTAAATCCCAATTTAAAGAAAGCATGACTACTTCTGATTCAATCTCAACTAAAGAAACTTTTTTATCTTCTCTATTATTAGAACTAATTGAAATTCTGCGCGATCGCCAAGGAGAAACTTGGACCGCGATCGCGCAAATTGCTACTGGTAAATCTGCCACGATTGCGATCGATGATACGCGCCTATTTTTACAAGTAGATCAAGACTTAGCGGTAACGGTAAGTGAGGCTGAAGCTGATGCAATTAATGACTTTGAGAGTAATGGTATTACTTTAAAAAATGTCATCTTTGGCAGATCTTCCCTTGATAAGTCCGTTGCTTCGGGCAAGATTTTTATTCGTGCTAGTTTTGGTGATTTACTCAAGATTCGCAGTATCGTTGCGTCAGTACTGGCTGATACTGCCAATGAGCCAAGGCTAGCCAGCCTATGGGAAAGATTTGATCAAGAGTGGAATTAATAACGATGCGGCGCTTCGCGCCGCATCTCTACAGATTAATTTTACTCAAAATAGATAAAGTTCCAAAACCTATTAAAATCACCCCGCTGCCCCAATTGAGCCAACTTGACCAACGGCGCAATTCTAAAAACTGCTTGATCACACCTGTAAATGTACCCGCGATCGCTAAGGGCAAGACCGAACCGATCGCATAGGCAAGTAATAACTCCGTTCCCATGACTAAATTGCCTGAACCTGAAACCCAAGCTAGTAGAGTCACTAACACAGGTGTACTACAGGGCGAAGCCACAAAGCCAAAGGAACATCCAATCAATAGCGATCGCCATCCCCTTGGCAACTTATCTGATACTTCCCAATTGCCCAAGCTCGGTAAACGCAAAGAAATTACTTCCAATAGCTGCAAACCCATCACAATTGCGACTATTCCCATTACCACCGACCAGCCCCAAGCGGTTTGACCATAGATTTTGCCTAGCAAAGCCGCCGCTAGCCCAAATCCTGTTAAGGCGATCGCAAATCCTAAACAAAACCAAGCCGATTGCAAAGCCGATTTCCAAGTGCTTTTAGACTCATAACCACCGATATAGCCAATCGTCAAAGGCAACATCGACAGCGTGCAAGGCGTAAGGCTAGTCACTAGTCCCGCCAAAAATACAATTCCCAAGCTTACCCATGCACCTTGCCATGAAGTTTGTTGGAGTTGATTATTTACGAGAGCATCCGCCCATTGCTCAAGGTGATAAAGCCAGTTCGATAACGCAGACAACATAATCACTTGATATTGATCAGGATATTCAAAGCTTCGCGCTGAATATCTCTACTATAGCTAGCGAGTGGCGGCGCGCCGCCACTCGCTTTTTTAGAAATTTCTCCAAAAAAAGTACAGCGTCATCCCTGAGGCGATGACAATCACAAATCGCCTGACAATAACGGGAGAAATCTTTTGGGCGTAGTAGGCACTGATATAACCACCAATGGAAGCACCGATCGCCGCGATCGCACATTCCTGCCACAAAATTAGATCAGCCGCCATAAAGGGAATGATGATCACGGCATTGATGCAACTTGTAAGCATAACTTTGTAAGCATTCATCCGATGGATGTTGGTCATCCCCATCAGGGCAAAACTAGCCAGAAACAAAATCCCCATCCCTCCACCAAAAAATCCGCCATAGACCGCAACTATTAGCTGCAAAGCAATAATTAAGACATCTTTTAAAACTTTAAATTTAGACAAATAGCCCTGTTGACCTTCTACCCATTTGCTAAGGTTGCGGCTAAAAGTAAAAGCGAGAGTGGCAACTAATAGTAAATACGGCAAAACCTGTAAAAAAGTCGCCGATGGAGTCCTCAGCAATAACACTGCCCCCAACAGTCCGCCAATAATACCTAATATACAAACTTGGATTAGCGATCGCCGATCTTCTTGAAACTCACGGTAGTAAGCCCCCGCACTGGCTAACGTTCCTGGTAATAGGGCGATCGCATTAGTAGCATTAGCGGCGATCGGCGGTATGCCCACGGACAAAAATGCAGGAAACAAAATAAAGCTACCCCCACCCGCAATACCATTGATTGCGCCAGCTAGCAGGGCGGCTCCAAAAATCAACAAATATTGCCAAAACATCATGACGTTTATTCCCTTCCCTATAAAAAACGAGACCTTTCAGCGCAACGTCTAATTAACCCAGAGGTTTTCCGCCCGCGTAGCGGGCGGAAAACCTCTGGGTTTAGTTTTCATTTTGTGGCGATCTTTGGGGGGAAAACAAACTGACTTGGGGCTTTCTCTGAATCTTTGGCGACACACAGGTGATCGGGTAGCGCCGAACCAGAGGGATCGAGCTTATCGGCAAGATTGGGGTATTTAATCCGCCCATGATTGCGTTCTTTCCAAATTTTGATAAATACAGGCGCTATTTGTGCTAGATCCGATGGAGTTAAAGATGAGTCTTTAAGCTGACCATCATCCCAACGGGCTTGAAATATCCGCATCAGTAAAGTGTTAGCAGCTTCGAGGGTGGTGTCTGTGCCAAGCGATCGCAGGGCGGCTTCACAGGCATCAGCGAGCATCACAATTCCTGTCTCGCGGGACTGGGGAATGGGACCCACATAACGAAAATCCGACTCCGCTACATGATCGGAGCGTTGCTGAGCTTGGCAGTAAAAATAGGCGATCGCAATGGTTCCTTGATGCTCAGGAATAAATGCTTGTAGCATTTCGGGAAGATGATATTTTTGCGCTAGTTTCAGCCCACCTGAAACGTGTTCCTTGACAATTTTGGCGCTTTCCCAAGGGTCATTAAGGACATCGTGGGGATTGGGCTGACCCATTTGATTTTCGATAAAGTATTCAGGGCGCAGGGTTTTACCAATGTCATGGTAAAGCGTGCCTGTCCGCACTAGGGATGTATCCGCACCCAGCTCCCGCGCCGCCGCTTCCGCCAAATTTGCCACAAATAATGTGTGCTGAAAGGTTCCAGGAGTTTCGGTAACTAAACGCCTCAATAGTGGGCGGTCAAGATTGGCAAGTTCAGCGAGGCGAAAGGGAGTTAAAGCATAGGAAATATGCTCTAAATAAGGAATTGCGCCAAGGGCAATAATTGAAGAAATCAGTCCTCCTGAGGCATATTGCAGAGCCATGATGATCAGCAATATGGGCGGTGTCGAACCAGCGATTAGGGCGATCGCCACATATACCACCGCTTGGACAGCCCCGATTAACAAGCCTGTAGCAGCAAGATGCGATCGCGTCAGCGGGCGATTGGTGACAGCAGCAGCAACGATCGTGCCAACTAATACAGGCGCAAATAACAATAGGTCAGTACTAATGGCGATCGCAAATAAAACTGCGGTTAACCCAGTCACTAAGAGTCCCAGCCGCGAACTGTAGAAACTACCAATGATCAAGCCCATACAGGCCAATGGTAAAAAGGCAATCATATTCGGAGCCATTAGCGAAATGGCTAAAGCATTGCCCGTACAGATAACCCCAAGATTTAGAAAGTCTTTAACGTGCAGTTTTACTTTGAGCAAATATTGCCATCGGCGATTTGCGTAGCCAAATATGCTAAAAGCAGCAGTAGTTGCACCGACCATGAGCAGCAGCCCTTTATAGTTAACCTGCCGTTGCGTCATCTTTAGCTCGTCTAGGATCACAAATTGCCGCTCCGTGATTTTTTCGCCCCCCTTGACGATCACATCCCCCGCTTTTAAAAGAATTTTTTTTGCCTCCACGGATTCTGAGGCTTTGAGCGCTCTTTCGGTCGTACCCACATAGTCGATCGCCATATTCGGCTTGGCGGTGGACAGTAACAAGGCGATCGCCATCGCGCGATGCTCAACTTGCATGGGTAAATTATCAAGATTACTCAACCGCCTTTGCAGCATCTCCTCTGGCAGCCCTGCCACAACACCTGAAGATTGCAGTTCACTGAGGGCTTGGCGAATTAGCGTTTTGTTGGCTTCCCAGTCCTCATTGGTCATTTCCAGAAGGCGATCGCGAAACATGGCAGGACCAGTTGCCACTTGCGTCTGGGCCATTGCATAGGCGGCTCTAACTTCAGTAACTTTATTGATCAAGACCTGATAGTCTTGGGGATTAGCATTAATTTTGTAAATGACTAGCTCAGCTAGAGCCAAAGAATCAAGATCCTGCTCTTTGACCAGTAAACTGGCGATCGCATTTGTGCGATTGCTAGGATTTGCAGCTTGCGAACTTGCCCGATCCTGCATCAGTGACCAGTTCGAGTCCGTAATTTTCCGAAAATAGCGCTGCACATCATCACTGATAATTTTGCGATCGACATAGGGCAGACTTCCCGAAGAAATTCGCAGTTTATCGCCAACGGCTAAAAGTTCTTCCAAATGTTTAAAGGCATTTTTATCCATGTCAGGACTATTCCGATAAACAGGAATAATCTGCTGTTTAGCTAGCTCTTTTGCTTGTTTAGTCGCTTCAATATCCGTTGCTGAAAAATTTTGCGGCGATCGCAAGTCTTGATCGACAAATGCACCCACACCCAAACGCGGTTCTGCATAAAATCGAAGACTCAGAGTTGTCGTCAAACAAATAAAAGTAATTCCTATAACTGCTCTGCCAAAATACTTTGGGGAGATGCGATCGCCAGTTTTAGGTGTCGAAGATGACTGGGTGGGACTAATTCCCATAGCTTAGTTACTCTTAGTTAAAAAGGGGAAAAATACAGCGCGAAGCACTGACTTAAAACCCAGAGAGATTATTAAAAGCGATGCTGAGCATCGCTTTTAATAATCTCTCTGTACTACTGTTTGAGAGGCGCGAAGTGTTCAGCCAAGAGATCAGACATTTATTTATCTAATATAAAAATAGAAAGAGCAGGACATAAGCCGGGTTCTGTTTAGGAAGTTTTATCAACAACCGTAGCAGTTATCTATCTGGGATATTTGTTACCAAATACCTCTTGCGGCACACACTTGGACGCGATCGCTAGCTTTCACTAAACTCTCAAGCCAAGCAACGAATTTAGACCCAAATGAAGATCGCAAGATCTAAATCCTCTCGCCTTGCTTCCAACTGGGGTTTACCGAGCCAGAGCCTCACGACTCCGCTGGTGCGCTCTTAACACACCTTTGCACCCTTACCTGTGGTATCTCTACAACAGGCGGTATTTTTCTGTGGCACTATCCTCGCGATCGCTCGCACTGGGCGTTACCCAGCAGCCTGATCTTCGCGGAAGCCCGGACTTTCCTCAAAGCTTATAGCCAAAGTAGTCTTTGACTATAAACTCCGCAACTGCTCGCCTACTCTTTCCAGTCTCTATTATGTATTAAATAGCACTGCTTAATTAAAACCTAAAACCAGAGGTTGTTCCGCCCGCTTTGCGGGCGAAATAACCTCTGGTTTTTTAGTTTACTTATGCCTAACTACTTACGGCGCTTTGCGTTTAATCAAAACCCGAAGAATTTTTGAAGGCGGCACTTTTACAAGTTTTGCGGGGTCTTACGACTTAACACCAAGCCAGAAGATGAGTAGCGGCGCAAAGCGCCGCTACTCATCTTCTGGCTTGGTGTTCCAAATTAAGAATGGCATAGCCATTTCTTAATTTGGTCTAGCAGAATACCAGTGTGAAGCTGCGCCTTCAAAAAACTATCTGGATTTAAGTTAAGCGCAAAGCGCTTTACAGCCTGTATTGAGAACTTGTGGGAAGCGCCGCTTCCTAAAAATTCTCTGGGTTTTGATTAAGCGCCAAGCGCTTTAAGGCTAAATAATGTTTAGCAAAACTAGATTGTTTTGCTAGACTGCTGGGCTATCTGAGGCTATAGTAAAATGTCGCGAATCATATTGAAGATTTATAATCCATTCAGCTTACGGATGCGAGTACTTAATGATGAAACAGTTTTCAAAAGGGATATATTCGCTAGGCTTGTCCCTCATATTAGTAATTGTGGCAGGAATCTCTCCCGCAGCAGCATCTGGGCTGTTAAGGATATTGGTCAAAGAGGAAAGCAACTCTAAAATGTCCGTGGCAGTGACCCAACCATCAACTCTTCAGGTTTCAGGTCAACAAAGCCGCCGCCTCGATCCTGGGCAATGGTACACCCTATCGATTAACTCCCCCTATCGCATTACTCCTAGCAACAACGGTTTAGTGCAGGTCGGCAGCAACCTTTACCCAGGGGAAATTGAACTAAGACCTTGGAATAACAAGGCGATTGCCGTGAATGTCCTATCGCTTGAGGAATACCTTCGCAGTGTTGTTCCGAGTGAAATGCCTGCTAGCTGGCATATGGACGCATTGATGGCTCAGGCTGTGGCGGCGCGTAGTTATGCGATTAACACACAGCGTCAGCGCAAGTGGGGGCAGGCTCCCTATGATTTGGTGAGTGATACTCGCGATCAGGTCTACAAAGGTTTCTATCGTTACGACTCGCAAACTGGCAAGGCGATCGCCTTAATTCATAGCCGTAGCGATCAAGCGGTGGCTTCAACGGCGGGCTATATGCTCAGACCTGGATTTAAAGGCTACTATCGTGCCCGTTTGCCTCGCAACTGGATTAGTTGGGGCGGCGGCTATATGCCCGTCTCCGATGGTCAGCATCTCGATCAAGAAATGACTCAACAGATGGCTCAGAGCGGCTGGAATTGGGTACAGATTTTATCTTGGTGGTATCGGGACGAACCAATTAAGAAATAAACAAAAAGCGCCGCTTTGCGGCGCTTTTTGTTTATTTCTTAATTAGAGGAAAGCGCGGCTTTGCGGCGCTTTGGAAAAGTACTATAACTGCACAAAATTATGACTATTACAAAATTATCTGAAGTCGAAATTTCGTCAGCGATCGCCCAACTCTCTGGATGGGCAGTGGTTGATGGCAAATTGCAAAAAAACTTTAAATTCCGTGATTTTGTGGAAGCCTTCGGATTTATTAGCAGGATCGCCATCATTGCCGACAAGATGGGGCATCATCCTGAGCTATTCAATGCTTACAACAAGGTCAAGATTGATTTAACCACCCACGACGTTGGTGGACTAAGCGCCCTAGACTTCGAGCTAGCTCAAAAAATCGATAAATTACCTTATTAAGAACGCTGCGCTTTTCGCGTAAAGCCCAAACCCAAAAGAGCCTTACAAGCGTTGCTTCGCAATGCTTGTAAGGCTCTTTTGGGTTTTTAGCCATGGCGCTTTTGATGCCATGTCCAAGCGTGCTGCAAAATTACACTTAAATCTGCATACTTAGGTTGCCAATTTAAGATCTGGCGAGCCTTGGCGCTGCTGCCCACTAGCGCAGGCGGATCACCCACACGGCGATCGCCTTTTAAAACATTAATTGTCTTACCAGTTACCTGCCTCGCCGTATCGATTACCCGCTGCACTGAAAATCCATTGCCATTACCAAGATTAAAAATCTCGCTCTGGTTGCCATTTAAAAGATATTGCAAACCTAAAATGTGAGCCTCAGCCAGATCAGTAACGTGGATATAGTCACGCACACAGGTTCCATCCTCAGTGGGGTAATCCGAGCCATAAACGGTGATCGTCTCCCGCTTGCCCAAGGCTGCCCACAACACCAGAGGAATTAAATGGGTTTCAGGCTGATGATCTTCACCGATCGCGCCCTCAGGATCAGCCCCAGCCGCATTAAAATAGCGAAAAATTACAGATTTCAAGTCATAGGCAACATCAAAATCCTGAAGAATGCGTTCTACCATCAGCTTGCTTGCGCCATAGGGATTGATGGGAGCCTGCGGATGATCTTCCGTAATCGGAATTTGCTGCGGGACACCGTAGCTAGCACAGGTTGAAGAAAATACAAACTTTTTGACATTGGCAGCAACCATCGCTTCCAGCAAAGACAATGTGCCCATCACATTATTGCGGTAGTACTTGTCAGGCTGCGTGACCGACTCGCCCACATAGGCATAGGCGGCAAAGTGCATAACGGCGCTGATGTCATATTCTCTAAATAGGCGATCCAATAAGTTGCGATCAGTCGTATCGCCAACAATTAGTTCCGCGCCTAGGGTTTGCGTAATGTCTTGATGCCCGTACACCAGATTATCTAAAACTATTACTCGATAATCGGCTTTTTGGAGAGCCTTGACTGCATGGGAGCCGATGTATCCTGCGCCACCAGTCACTAAAATTGTTTGCTTTGTTGTTTGCTTTGTCATATTCACTTTCTCAAGGACATAGCGCTTTGCGCTTAACTAAAACCCAGAAAAGTTTTTATAGTCATAGTCACTTGCCTTAGGACATAAAACCCAAGAATTAGCTGGCGGCGCGGAGCGCCGCCAGCTAATTCTTGGGTTTTGATTTGTCCTAGTACACTTGGCGACAGCTATAAAAGCACTGCTAAGCAGTGCTTTTAAAAACTTTTCTGGAATACTTATAGCCTATTGAGCGGCGCGATGCGCCGCTCAGTCTTCAAACGTAGCAAGAGAATCAACATTTTAGGTTGGCAATCGAGATTTGAGAATTTCCCAAATCTCGGCAGGAATTTGGATGCGTAGCGATCGCCCTAGACGATTCTTTTTTTGAGCAATTTGCAAACATTCCCAGCTTTTACAGAGATAAGCCGATCGCCCCATACCGCGATCAAGTTGCACCTGAAAATGCTGATTGCTTTTTTCGCGCCGAGGCTTGCTGATGGGAGCAATCAATTCATTTTCAGAAATGTCTTTGGCGATCGGCACAAGTACCAACCGCCAAAACTCATCCCGTTGAGCAATCCGCTGGCAGCTTACACAGCGCCGATGCAGCTTGAGAGCCAACCTAATTACTCCGCCTCATCTTCAAATTCATCACTCTTGGCTTCCCTAAGAGCCATAACTTCGCGGCTTTGTGACGTTCTTGTGGTTAGCTCCTCCATCCTGCGATCTTCTTCGACATAGTCATACTTAGCGAGGTTTTTGATGTCGATTTTCCATCCAGTCAGACGCGCCGCCAGACGGACATTCTGCCCCTCCTTACCGATCGCTAAGCTCAATTGATCTTCAGGCACAAGCACATGGGCGATCCTTTCATCAGCATTAATTAAGCGCACTTCATGGATTCGGGCAGGACTCAAGGAGTTAGCGATGTAAGTCGAAGGATCGGGCGACCAGCGGATCACATCAATTTTTTCCCCTCTCAGCTCACTCACCACAGCCTGAATTCTGGCTCCCCGCGACCCGATGCAAGCACCCACAGGATCAACATCTCGCTCAAGGGTATCAACCGCGATTTTAGTCCGCGGACCCACGGCGGGCGATGGGGGATTTGCCTCCCTCGCCACCGCCACAATCCTGACAATCTCTTCCTCAATTTCAGGAACTTCATTGGCAAATAGGTAAACCACCAGCCCCGCATCAGCCCTTGAAGCCAAAAGCTGGGGACCACGGCGGGAACCCTCATGCACTTTTTTGAGATAAACCTTCAAGGTCATGCCAGGACGATAGGGTCTTTCTCCTGCCAACTGCTCGCGCTTGGGCAATTCGGCTTCCACTTCAGGCTGTCCAAACCCACTAATGACCGACACAATTACCGAAGTTCCCTCAAAACGCAGTACTCGACCTTGGAGTACCGTCCCTTCCATATCTTGGAACTCTTCCTGAATGATTTTACGTTGTTGATCCCTGAGCTTTTGCGCCAAAACTTGCTTAGTTTGGATCGCCGCCATTCTGCCAAAATCACCCTGCTCTGGGGTCACATCAACGACCACTGTGCCGCCCGCTTGGGCTTCAGGCGCAACTTCACGCACCTCCGCCAGCCCAATTTCATGGTCAGCATCACCGACAGTTTCCACAATAGTTTTAGTTGCCAGTACTCGAAATCCTTCGTTTTCCAGATCGAGTTCCACATCAAAGTTATTAAAATGTTCTTCTTCAAAACTAGTACCATCAGAACGATAAGTCTTCCGAAAGCGCTCATATCCTTTGAGTAGAGCCTCACGCAATGCATTCTGAACAGCGTGTTTAGGAAGATTTCGCTCCTTGCAGATTACTTCTACCATCTGCCCTAATCCAGGTAAGCTCAGCAATGACATAGTTTTTCTCGATTTTATTTAGTTTTTGTATTCTGTTTTATGTTGTTTTGGTTCAGCGCTTTGCGCTGAACTAAAAACCAGAATCTATAGCACACGCTGCGAGTGCGCTATAGATTCTGGTTTTGGTTTTAAATTCCCAAAAGTGTAGTTACACTTTTGGGAATTGATTGGCTTTACTATTCTGCTTTGGTTAGCTCAACGCGCTCAACTATTTCACGGGGGACATTGACGATCCGCCCCTTAATGCTGATGGAAATGTGGGTTTCGTTGCGCGAAACTAGATGACCACTCCATTTTTGCTTACCATCGTAAGGCTCTGCGGCAATGACATCGATCATAAATCCTTTAAACGCAATAAACTCGCGATCGCCTTGTAATTGTCTTTCAACACCAGGACTAGATATTTCCAATACATAGGCATAGGGGATCAAGTCGGCAGCATCCAGAGATGGCTCTAGCGATCGGCTCATCCGTTCGCAGTCATCCAGCCCCGTGTCTTGTTCAAGATTGCGAATATCAACTCGCAAAACTACGGGGCTTTTATTAGTATGTAACACCACATCAACCACCTCTAACCCCAAGGGCGAGGCAACTTCTTCTGCAATTTGCAAAATTTGTGGAATGAGAGGATGACTCATCAGATTTATGATTTGTATTTGTTTGTATTGTTAAGTAGCTCGGCTTAGTTAAAACCCAAAGCCAGAGGTTGTTCCGCCCGCGTAGCGGGCGGAACAACCTCTGGCTCTGATGGCTTTGCTGTAACAGACCACAAGAGAGGTTTTAAAAGCGTCACCTTATAAAGCTTTTAAAACCTCTCTTTGCTTGGGTTTGAGCGTAAAGCGCTGTAAATCAGAGCCTTAAAAACAAAAAAGTGGGGCGATCGCCCACTCTTTAAAGAATGTTCTTAATCGCTAACCCAATCTAGCAATGACTTGGGATCTATAGAGATTTTTAAAAGCGCGGTTTAGCCACGCTTTTAAAAGTCTCTATAAACCGTTACAGTCTATGCATCTTGGCTTAGCACCAATAGATTTTATACTACTTAGGGCAATCCTCACTTTGAAAACGATTTTATAATTTACAGCGCTTTGCCACTCAAACCAGCATCTTGCGCTTAGTTAATTACCAACTCTGGGCGCTCTTGGGGAAGAATTGCGCCCTGCACTGGACATACCTGTAAACAAACACCACAGTCAATGCAGGTAGTGGGATCAATCTTAAACCAGATCGTTCCTTTCTCATTAGCGCCTCGTCCTTGCTCAATACAAGCCACAGGACAAGCAGGAACGCATTCCGCAATCCCCTCACATATATTTGAAACAATTGTATAAGCCATACTCTTTCCCAATAAATAAGGATTACTTATTTTACGGTGCACCACCAATACCACATCAAGAAGTGGCGCAGCCATTTCTTGATGTAAAAATCCTTGCGGGGTTTTATTTTCAATTCACGAAAATGTGATCATACTTCCGTGAATTGGTATAGCTACAGCGCTTTGCGCTTAATTAAAACCCAGAGAAATTTTGGAGATCGATTCTTCGCACCGATTTCCAAAATTTCTCTGTTTCGCTGAGAAAGGATTAAATTGAAAATTTAAATTTCTTAACATCTATTTAAGACAGAGGTTGAATCCCTACCTAATTCAATACTTCCAGCTTGTGATAAAAATTTTAAAGTAACTTGAATATAACAAAATATAACCAATTTATAACTATTTAATGAAAATTAGCAAATAGTTAGGGGTTGTAATTCCTAATCTTTCATGTAGGATAAATCTATCGACAAGTTAGCTGTAGGAAGCCAACCGTCTTTAATACTAGTGTTTGAGCTGTTAGTGGACTGTAAACCTGATAGGCGGTTTCTATCCATAGGTCAAACAAACAGTGAGTGGAAGAGAAGATTAATAGTGAGTAACTTGGTTCTTGCAAAACTAAGTGGTGATGGCAAACGTAAAGACCATACTCAATGTTAAGAAAAGCTAGAAAAGCAGTAAGTAGCTTGAGATGGATAACTCAAGCGGTGATGGTAAAGTTTAAAACCATGCTTATTACTTAAAAATCCAAATTCTGTTCTGAAGCTCATTTGAATACTAGAAACCTTCGTCAATGATAATTATGTAGCTGTAGCTCAAACTAGAAAAGCTTGAGTGGTGATGGTAACGCTAAAAGCCATACTCTACTATCTTTTAGGCTCAATAGATCGTTGCAATTTCTTGCATATTACCCAACCCTCACTAACAAGGTTTATTAAACTATGAAATACTTAACTTCATCTGCTATCTCAGCACTAGGCTTTATTTCAGTTGCGCTAGTTGCTGGTTCTGCCAGTGCCGCAGGCATCACCTCCGTTCTAGGTGATTCTACTGTAACTGGATTGAGCGAGTTCAATGATGGAACTGCTCCTGGTTACACATTTGCTGACGCATCATCTGCTGCCATAAATATCAGAGGTAATGATGCTGGCGTAAATGCTGCACCATTGTCGGATGGTAGCAAGTACTTGGTTGTACAGCCTGTACCGACTGAAGGTTCTACCGATGTTTCACCTTTTGTAACTGGTTCAATCTTTTACACTTCAGATACTTTGCTTAATACTTTTAGTATCTACTGGGGTTCTGCTGACCCAACCAACCTAGTTGAATTTTTCAACGGAAGCACCCTAGTTCAAGCTTTTACTGGAACAGACGTTTTCGGTAGTGCCGCTAACAGCAGTCGGACTGATGCTGCTGCTAACCGTTTAGTTACCTTTAATGCGATTATTGGTTCTGAATTTGACAAAATTAAGTTTTCCACAGGTCAGATTGCGTTTGAGTTTGACGCGATCAGACCTGTTCCAGTTCCTGCGATCGTTCCTGGTATTGCTTTGGCTGCTGCTTTCTTTGGTAGCAAGGCTCTCAAGCGTAACAAGAAGGACGTTGCTGCTTAATTAGTAGTTGAGTTTTTCTATCCCCAAAAGGATTCTAAGAGGCTAGCCTCTTAGAATCCTTTTAAGTATGTAAACCCAAGAATTAGCGGTGCGGCGCTTTGCGCCGCACCGCTAATTCTTGGGTTTGTTTTTATATCCCCAGCATGGCTCTTTCTGGTTGTAACTGAAGGCTAAAATTAGGGTTCCGCAGTTTAAGAAAGAACCAGATACTTTTATGAAGATATTGCAGATTGGCACAAGTTGGTTTCTTGATGATGCGGGTGGACTGGCGCGAGTTTACTATGGCTGTGTCAATAATCTGCCGATCGCTGGGGTAGAAGTATCTGGACTGGTGACGGGTTCGGCAGATATTAAGCAGAGTTCGGCTGGGAGAGTCGAGGCATTTGCGGCAACTAATAGTTCGACTTGGCAGCGATCGCGAGGAATTAGAAAAGCGGTCACTCGATTATTGACGGTCAATGATTACGACTTGGTGGCTACGCACTTTGCCCTTTATACCTTGCCTGCCCTTGATCGTTTTGGGAAATTGCCGTTGGTGATGCATTTCCATGGACCTTGGGCTTTGGAGAGTCAAGCGGAGGGGGGCGGACGCATTTCGACTTGGGGAAAATGGCTGATCGAAAAGCTGGTGTATCGCAGGGCTGATGGCTTTATTGTTTTGTCGGAAGCTTTTCGGCAGATTTTACATAAAACTTATAATGTGCCGCTCGAAAAAATTTTTATTGTGGGCGGGGGTGTGAATACGACCGAGTTTGATTTGCCTCTGACGATCGCGCAGGCAAGAGCCAGACTGGGCTGGTCACAGGATCGCCGCATTATTTTTTGTGTGCGCCGCTTGGTGCAACGTATGGGCTTAGAGAATTTAATTGCGGCGATCGCCACAGTGCGTCAGAAATATCCTGATGTGCTGTTACTGATTGCGGGGAAAGGGGCGATCGCAGCGTCTTTGCAATTACAGATCCAAGAAATGCAGTTACAGGATCATGTCAAATTATTAGGATTTGTCCCCGATCAGGACTTGGCGATCGCCTATCGAGCTGCGGAGATGACGGTTGTGCCGACTGTTTCTTTGGAAGGTTTTGGGTTGATTGTAATTGAGTCCTTGGCGGCGGGAACGCCTGCGTTGGGTACGCCCATTGGCGGTATTCCTGAAATTTTACAGCCTCTATCAAGGGATTTAATTTTAGAAGGCAGTCAGACGCATCAAATCGCGCAGGGTTTGATTGAGGCTTTGAGTGGCGATCGGCGAATGCCTAGCGCGGAGTTGTGCCAGAACTATGTCAGACAGAATTATGACTGGCGAGTGATCGCAGGACAAATGCGATCGGTTTATGAACAAATGATCTAGCAATTGATTAAATGAGAGAGGCGG
>MNZA01000080.1 GCA_001873375.1 Oscillatoriales cyanobacterium CG2_30_44_21
GCGATGCGCCGCCACTACCTTCTTGGGTTTTTAAATAAAGAAATGGCTACGCCATTTCTTTATTTGGTATTACCAAAGTCCTTGGATTTCTTTTACTTTAAGTTTAGAGAAGCCAGTAAATTTGACTCTTTTTAAAACATCAGAAATTGAAGTAAATAAGCCTAATTGCCTGTTATCAGTAATTGCCTTAGCTAATTCATGTCCTTTATTTCCCTCAAATCCTAGCTTCGCTAGTTGGAGATACAGATGATCAAGATCCAAATTATTAAAATCGTCCACCACAGGATCGACTATCCCTTTAGGCTTTTTGGCTGCCGCAGGTTTAGATGATTTGGCAGAAACCAAAGGCAGACTGGCATTAATGCTTGCAGGACTAAATTTAGTTAGAGTGTTAGCAAATTCATGGATTGATTTTTCTAGGTTTTGAATTTGGGATGCTTGGCTAGCTAGTTGACTGAGCAGTAATTTTTCAGTAGATTGCAGTTTTTCGAGGATGAATGGGAGAATGTCCAAACTGGGGACGGTTTGCTTGACTTGGGTGGGGGCGATCGCAGCCAAATTATCCACATTACTAGGTCGTGAGTTTTGCATTAACTTCACCTGTTCCGCGATCGCTGCGCCAATAATCGTATCTTCAGGTTCGATGATGTAAGCGGAGATCATTTCACCCTTGCGCGGATCGATCTCTCTGGCTCTGGCGGCAGCTTGATATTCAAAATGTCCTTCGACAACTTCGTAGGACTGAAAGCTGGCTCTACGGACAATCAAGGGGTTGATGAGTCCTTCTAGTTGCAGAATTAGTTGAGCTAAGCGTTCTACTTGCTCAGGGTCAAAGGAGGAATGGGAAGTCGGATCGATGATCTTTTTGACCGCTACTAGGGAAGTAGATAATTTCATTTTTAAATACCAAATTAAAAAACCGAATTTCTGATGGCGCGGCTGTGCCGCGCCATCAGAAATTGCCGACCAAGTTAACCACAATTCTAGGATCACAGCGAAGCTGCGATCCTAGAATTGTGGTTCAAGTTAGCGCACCGTGCTATCAACACCAATTTTTTCTAATACCTCGATCGCCAAAAGTTCAAACTCTTGTGCTGCCATCGAGTTGGCATTGAAATCAAAGATGGATCGCGGATCGGCGACTTCCATATCACCCACCAGTTGATTTTTTTCGGCACATTTAGCCAAATGATCACGATCATAAATAATCGAATCCATTAGCTTCAGATCGTACTTAGCCGTAATTCTCTGAAGGCGAGACGGCAGGGTGTACTGCACAAATTTACTATTGGTGGAAATTTTATTGGGCAGAACTCCCAACACATCAATGGGACTCATATTAATTTTCTTGCGGAAGGCATTTACTTCTTTAATAAAGTCCTTAACGTTAAGCAAGCCTTGATTGGCATAGGGTTTCAGGTCAGAGGGAATAATTAAATAGTCACAGGTATTGAGGGCAAACTTGGCATAGAGATTTAAAGAGGGAGGCGTGTCGATTAAGACGACATCATACTTATGGGCGACATCCTTGAGCTTGTCAGACAAGATCATCCGACTATAGTCCAGTCTATTTAATTCCTCTTCGTAACGCATTAAAGTAATGTGCGATGGAATTACATCAATAGATGGATTACAAAAGTTAGAGGTTCGCGCCACTTCTTCAATGGAATAGAACTCATCGGATTTCAAAACATGATAAATATTTGACTCTTTAATATCGTCAAAGTCTTCATCTTCAAACTTGACCAGCCCTGTGGCAAAGGTAGTATTTGCTTGGCTGTCAAGGTCAATCACCAAAACCCGTTTACCCTTTTGACTGAGGGCGGCGGCGAGGTTAACGACTGTGGTGGTTTTGCCCACGCCGCCTTTATTGTGATAAATCGCAATTATTTTCATAGTTTTTATCGATGGAGTAACATCAGGAACCAAATTTTGATGGCGCAGCACAGGTGCGCCATCAAAATTTGGCTCGGTTAGCAGATTGAGAGACTCCTGTAAGTTTGAGTCTGATTCTAATGGGGGCGTGACAAGAGGCTGATCAAGGGTATTAGATGAATCCAATGGCGCTTTGCTGCCGATATTTAATAGCTCTTGCTTGCCAATAATACTTTTGATTTTTGCAATTTCGTTGGAGATTTCTGAGCCTTGACATTGAAAAACAAGTTCAAGGCGATCGCCCTCTAGCTTATAAATACGAAAGTCCCGAGAGTTAGTTAAAATCCCATAGGCAACCTGTAACTTGGCGAGATAGTGACTGAGGCGGCGCACATGAAAGTCAAGATTTAGCTTGGGATGCTTAGCCTCCATCACCACGCAAACCTTAGGCGATTTATGGCTTGCTTTGGGGAAAATTTGAGAAGTGAGAGCTAAAAAATCTAATCGAATATTTCCCAGCGCCACTTCTTGATGCCACGAACTCGCATCATAACCGAGGGCTGGCAAAAGATACTGCACAAATAACTTGCTCTCCACCTCACTCTCATTGCGACACAAGCTGGGATTAAACTCAGAATTTGACTGCATTTAAAATAACTCCTGCCACTTAAACACCCGATCACTGTAGCTATATTCACACAGTAAAGGCTGCACCCTAAAATAGGGAAGCGCTCTTTGATAGTGTGGCTCCGCCCCGCACAAAAATTTCTTTGGACTATTCACAGCCTCAATAGGCTGTAAAAAAATGACTCAATTAATTGCGCTGCCTTTGTACGATCGCGATCTTGACCTGTGGTTAGAAACAGCGATCGCGCAATTGAAAGCGGGAGACTTTCACAACCTTGATATTGAAAATTTAATAGAGGAGTTAGAGGGCTTGTCAGGTAGCAACAAACGGGAAGTCGAGACCAGGCTGAAAAGGTTGATCGAACATATTTTGAAAAGGTGTTATGTCGATATACCTGATTGTTTTAGGGGTTGGGAAGTCACGATTATTAACCAACGGGATGAACTTAAGTAGTTAGACACAATTAATTACACAATTTTATGATAAAAAGAAATATGAATTAGAGGTCTTAAGGAAATGAAATTAGCCCGAAAGATACACGAAGAAAGGAAAAGGATGTTGAGGAGAATTTATCGTCAAAGTTGTCATCATCAAGTGCGGCAGAGAGCGCACTGTCTACTCTTATATCAAGAAGGTTATAGCGTTACGCATCTAGAGGATATATTCCAAGTCAGTCATAAAACAA
>MNZA01000184.1:0-19268 GCA_001873375.1 Oscillatoriales cyanobacterium CG2_30_44_21
CGCCGCCACTCCCTTCTGGAGTAAAAAAAGAGATGTCACATTGTGACATCTCTTTCCTGACATAGACTATCGATGATACGCAAAAACTACTGTGGCTTTTTAGGTTCTTCAGCAGGCTTACCTTCTTTCATCGCATCAGGCTTACCTTCTTTCATGTCATCAGGCTTACCTTCTTTCATGTCATCAGGCTTACCTTCTTTCATGTCATCAGGCTTACCCTCTTTCATGTCATCAGGCTTACCCTCTTTCATCGCATCAGGCTTACCCTCTTTCATGGCATCAGGCGTTGTTGCAGGAGCAGATGTGGCAGCAGGAGTTGCCGCAGGAGGAGTTGGGGTTTCAGTAGCACAAGAAACTAATCCAGCAGAAAGGCTGAGGCTAGCAACAATCAAAAGAGCTTTGAGATTCATATTGTGTTCGATGATATTGGTTGTTAGTTAGTAGGGAACTGAGTTGATTTTGAGTGAGTTTACTGCTTGCTTTTCTGTGGAGGAGCTTGCGTACAATTACTCATCGAATCAATTCTAGGTTAAGTAATGGTTAATTAATAGCTTTATTTTTGTGAATTTGTAATTTGTATGACTGGCATAGAACCCAAATCAGATGTAAGGGTGATCAAATAAGGAAATGATCAAGAACATACCTATAAGAATTTTTAAACTAATAATCAAGAATCAAATTTTGCCAGCCGCAGATTATGAATTATTGATATGTAAAACCAGAGAGAATAAATATTTTCTTGAGCTAGATATCGCCGATCGCAAAAACATATCTTGGGAGTTGGCGGCGGAGCTAGTTGACCAGCGATCGCAACTCTTGCGATCTACTTATCTCGAGATTTCCCAAGGACTAGCCGATCATAATATCCATATTGGCACTGCATCCGATATATTTCATACCCTTTGGCACTATTGGTTACCTCTCGCCAGAAGGCTAGCAAATCGACATCAGCAAATCGGACGCACTTTTATACAGGGTCTACTGGGCGGACAGGGATTAGGCAAGACCACATTAGGCTTAGTACTGGAAATTTTATTAAAAAATCTTGGCAAAACACTTCTAAGTTTTTCCCTAGATGATCTCTACAAAACCTACAGCGATCGCCAAAAGCTAAAAGAGCAAAATCCTGAAATGATTTGGCGCGGACCGCCCAGTACCCATGATGTTGAGCTAGGGCAACAAGTCTTACAACAACTACGCGATCGCCCTTTCATTAACCCATACCCCATTAAGATCCCCCGATTTGACAAGTCCTTACACAATGGCGCAGGCGATCGCACCGCGCCAGCAATCAACTATCAAGCCGATATTGTCTTGTTTGAAGGGTGGTTTGTGGGGCTGCAACCTCTGCCAATATGCGCTTTTAATGCGCCGATTCCACCAATTTTGTCAGATCGCGATCAACAATTTGCGATCGCCTGTAACGCATATTTAGGTGACTACCAACAACTTTGGGATTATCTCGACAGCCTGATCGTGCTGATACCCCAAGACTTTAGCTACAGCCAACAATGGCGACTTGAAGCCGAACATAAATTGATTAGTTCAGGCAAATCAGGAATGAGCGATCGCGAAATCATTCAATTTGTAAAATACTTTTGGAAAGCCCTGCACCCTGAGCTATTTATTGCGCCGATGCTCGCCGATGGGTATCAAAACTCACAGATTGATTTGATTATTACAATTGGGCGATCGCGCTTACCTATCAAGATCACAACGCCTAGTTAAAATCCAGAAGAGGAAAGAAAGCGCGGCGGAGCCGCGCTTTCTTTCCTCTTCTGGTACTACTCAAAGATTGGTGTTGTAATGTTTCGCCATAATCGGTCAAATCAATCGGAAGGAATAGTTTATTATTGTGTTACGAATTAAATAATCAAACTCTTTCGATGATTCTGAAAGTTTTGCAAGTTATACTCGCCCGAAAAAATAGTCGTATTTACCCCAATACATCGTGCATTTTTCGCCGTGAGTATCACCCCAGCTCAGAATCAATTAATATAAATTAAGACAAAAAATCGTTAAGATTTTACTGATTAAACTCAACTACATAAGATTAAGGAACATTTGCAATGGGATTACCCTGGTATCGAGTGCATACAGTTCTTCTTAATGACC
Organism: Oscillatoriales cyanobacterium CG2_30_44_21; assembly: GCA_001873375.1. Taxonomy (GTDB): domain Bacteria; phylum Cyanobacteriota; class Cyanobacteriia; order Pseudanabaenales; family Pseudanabaenaceae; genus Pseudanabaena. The sequence continues at coordinate 2,116 of MNZA01000184.1, forward strand.
CAGGAAGACTGATCGCCACGCACCTGATGCACACCTCTCTCGTAGCAGGTTGGGCAGGCTCGATGGCATTATACGAATTAGCAATTTTTGACCCCAGTGACCCCGTACTTAACCCCATGTGGCGGCAAGGTATGTTTGTCATGCCCTTCATGACCCGTTTAGGGATCACCAACTCATGGAGCGGCTGGACAATCACTGGCGAACAGGTCACCGACCCTGGCTTCTGGTCATTCGAAGGTGTGGCGCTAGCCCACATCGTTCTTTCAGGTTTACTTTTCCTCGCCGCAATTTGGCACTGGGTAAACTGGGATCTCGAACTATTTAGAGATCCACGCACAGGTGAACCAGCTTTGGACTTGCCGAAAATGTTTGGTATTCATTTATTTCTCTCTGGCTTACTTTGCTTCGGTTTTGGTGCATTCCACCAAACAGGACTATTTGGTCCTGGAATGTGGGTGTCTGATGCCTATGGCTTGACTGGACACGTTGCTCCTGTAGCTCCTGAGTGGGGACCTAATGGGTTTAACCCCTTCAATGCTGGTGGTATCGTGGCTCACCACATCGCCGCAGGTATTGTGGGCATCATCGCTGGTCTATTTCACTTGACCGTGCGTCCCCCTGAGCGTCTATACAAGGCTCTGCGTATGGGCAACATCGAAACTGTACTCTCCAGCAGTATTGCCGCTGTATTCTTCGCCGCTTTTGTAGTTGCAGGAACAATGTGGTACGGCTCGGCAGCTACCCCAGTCGAATTGTTTGGACCTACCCGCTATCAGTGGGACAGCAGCTCTTTCCAACAAGAAATTTCTCGCCGTGTCCAAACTGGGCTTAATGCTGGTTTGACCGAAGAGGAAGCTTGGGCAAAGATTCCTGAAAAACTTGCCTTCTATGACTATGTGGGTAACAGCCCTGCAAAGGGTGGGCTATTTCGCGTTGGTCCAATGAACAATGGTGATGGTATTGCCAAAGGTTGGCAAGGGCATCCTATTTTCAAGGATAACGAAGGTCGTGAGTTAAGCGTTCGCCGCTTGCCTAACTTCTTTGAAACCTTCCCTGTGGTTCTGCAAGACCAAGACGGTATCGTCCGTGCTGACATTCCTTTCCGCCGTGCAGAGTCCAAGTACAGCGTTGAGCAAACTGGCGTAACTGTATCCTTTGTTGGTGGTCAGTTGAATGGTAAGAACTTCACCGATGCTCCTAACGTCAAGAAGTATGCTCGTCAAGCTCAGCTAGGCGAAATCTTTGAATTCGATCAAGAAACCAATAAGTCTGACGGTGTATTCCGTACTAGCCCTCGTGGTTGGTTTACCTTTGGTCACGCTGTATTTGCATTGTTCTTCTTCTTTGGTCACATTTGGCATGGTGCGCGTACTCTGTTCCGCGACGTATTTGCTGGTGTTGACCCAGAACTCAGTGAAGAGCAAGTCGAATGGGGCGCATTCCAGAAACTTGGTGATAAAACTACTCGTGTTAGAGAGGCTGCGTAAACAATGGAAGCTATTACTTACACTCTGATTTTCGCTTGCTTGCTTGGCTTATTCTTTTTTGCCATTTTCTTCCGTGAACCCCCCAAGGTTATTACCAAGGACAAAAAGTAATTGATACCGATGTCTGGTGAGGTATTTGCCTCAACTTAATCGCCAATTGCGCCTTAATAAGACAAAAGAGGAGATGCAGTATCTGCATCTCCTCTTTTGTTAAAACCAAAACCTTTCAAAAGGTTTTCAATGCAAGGATTACTTCCTTCCCCGTAAAAAAATTAGACTTTGCGGTGCGAAAGGTGGCTTTTGGGATTTTTAGCGCCTTCAGCGCTAAAAATCCCAAAATTAGTTTTGGGAAAGCTCTAACCTACGCGCTCAAGCGCTAAGATATTGATTGATTCTTAGATGCGGTTTCGGGGTATCCCAGTTCAATGGCTGTTAAACTTACGCTGGATGATAAACAAGAGATACTTCGCTTATATCGTGAGTCTGAAGCGACTACAACCTACTTAGCGAAGCAGTTTGGCGTTAGTACAAGTACAGTACTAAGACTGCTACAGGAGCTAATCCCGACTGATGAGTATCGACAACTCGTTAGTCAGAAAAAAGCTGATGGCAAAAGAGGTTCCAGAAATATTGCAACTAATAGTAGCTATCAGGTAAGTCAGCTAGCATTTATACCTGACAGTTTGCCTTTAGCTTTTGAAGATGAAAGCTTGAGTCTGGCTCTGGAATTTGAGCAAGATTTTGAGGAAAAGGTTGACGAGGGTGGCGAGATTGCGATCGCCATGGATGAGGACTCAGATAGCTTTGATCAAGAAGATTTAATTGAGTCGCCAGATGAGATAGATCCAGACGATCAAGAGCTTGACGATGATGACTTAGATGATGAAGATGATCTTGTCGATGAAGACAATCTTGATCTTGATCAAGATGAGCTAGATTTTAATGATGAAGATGGTGAATCTAGTCTGACGATGTTTGCGGAGTTGCATAGTGGTCATGCGGCAGGCGATCACTTTGAGATACTGCCCCTTGATCGAGCCGATTTACCGATGATTTGCTACATTGTCGTTGATCGAATTGCCGAAATTATTACTCGTCCGCTCAAAGATTTTAAAGATTTAGGCGCGATTCCTAACGAAGAGACATTATCAAAAACAATTCCAATTTTTGATAATCATCGGGTCGCCAAAAGATTTTCTCACCACAATCAGAGGGTGATCAAATTTCCTAGCAGTTTGATTCATATCACCCGCCCCCAACTCATCCAAAAAGGAATTACGCGCATCCTCTTTGATGGTCAAGTTTATGCCCTTAATCTATGAAGACTGTGTTGACTTTATCTCCTGCTAGACAAAAGTTTTGGCAAATCACCCATGTTCGCGATCAAGATTTAACAATTGATCATCTGTTAGAGGGGGCTTTGGCGATCGCATGGGAAGAATATCCGCAAATGGATCTGGGGCATTATCGCGCCAAGTTTGATGCGATGGTTAGCGACTTGCAGCCAAGGCTAGACAAGATCCATTACCCGCTCAAGGTGATCCAAGAAATTAATCGCTATCTATTTTCAGAGCAGGGATTTTGTGGCAATGATCACGACTATTACGATCCGCGCAATAGTTTTATTAATAATGTTTTAGATCGTCGCCTCGGAATTCCTTTGTCGCTATCAATTATTTATATGTTGTTGAGCGATCGCCTTGGTTTTGCGATGGATGGAATTAGCTTTCCTGGACATTTTATTATTCGTCCGCAACACCCTGATTTGGAAATTTTTATTGATCCTTACAATAAAGGCGAAATCCTATTCCCAGAAGACTGCGCGGCTAAGTTGACGCAGCTATATGGTCAAGAAATGCCCCTTGATCCTGAATATTTGCAACCTGTGGGGATACGGCGCATTTTAGATCGACTGCTGACAAATCTCAAGCTGATCTATCTGCGCCGTCAGGAGCCAGCCAAAGCTCTCGGCGCGATTGAGCGATCGCTAATGTTGCATCCTGATGTGCCGACTCAATGGCGCGATCACGGTTTGATTTGTTACCAGCTTGAACGCTATATTGAAGCAAAAATCGATCTGGAAAATTATTTAGATCATATTCCCTATGCAGGCGATCGCCTAATTATTTTGCAACTAATCGAAGAGATGGGCGCTTGATTGGCAACCGCCACATAGCTAATTTTTCAATTGCGCGGCTTCGCCGCGCAATTGATAGGTTTAACAATTTGCTAGGGCGATCGCTAATTTTTGCTGCTCTTGCCAGCTAGCGTAAGCGCTGTAAATGCACTGTTGCCCTGCACTTACATACACATGGGTGACTTGCCATAGATTTTTCCAAGTCCATAGTTTTGTGCCATCGGCGTAGGTTTTATAAATTTGAGCGTGTTTAAAATTCAAATTGTCGATTTCGGTGAGATCTAGCGATCGCAGTTTAGTGATTAATATTGAGGCTGTATCGGTGGAGATTGCCGCAATTTGAGGATTTTGCCAAAACTGCTGGATGGCGCTGGCGACTTGGGGATGATTTTTGAGAGCGACATGGCGCAAATTATTTAAGCTCACAAAATTGGCATGGGCAAACTGCGAGCAACCAACAGGAACCGTGCCATCGGTACTATTGCCAAGGTCGCCCACGATGGAGAGGGTGGGGACTTGAGAGGCGATCGCTTCGGCGATGGGGCGACGATTTGTGGCAAGATCGCGGGCGATCAGGGGAAACCAGCCCCAAGGGTCAAATAAACGACTCAAGTCGGAACCACCAACAGGAGAACCGACTAAAACTAAGCTGTGAACCTTGGGCAACCATTCGGGATGGCGATCTAAAATTTCTAGCCAAATCAACCCACCCATCGAATGTCCGACAATTCGCCAAGGCAAATCTGAAGTGGCGATCGCGGCGGCGGCAATTTTTTCAACCTTGGTAATTAATGGGGTGATCGTGAGCCAAGTATTCAGCAAACCGAGGTCGGGGGCATAGGTGATGGTTTGAGGATCGGCTAGCGATCGCGATAGGTGACTAATATCGCGGCAGGTATCCGCCCAACCATGTTGCAGAAATAAGATATATGACATACTCCCCTTAAAAATACCTAAGAACTAGAAGCGCTGCACTTCTGATTCTTGAGTTTATCACCGCCTAATCCTTACGCCCCGATACATGACTACATGGCTCTCATCGGCATTTTGATTACTGCGCGTATTATTTTTAGTCTGCGATTTTTTAGTAGTAGAGACTGGCTCACTTTCTACTGGCTTGGGTTCCAGAACCTTAGCCTGCGTGGTTACTGTTCGCGAATCTAAGGTTCTCGCGATTTTTTCTAAAGGTATCGGCTCTAATGTGCAACCCATCAAGGCTGTCACCCTAGCGACCTCGGTAATTAAATTGTCAGAATACAAACGGGGAATTACATCTGATGCACCGCGTCTGATCGCCCAACTATGCTCAATATCTTTGATTTTTTCTTGCCTTGGATTGAACAAAACAACCTTAGTCGAAACTTTGTTTTTGGTTAGCCATTGACAGACCGAAGATGATTGAAGGCTTTCGGAGCTGGGGCTTTTAACTGCCATGTCCATGATCATCAAGTCGGGCAGATCTTGGCGATCGCATTTCTCTAGATACTGCACAAGGTCTAAGGAGGTATTTTGCCAAGTTACGTCCAACTGCTGACTAGACAAAGCTGTTTGCCACAATTCACCTTGTGCGCGATCTGTATGAACCATTAATACAGCCTTTGTTTTCTCAGCCATGGCTTTGCTAGGCTCCCCCCATTATTTATGAGTAATTTATGAGTATTGATTTGCTATTTATATCTTTGTTGATGTAAAACTAACCGATGTCAAGAATATGTTTTGTACTGTAGCTAACCAAAAGAAATGTTCTGGAAATTTAGCGCAAAGCCAAAGAAAGGCAGCGCTTTGCGCTGCCTTTCTTTGGCTTTTATGAGATTTTAAGCGTTGCCATGCCTTCTCGCCAATTGGCGGGACAGCCCTCGTTGGTATGCCTTTGCGTATGTTGGATCGCTTTGAGAGTCCGCAGGGCTTCGTCAATATTGCGCCCAAAGGCGAGATTATTGACTGTGGCGTGCTGTAAGAGTCCTGCTTTGTCGATAATAAATAAGCCCCTGAGAGATACCCCTGCGATCGGGTCTAACACATTAAATGAAGTGGCGATCGCCTTGGTTAGGTCAGATACAAGGGGGCATTTGATGTCACCGCCCAAGCCACCATCGGCAAGTGGGGTTTGAATCCATGCGAGATGGGCATATTTGCTATCCACCGAAATACCGATCACTTCAGCATCTGCCTTAGCGAATTGATCGTAGCGATCGCTAAAGGCTAATACTTCAGTGGGGCAAACAAAGGTGAAGTCAAGGGGATAGAAAAACAAGACTACATATTTGGATCCTTGGTAGTTGGATAGTTTAATTCTTGTAAATTCTTGATCAAGTACTGCGTCAGCTTCAAAGTCTGGAGCAGGATGTCCCACGCGCAAATATTCCAGCATAATTTCAACTCTTTAGTATGGCGTGGCAATTAAGTATAACCCCAAAAAAGTCTGATTCGCCCGCTTCGCGGGCGAATCAGACTTTTTTGGGGGTTATACTTACGCGGCAAGTAATAGATCAAGCTGACCTTGACGGTCTAGGTTATGAATGGCATCACAGCCGCCAATATGTTGATCATTAATAAAAATCTGCGGTACAGAGCGCTTGCCATCAGAGCCGCGTTCCACCATTGCCGATCGCGCTGACTCATCGCCATCAATGGCATATTCGGTATACTTCACACCCTTTTTATCTAGCAGTTGCTTAGCTCTGATACAAAAAGGACACATCCGCCATGTATAAATTTCAACTTTTGCCATAGATATTTGTGAGGTTCCTAAAATTTGGTTAGAACTAATTTTGGGATTTCTAGCGCTTTTGAAGGTGAAAATCCCAATTCGCTGTACTCATATTAAACTTACAACGGATTAATACCAAACAAAGAAATGGCTACGCCATTTCTTTGTTTGGTATTAATCCACAAAAGTGTGACTACACTTTTGTGGATTGGGATAAAACCTGTGGCGCACGCGGAGCGTGCGCCACAGGTTTTAATTAAGCGCAATGTGCTGTAATGCCATAAAAACGCTATACAGTTAAAAGAAAATTGTTTTGTCATGCTTTCAGAAAATTCCATCGTTTACCCTGTTCTCTTTAAACAGGTAAAGATTCTCGATCCCTTCAGGGCTGATGCTGAGATATTTACCGATGTTATGGTGGGAAGCGATCGCCAAATTCAGATTAATTTTGATGCTAGTCAAATCCCGTCCGATATTAATGTTTACGAATCCTCAAATTTGATTTTGGGAACGGGGCTGGTGGACTTGTATAGTACCAGTGGTGAGCCAGGGCACGAGACTAGGGAGACGATAACTGAGTTAAATCAAGCGGCTAGCAATGGCGGTTTTGCGACTGTCGGCATTCTGCCAAATACTCAACCTGCGATCGATGATATTGCGGCGCTGGAGTTTTGGCGCAATGTCCAGAAAAAATATGGTGATATGTTGCAACCTTGGGGCGCGATTACCAAGGGGCTAGAAGGTAAGCAACTTACGGATATGGCGGAACTGGCGGAGTCGGTGATTGGCTTTACTGACAGCAAGCCACTGGCAAATTTGGCTCTCGTGCGCCGTGCTATGGAATATGTAAAGCCCTTGGGCAAGGTAATTGCCCTGTTTCCCCAGAACCCCGAACTCGCGGCGGGGGGCGTAATTCGGGAAGGCAAATGGTCTTTGCAATATGGGATGACTGGCTACCCTGCTGCCGCCGAGACATCGGCTCTTGCGGCTCTCATCGAACTGGTTCGTCTTACCAAAGCGCCAACGCATTTTATGCGGATCTCCACGGCTCAAAGTGTGGAATTAATTGCTCAGGCTAAAAACGATGGATTGCCTGTAACTGCGAGTACAACTTGGTTGCACCTGTGCCACTGCGATCGCGACTTAGATACTTATGATCCTAATCTGCACCTCAGTCCGCCCCTTGGCAGTGAGGGTGATCGCCTCGCGTTAGTGGCAGGAATTAAAGCAGGAATAATTGATGCGATCGCGATCGACCATACGCCTTGCGCCTATGAGGAGAAAGTCGTTCCCTTTGAAGTGGCTCCTGTAGGTGCGATCGGTTTGGAATTTGCGCTGGCGGTTTTGTGGCAAAAGCTAGTTGTCACAGGGTTATTAACAGAGTGGGAACTATGGTGGGCGATTAGTAGTAGTCCCGCAAAATGTCTAAATTTACCGATCCCCAAGCTGTCGAAACTTTTTAATCCTTATCATGAATGGATCGCCAACGACCAACAAATTACTTCTCAGTCCAGAAATAGCAGCTACATCGGGCGATCGCTGATTGGAAAAGTTTTAAGCCGCTAAGCGGCAACTTCAAGAATTAAGGGTGTGGCGCGAAGCGCCGCACCCTTAATTCTTGATCTCAGTTTCGCAACTAGGGCGAGCAACTAAATTGTCGTAGGGCTCGATCGCAAAGGGCAGATCGGGGTTGGTGAGCAAATGGTGATCGCAAAGATCGAAGAGCTGTTGCTTAGACTGTACCAATCGCATTGCTGCTAGGAAATTTCCTTGATCATCAATACCTGTGCCGATGAAATTAAGAAACTTCTTTAAACAATTGACGTGGGATTTTTCTTTAAGATCTTCGCGGCTAGTAATCGCAAACAGATGTTGAATATATCCATAGACATCGGCAAGAGTGGTTGCCTTAATCGGCTTACCTACAAAATAATCGCGAATTTGTTGAAAAATCCAAGGATTCCGAATCGCGGAACGTCCGATCATCACCCCTGCGGCTCCCGTTTGTTGCAACACCTGCGCCGCCTTGAGGTGGGAAGTAATATTGCCATTGGCTAACACTGGACAATTTACAGTCCGCACCGCTTGCCCAATCAAGCCATAATGAACTTCGCCCCGATATAACTCCCTGACCGTGCGCCCATGCAAGCTTAATAAATCAATTTCATAGGTATTGATTAGCTGCAACAGCTTTTCAAAATTTTGTGTTGAGTCAAACCCCACCCGCATTTTTACGGTGAAAAGCCCTGAAATTTGCGATCGCATGGCATCAAAAATCCGCTCAATGGTTTCAGGCTCTCGCAGCAGCCCACCGCCGACATTTTTGCGATAGACACGCGGCGCAGGACAGCCCAGATTTAGATCAATGCCCGCGATCGCATATTTACTAAGCTGCCGCACGATTCGCAAAATATCGGGAATGCTTTCCCCAATTAACTGAGCAAAAACGGGTCGTCCTGTCTCGTTGCGCGTGATTGATTTCAGGATGTTTTTATCAAGATTAGAATTTGCATAGACTCGAAAATACTCTGTCACATAATAATCAGGACAGCCATAGTCACTGAGCATCTGCATAAAAGCCAAATCCGTGACATCTTGCATGGGCGCAAGAGCTGTCAACGGTTGTCCTGTTAATATTGGTGGTGGCAGTTTAGAAGTCATTTAGAAAGATTTTCTCAGCGTTGTAAGGACAATTATCGGGAAATATATCTAGTCCAGTTTCCTTTTCCCAACTCAAGCCGTTCCGCACGCCCAATATCCTCTATTTCTTCAGCTAAATTGTAAATATCGATTAATTGCAGTTGACCTGATCTTAAAAGCTTTGCCTGTAACTGTGTCCAAGCGTAATAATAAATGCTTGCCAGATTCGCATCTGATAAGATTTCAGTATCATTCGATAATTGCTTTACAGCGATCTCCATCGGCTTACACTGGCTGAATTATCAACAACTTAACATATTTAGCATGAGCGATCGCCCCACACCTTACAACAGTAAGAATAAGCTTAATCACGAACAGGGATCGCTCTTTAGTGAAGGGATTCAGCGCAATGCGCGGCTCTGTGACAGTGGCGCAGATTATGTCATGGGAAGTCAATCTTTGCAGTCATGGAAACAGGCGATCGCCAATTACCAGAGTTCTATCTCCACAATGATCCCAGCCTTGCAAGGTTCTCTTTTTGACCTGCCTACTAGTCACTGCGATCCCCATGCGATTAATCCATTCAATCTAAAAGCTCAGCCTGCTGAGTTCTATCGTTTGTATCATGACGACGCAGGTGATGCTTGTGTATACTTTGTTATAGATCAAGGTCATTCTTCCGTCATACTGTACATAGGGGAAACCTGCCGTTCTTATCAGCGATGGAAGGGAGTTCATGACTGCAAACGCTATCTTCTAAATTACAGAGAGTTACACATCACTCACAATCTTCCGACTCAAATAGTAATGACCTTTTGGTGGGATGCCCCCCTAGCAGCGCGTCACCGTCAACAACTAGAGCGGATTTTGATTAAAAAATGGCGATCGCCTTTCAATAAAGAGAATTGGAGTTTTTGGCAAACTCCTTTCATAAATTAGGATTCTTGAAAATGCCGACTAAACGAACCAAGAATGAAATTGAAAGTGCTGCGAAGTAACGCTTTCAGTTATTTTTGTCTCAAGTTTGAGCGATTTGCGCTCCACAATTTCTCCACTACCTAGCGATTTTTATCTTAACAACTATGAATTCACCAAAATCAAAATCGAACCCTGACCCAATTGAGTTGTGGTTCATGAAATTTTTTATTGGCAGTATGGCTTCCATCTCTCTTTTGACAATTGTTTTATCTTTTTTACCTTCCCCCGTAGAACTGCGAAATCCCCCCGTCAAGAACAGTCTCGTTACCTCAAATTGAGAAAGTGTGGTCACACTTTCTTGGCAGTACTTTGCGCTCAAAACTTAACCCAAATCGCTGCGAAACAGCGATTTGGGTTAAGTTTTGAGCGCCTTCATAAAAATATCTTCCGTTTGAGCAGCAAGTAAATCCCAGCTAAAGCGTTCCTTCAAATCATACTGAGCCTCAGCTACAAGGGTTTGGGCATAGTCAGGATCACGCAGAATACTGATAATGCCATCCGCCAAGGAGTTGGCATCGTTAACCCTTGTGACAATTCCCGTAACTTGATGTCGCACCACTTCAGGTAAACCGCCCGTATCCGAAACCACAAGCGGAACTTTTGCGGCAAAGCTTTCAAGAGCAACGATCCCAAAGGGTTCATAGAGGCTAGGAAAAATTGCACAACTAGCAATCTTTTGAAATTGCCAAAAGTCTTCATCCGCCATGAACCCTGTAAATAACACCTTATGAAAAATCCCCAAATCCCAAGCTTGGCGCTGCAATAAAATTGAATAGGCATTCCCAGTGCCAATGATGACAAGGCGCACTTTATCTTCCATCGCGGCGACTATTTTGGGCATGGCATTGAGCAGGACATAGATCCCTTTTTCAAAGGTAATCCGCCCCACAAAATAGATTACGGCTTCTTCGGGTTCGGCATATTTTTTCTTTAAAGCCACCATGTCATCTTCACCATCAGCGGCGATATTGCGCCAACGTTCATTGCTGAGTCCGTTGTAAACAACATCAGTTTTATCAGCAGGACAGCCCAAAGCCCTTTGCAATTCGCCCCGCATATACTCAGAACAGACGATCACGCGCTGCGAAGCTTGGGTAAGCTGAATCTCCTTTTGATGGATATATTGCTGCGTATCATTGTGAATGCCATTACAGCGCCCATACTCTGTGGCATGGATGGTGGTCACCAGTGGGATATTTAACTCCCTAGTCAAAGTGAGCGCCACCATCTCCACGAGCCAGTCATGGGCATGGATCAAATCTACAGAAAAGTGAGTCTCAGAGTCGCCAGATCGATTACTTAATACATGGCTTGACAGAAAATCCTTGGCGAAATGCAACATATTTGCATTCATCTGGGCGACCCAGTGGAAAAAATCGTGACTTGGTTCCACATGAACGCGGTGAACATGAATGCCATCAACTATTACCTCTAAAGGTTCATTGGCGATCGCCACGGTAATCAAATGGACTTCATGGCCGCGCTTGATAACTTCGGGATAAAGCTCTGCTACATGGCGAGAAATTCCTCCAATAATGCGCGGTGGAAATTCCCAAGCTAGAGCGAGAATTCGCATAGTATTTCAGAATTATTAACTAAATATTGGCACTAACAATCAAAAAATTCAGAGAATTTTTTGTATATCGCCGATTCGCTGCGCTATACAAAAGGCTCTCTTTACTAATTGAGCCGCAAAGGGCTGTAATAGCGAAGCTCACTAATTCTGGCGATGAAATCGATTTGCAGAAAACAGGTGAGTAATTTGGCTTATTTAACTATACCAAGGATGACCCAATCTACTTAATCCCTTCTTAGTCCCAGATTATTGGTGCGGCGCACCAATAATCTGGGGGCGAGTAGCGGCGCAACTCGCTATCACTTGCTTCTGAGGCTTTGCCACGAAAAAGCCCAAAAGATGAATGGCGGCGCGATGCGCCGCTATCCATCTTTTGGGCTTTTTCTGTTACTTTGCGACACAATATTGCTGTGCTTGCGTAAACTGTGATAGTTTTCATGGCAACAGAATGAATTGTGATGAGAATTGTGATAGGAGTTTAGTTATGACAGAAAACAAAAGCAAAGAGATAATCGATCGCTTATCTCAGCAAGTAGGACAAACTTGGACAAAAGTACAGCCTCAGATACAGATGCTCTTGCTGAAGGTTGTTAATGGCTTGTTGCCAGCTCTGCTTAATCTGCAAACTAAGCTTACCGACACGACTCCCGCCGCGCCATCTAGTAATCCCAACTTAGACAAGGTTTTAAATACAACTAAAGCGATCGCATCAAAGGTGATCGCTGCCACCATCTCCACATTCAGCAAGTTGCAGCAAAACCTTGGTGGTCAAACCGTCACCCTCGATGCCAACGGTGAGCCAGTCGCCCTGTTAAACGCTTCGACAGAGACAGTTTCACCTCTAATTGCCCAAGCTGAGCAAGAATTTGGAATTGCTTGGAAATTTGTAAAGGAAAAACTAAACCCCAAGATTTTGGAATTTTTGCAAATCACCGTCAACAAGCTCGATCCGATCGCCACAAATATCTGGCAAACAGTCTCCACTAAAGCCGCCACAACGCCTGCTCTCGTCAAGTCTTGGGAAAAAGTCCAAGCCAATGACATTTGGAAAAAAACTGCTACCGCAACGGCTCCGATTTGGCGCTCAATTTCGGCGATCGCTCAGCAAGTGCCACTATCAGACGAAGTACAGCGTATTTTTGACAAACGGGCTGGGACTATTGCTTTGGTGACTTTATTTTCTTTGCTAATTCTACTCAAGCCTTCACCAGCCCATAGCCGCAATGTCCAGAATATTGCCTCAAATCCTGCTCCAATTGCCAATGTTAATAAAAAGCAAGCCCCGATCACCACGGATTTGGTAAAGCCTGATTTACCCTTGACCGCCGAGCAAATTGCGATCGCTAAGGTGGAAAATCAAGTTTCGGAAGTTGCCAACCAATATGGCGAGTCTCTGCTTGGTTCAGTGCAGACCAGCTTTAAGCGCGGACGCTTGATTGTGGCTCTAAACTCTGGATGGTATGAGCTAGAGCCTAGCCAGCAAAAGCAATTGGTCGATGATCTGCAAAACCGTTCGCGATCGCTAAATTTGCCAAAATTATTTGTGGCTGATGCTGAAAACCATATAGTGGCGCGGACACCTGTAACTGGCGATGGCGTGATTATTTTACGCAATTAGGACAAACCAAAAAGCGAGTGGCGGCGCATCGCGCCGCCACTCGCTTTTTGGCAGGTCGTCAACAAACCAAGTCGTGACAAATCCTATGGCAGACAAAAAAGATCAGCGGCATCCGCAATACACCAAGGATCGGCAGATAGTTAATGAATTGTTAACACAGGCTGAACAAAATAACCGCAGTTATGCCGAATTAGCCAGATTAATTGTTCGTTACAAAGATTTTCTGGGCGCTCGCGATATTCAAACAGATTTAATCAAAGTGCTGACTAGTTGGGGATTGAGCGAAGAAGAGTTATTTGATAAATCGCGGCGGATTCACCAGATCGGGCGAGTTTACATGGTAGAAGATGAAGGTCAAGATGACTGGGCTTGAACAAAAAATGAGTGGCGGCGCTTTGCGCCGCCACTCATTTTTTAGGAATTTCAGTTATGATTTGTATACTTATAAGATTTTGAATCAATCATTTAGTGACTATCTTGTCAGACCATCAGGATCTACTCAAGGATCAACAAGAGCCTCTACAGCTAAAGGTATTAATTGTCGATGCTGATACAACAGATGTGGCTATTTATCGCCATTATATCCAGTCTGACCCCGTTTATTATTATCAAGTTTTTGACACCAATAATATTAAAGACGCGCTGCATATTTGGCGATCGCAGCAGCCAGATATCACCTTGTTAGCGATCCATTTATTAGATGGTGAAGCAACCGATTTTCTACAACTCATCGGCAGTTCATTACTTTCTCAAGACTTACCCGTCATCATCCTTGCAGGAAAAAGCGACTGTGCCATTGCCGCTAGTGCCATGAAGATGGGGGCGGAAGAGTGCCTCGTCAAAGATAAAATTAGTGCGGACTCTTTGCGGAGAACTGTTCATCAGTCGATCGCGCAGATTAATTTATCTCGCAAGTTACGGCGATCGCATCAGCGAGAATCTTTGGTTTATCAGATCGCTTTACATATCCGTCAATTTTTAGATCTTGATAAAATCTATGGGGCGATCGTGCAGGATGTCAAACATTTTTTGCTAGCTGACCGCACCGTAATTTATAAATTTAATCCGAATATGAGCGGCACGATTGTCGCTGAGTCGGTGGATGAACCTTGGGACAAAAGTCTCCATGCCAATATTGTCGATACCTGCTTTCGCGATAACTTGGGCGGACAATATCGTCAAGGTCGGATATTTGCCGCCAATGACATCCTTCAGGCAAATCTTAGTGCTTGCCACATTCGATTATTGCAAAGGTTTCAAGTCAAAGCCAATCTGGTTGTTCCCATCGTTTTGCCAGAATCCCCTAATTTTTTGGCGCGATCTGATCGCCCTAGCGAACCAACTCTATGGGGACTGCTAGTAGTCCATCAATGTGCAACTACTCGTAATTGGGAAGATGTCGATCTGCGGCTTTTAGAACAGCTAACGGTACAACTGGCGATCGCGATTCAACAGGCGGAGCTATATCAAAATCTCCAAAGTCTTAACCAAGAATTAGAAGAAAAAGTCCGCCAACGCACCGAGGAGTTACGGCAAAGTGAAGAACTGCTAAAAGTCTCCTTTGACAATGCGCCTGTGGGGATGGCGACCCTCGATTTGAACGGTAAGTTTTTAACAGTCAACCGTGAAATTTGTAAAATCTATGGGCAGGAAAGCGCAGATTTATTGAACCTTAGAGCAGTTGACATTACCCACCCTGACTCAGTTGAGCAGACCTTGAGCTCTTTGCAGCAGTTGTTAACTGGCGAAGCGACCAATGTATTCCTAGAAAAGCAATATATCCATAATAATGGTCATATTGTGGACGCGATTAGTCGAGTTAGCCTAATTTATGACAGTAATAATCATCCTTTACAGTTTGTGATCAATGTCGAAGATGTCACCCAAAAGAAACAGAATGAAGCTAAATTAGCATCGGCACAGATTGCCGAAGCCTCGAACAAAGCCAAGACTGAATTTTTGGCAGCAATGAGCCATGAGATCCGCACCCCCATGAATGCGGTGATTGGCATGACTGGGCTACTCGCCGACACCGACTTATCGCCACAGCAGCAGCAATTTGTATCGATCATCCGTCAGGGCGGAGAGGTTTTACTGTCGGTAATTAATAAAATTCTGGACTTTTCGCGCATCGAAGCTGGCAATGTCGAGCTAGAAGAACATCCCTTTGACCTGCATGAATCCATCGAAGACATACTCGATCTGTTAGCTTCTCGCGCTGTAGAAAAATCCGTAGAAATAGAATCGCTGATTAGTCCTGATGTGCCGAAGCGGATTATGGGGGACTCAACCTGCTTACGGCAAATCTTGGTCAATTTGATTGGTAATGCGATCAAGTTTACGGAAAATGGCGAAATCGTAGTCACGGTTAAATCCCATTTAGTTGATGCGATTACCAATACCTATCGATTGGACTTTGCCGTGAGTGATACAGGCGTTGGCATTGCCGAAGATGCGATCGCCCGTTTATTTAAGCCATTCAGTCAAGCAGATAGCTCGATTACGCGCCAATATGGTGGCACTGGCTTAGGACTCGCCATTAGCAAGCAGCTCTGTAAATTGCTGGGCGGCGAGATGGAAGTTGAGAGCGTGATCAATCAGGGGACAACCTTTAAGTTCTTTATTTTGGCGCAAGGGATTAGTTCCGAACCTGAAGCGATCGCGCCCGAACTAATCGGTAAGAGAATATTATTAGTCAGCCCCAGTGCCACGATACAGCAGCTTACCCGCCTATATAGTTCCCATTGGCAGATGTCGGTGCATACCGCGTCTTCAGCGGTAGAAGCTTTACAAGTCCTTGAAAATCACAACTTTGACATTTTGATAATTGACCGCAATCTGCGAGAGATGGACGGTTTAGAATTTGCCAGCAATATCTGTGACGTTTTTAAAGGCTTGCCAATCATTCTATTAACCTCGATCGCCAGTGCCGCTGTCTCCGCCTCTACTTGCATATCAGGCTATCAAGCCAAACCAATCACAGCGACCAAGCTCTATCAATCTCTTCTCAATGCATTTGTCAAGCCTCCGATCATCGAAGCGGTTGAGCAAACTGACGCAGTTGATACGATTCCAGAAAATGTAATTCCAGAAGAAGGCGCAACTCCTCTTTCTTTGCAAATTTTGGTAGTAGAAGACAATTCTGTTAATCAACAGATTCTATTACTGATGTTAGAGCGATTAGGCTATCACGGCGAAGCTGTGGGCAATGGACTCGAAGCCGTAAATGCTCTGCATCGACAAGCCTACGATCTTATATTTATGGATATCCAAATGCCTGTAATGGATGGATTGACCGCTTGCCAGTCGATTCGCCAGATCCCCGATCGCCACCCTTGGATCATTGGACTCTCCGCCAATGCCTTTAGAGAATCCCGCGATGTCGCCTTAGAGTCGGGAATGAATGACTATCTAACCAAGCCTTTGAAGTTTGAAGAATTAACTAATACCTTGCAAAGCCTGTCCCCAAGACTCAGCGCTAATCATTCTCATTATTTAAGAACTGCAATTACAGCAACCAAAAATGATGATCAATCTGCCCTAGAGGCATCCATCAATCTAGACCGAACTAACATATATTTCCCCACTGACTTTACCGCATCTGAGCTAGTCGTACTTGATGAATCAACTCTTAATAACCTCGTAGAATGTGTTGGCAGGCAATCAATATCGGAAGTGATAGACTTTTATATCTCAGAATCAGGGCAATCGATCGCCAGAATGAAAGCTGCTTTTGAACAGAAGGATCTAGCTAAAATCAGTTTTGAGAACCACTCCCTCAAAGGTGGTTGCGCCACTCTAGGAGCTAGTCGCCTCACCGACCTATGTAAAAAGCTCAGTGACGTCTGCAAAATCGCCGATCATCCTAATAAGATTAAAACTATCGAGATTGTACTAGAACAACTGGAACTAGAATTTCTAAAAGTTTGCCAAGTCCTACAAAGGCGAGAGTTTTAAAATTTTTGTTGATCAAACGAACCGCAAAACCCAACAAGCGAGTGGCGGCG
>MNZA01000184.1:19284-21054 GCA_001873375.1 Oscillatoriales cyanobacterium CG2_30_44_21
GGTTAAGTGACTACGGCTATATTAAGCGCATTAAGGAGCAGAAAGTCACTGACCAGATAAAGCGATCCGCAAAGAATAACGACATCTTGAAGTTCATTTCTGTAGACTTGATCAAACTGCAAATCACCAAAGGCATCTTCTAAAGCCAAACTCAAATTTGGGTAAATTTTGGGCTGGTTGTGCAAATACTGAGCCGCAATTTCCGATAGCTCTAAGGATGAAGTTGCCGCCGCGTTATCAATTGGCACTGGATAGCATAGATCTTCATTAGCCAAAAGTGTCTTTAATATTCCTGCTTGATCTTTAGTGTTTAAAATGCCAATGATCCAGCGCTTGCGTTGATCGGGAAAGGTCTCATCGACAAACTGGCGCAGGTACGCCGCCGCCGCGACATTATGCGCGCCATCAATTAATATTCGGCAAGACTTGCCATTTAAATTAAAGTCCATCCATTGCAATCTGCCATCCCACTGCGTCGCCGCCATGCCGTCCCGCATCGCTGCCTCACTGATCAGCCAACCCCGATCGCGCAAGGATTGAATCACCGCGATCGCGATCGCCGAATTAATCAGTTGATGCTTGCCGAGCAGTGGTAAGGGATAGTTAAAACCTTGCCAACTAGCAGTCTCTAAATTGATGCTTTGGGCTGCACTTACCAATGTGATCGGGGCATTTCTTTGAGCCGCAACTGATTGTAAAACCGCGATCGCCTCTGGAGCATTTTCGGCAATGATCACAGGGCATTCAGGCTTAATGATTCCTGCTTTCTCAAAGGCGATCGCGCCCAAAGTATTGCCCAACTGTTGGCAATGATCTAACCCAATCGAAGTAATCGCACAAACCAAAGGGCGATCGCATACATTAGTCGCATCGAGCCGCCCCCCCAGTCCTGTCTCGATCACTGCGATATCGACATTTTGCTGAGCAAAGTACAGCCACATCGCCGCCGTAATCACTTCAAACTGAGTCGGCGATTGCTCGGAGTCAATCGCTACATTCACTTGATCGAGAGTTAATAACAAATCTTGCTCACTAATCCACTCGCCATTAATGCTAAGGCGTTCGCGCCAGTCGCGCAGATGCGGCGATGTGTAACGCCCCACGCGGTAGCCCGCCGCCTTTAATATTGACAATAAAAAAGCACAAACAGAACCTTTGCCGTTGGTGCCTGCGATATGGATGACGGGGATTTGTTGATGGGGATTGCCCAGCGCATCAAGCAATTGCTTGATGCGCTCTAAACCCAAATGAATGCCAAATTTATCGAAACTGGCAAGATATTGTGCGGAAGATTGATTAGCTAGCTTTGGAGACATGGACTTCTAGGGCATAGATTTTGCCTTGGGCATCAACCTCGGCAATATGTCTGCCTTGCATCGCGAACAGTTCCCCACTGTCGCGCTTGCCAGCGATCGCCCAAATGGCTTCTAGTCCATTTTCCGTCTTTCTGGTCGTCCAAACACGTTGCAGCCCCGAATAGGATTGAAAAAATTGGCTATATAGCTTAGAAATTTCTTCACGACCGACAACTTTACGCGCCCCCGCAGGCTTGACTTCCGCTTGTTCTGCAAACAATTCTACAAGTTGGTTGATCGCTGTACCGTCTGCACTAGCACGGTCAGAAAGCTCAAAATATCTGTCTAAAACTGTCATATTTTTAACTGATTTTTAAATTGTTCAAGCCAAGAATTTGACTTAAACATTAATTTGTAAATATATATTAAGTTAAGTTTTCGTAATATGGCTTCACCCTATAGAGGTGAAAATCCC
>MNZA01000264.1 GCA_001873375.1 Oscillatoriales cyanobacterium CG2_30_44_21
GGGTTTTAAAATAGAGAAATGAACTAAAATTGGCGGCGGGCAAAGATGAAGATCGCGATCGCCAAGGTCAACAGGGCATAGCTGAGGGTATACACACCGTTATTAAACATATCGCTTAGGCTTGGCAAAATGTTGTATACCGCTTCATTTTTGAGATTTGACCGCGACAAGTCGGGCAAGAGCATATATAAAGTGCGCGTTACAACTTGCAAACTAGGGCTTTTGGAAATTTCGCCCAATAGTAAAAGATCGCGGCTAAAGTTGCCGATGAGATAGGCTCCGAGGGTGAGGAGAGAAGCAATCAGCGAGCCTGAAAAGGAGCCGAAGAAAATCGCGATCGCCCCTAACAGCATGATTTGCCAGAAGATAAAAAAGTTAGCAGCCAGAATTGCGGATATCGGAATCGGAATTTGTCTGATTGCCATTAGCGCAATAAAAATTACTGTCATAATTGACACCAAGGCGGCGACCACTGCCGTTAAGCCCAAGTGCTTACCCAACACAAACTCCGCCCGATGCATCGGCTTGGCAATTAAAATAAAAATTGTGCGTTTGTCAATCTCTTTATTAATTAAGTTCGTGCCAACTAGCACCGCCACAATTAAGCTAACAATTTCAATGGCGGCGATACCGACATCAACGATCATCTTTGCCGAAGAATCGTAAGAAAATTGCGGCAGCAGCGCCATTGCCGATACCAAAATCAAGGTATATAGCAAAGATAGATACAACACCTGTTCGCGGACGGTTTCCCGAAATACATTGGCAGCGATCGCCCAAACGCGACCTAAACTTAGACTAATATTCAGGCTAAAGTTCATAAGTTTACGAAATAGAGAGATAACGCATTATCAATATTAGCGGCTAGGCTCGCTAAAGAAAACAGAAAAACGTTGCTTCGCAACGTTTTTCTGTTTTCTTTTGTGGGTTTTAGCGTAGCAACAAGACTGGGGATAGCTATAAAACTCGATAAATTTCTGTTTCTTTGGTTTTGCCTTTCAGCGCGTATTTACAGACAAATTCAGTTTGAAAATTATCGCTGAGCCTGCGTTTAGTTTCTTCACTAATCAAAATATGATGGGGTCCCCCATCTACTTCTTTGTTAAAACTTTCTAACCGCGCCGCCACATTGACCGTATCCCCTAACACCGAATATTCCAAGCGCTCGTCACTGCCCAAGCTACCCGCAATCACCACGCCCGAGTTAATGCCGATGCCAGTCGTGACGGGCGGCAAACCTTGAGATACCCAGACCTCATTCATTTCTTCTAGTTTTTTGGCGATCGCCAGAGCCGCCGTCACCGCCGATTGAGCATCTTTTGTACGTTCCTGATCATCACTGTGAGGGATCGGCACTCCAAACACTGCCATCACCGCATCCCCAATGTATTTGTCAACCATGCCGCCATGGGCAAGGACTTCATTGGCGATCGTGGCTAAATAATTATTGAGCCAGTTTAAAGTCTCCCCTGGAGCTTGGGCTTCAGCGGCAGTACTAAAATTTCGCATATCGGTAAATAAAACCGTTACATAGACCTCCTGCCCTGTAATCCGTCCTGCCTGCATAAATTGTTCGCGATTAGTCCAAATGATATCCACTAACTCTTTGGAAACATGGCGGGAAAACAGTCCCATCAAAACTTTGCGCTCTGATTGCTGCACTGCTAGCTGATAGGCTGTCACAATCACATTAGCGGTCAGAAATCCGACCAGAGCAGGAAATAATGGTGTCCATAGGGACTGAGCAAAGGCAAAGTAACAAATTCCGATAAGGCTGCTCACTAAAAGCACAAACAGCCCCATATTCTTAAAAGCATTGGGGATAAAGGTGGCGATGCCCCCGCCAAGAAATATCCATACCAAAATCCAGAGACTTTCTAAATCATTTGACCAAACTTGGATAAAGGGACGATTGTCTAAAGTGGCGCTAATGAGTTGGCTGATAATATTGGCATGAATTTCGATCCCGTACATTACGTCACCATCGACAGTTACGGGTACAGGATAGCTATCCTTGAGGCTTTCGGCGGTTACGCCAATTAAAACTACGCGATCGCGTAACTGTTCTGGTGCAACTTTGCCATCGATTACATCAGTAGCCTTGATATGCTCAAAAAAGCGCGACTTGCCCCTGAAGCGAATCATCATTTGGTAGCCGCTGTCATCTTCACGGCGATATGCACCATAGTTGGAAGTTAAGCGAGGGATGACTTGATTTCCTGCCGTAAATTGAATGGTGTTGGGATTAAATTTAACTGGTTTGTTATACAGCTTTTGCAGGTACAAATTGGCAATTTCCAAGGCAAAGGAGCCACTATCGCCAACTATTGACGCTCGACGGGCGATCGCGCCTTTGTCTATGATTAAGTTCACATAACCATAGCGGCTGATTGGTTCTAAATCTGGAGCAGGGTCAACGCTGCTACGCCCTGCTTCTATGGCGATAAATTTGGCATTGACCACATTGCCAGCATTTTTAACGGCTGCGACTAATTCTTCGCGACCTTCCAACACAGGCAAGTCTAAATATTTATCAATGCCGATCGCCGCAGGTTTAGCGATCGCGATTTGGTTAATTAATTTGGCGAATAGGCGATCGCTAAACGGCCAGCGCAGTTTTTGAATATCAGCTTCAGAAATTTCGACAATAACAATGCGGCGATCGGGTGGCTCATTTAGATGCGATCGCATCAAGCTATCGTAGATCCAAAGTTCTTGCTGCTGAAAAGCCCCATTTTCCCTTGCCCCCAAAATACCCAATGACACGGAGAGGGTAATTAAACCTGCAACTAGCTTTTGCTGATTATGCTTACAAAATTTGCCAATAAAGCTACCGACATTAGCAAGGGAGGGTCTGGGTTTCATAGCGATCGGCGGTAGAAAAAATTATTTTACAAAACCAAATTGGGATTTTCAGTACATTCAGCACTGAAATGTAAGAGAGTGGCGGCGCGAAGCG
>MNZA01000085.1 GCA_001873375.1 Oscillatoriales cyanobacterium CG2_30_44_21
TTCTGGCAAGCTCCTAGGCTAATTTTGATTGCTTCCATTGCCAGATGACGCCTGATAGGAAATTGGTCAGGACATGAGCCGTAATCGCAGCGAGTAAATTGCCTGTGTAAATTGTGATCGCTCCAAACATCATGCCCACCGCGATCGCCCAAACTGTGTAAGAAAAGTGCTTGGCGCTTGCCATGTGCAGCAAGCCAAATACGGAACTTGTGATAATCAATGCCACGCCATTCATGCCCAAGGCGGGTAATGCCACACCTCGAAATAGCATTTCTTCGCTGAGTCCTGGTAATAGACCTAACCAAATCAAGTCAAGTGGTTTTAAGGGTTTCAGCACCATCTCCAGATACTCTGTTGCGGCTTGACGGTAGCTTTCCCATAGCTCAAAAATAATGCTACTGAGCAAGGCAACCCCCAAGCCAATCCCCGCGCCAATAGCAGCGTGTTCAGGCTGCCAATATAAGGGAACCATCGGTATTCCTGTCAAATAAACCCAGCCCTTGGAGATTCCCAAAAAGATTGCCGCAGTTACCGCCATCGCAATCAATACCTGTGATCGCGATAGGGTGACATCTTTATTGTTTTGATTTTGTTGAGGGGCTTGTGAAAATAGGGACATGGTTAAGTTATGAATGAAAATTTTTAAAAACCAAAATAATCGATAGCGCGGCTTTGCCGCGCTATCGATTATTTAAAAAGTAAGGCTGGCTAGTTTGGCGACAAGCTGATCGATATCGGCGAGGGAGGTTAGGTAATGCACCGAAGCTCGCAAACAGTCGGGATCAGCCAAGGCGCGAATAAAAATCTTGTCTTCTGTCTCAAAGTGCTTGGAGATTAAGACGTGCGATTTTTGGGCGATCGCACTCTTAGCTAGTTTTCGATTAATTTGAAAAGAAACTAAGCCTGATTCAGGCGCAACTTGGCGCACACAATTAATGTGGGGCATAGCGTTTAACTTTTGCCATAAAACTTGGCTCAAATGGCAAATACGCTGATAACGAGCGGGCTGTGTTCCCCAACTATCGGCGTGGTCGATCGCAATCCTGAGCGCTTCATAGAGTGGATAGGTGGAACTGGCGACTTCAAATTTTGCACCATCTTGCCGCCATTGCGGGATCGGCAAGTCACTTGTCAGTCCCCGCCATCCCACAAATACAGGTTCTAACTGATCATAAATTTCATGGCGAATATACAATGCGCCCAGCCCTAGAGGCGCACACCACCACTTATGAGCCGTAAAAGCATAAAAATCTACTTCCATAGCGTCAAGGGCTAAGGGGATCGCTCCCGCCGACTGGGCAGCATCAACGGCAACTAATATATCTTGTTCATGACAAGCCGCCGCGATCGCCTTCAGAGGTAAGACTTGTCCCGTATTCCAGCAAATATGGCTCAGCATCACCATTCGTGTTGTCGGTTGCAGATGTTGTACTAATAATTCCACAACGGCTTGGCTATCTTTGCCTTCAGCGCTGGCGTTGTGGGTACTGCTGAGAGGGAAATAATCAATTTCTATGCCAAACCGCTTTTGGATTTGGACAGCACTGGCGATGATCCCTGGATGTTCGCAGTCCGATAGCAATAGGCGATCGCCCTGTTGCCAATTCACCGCCCACAGCGCAATGTTGCAGCCGACCGTTGTATTTTCGGTAAGGGTAATGGTGGTGGGGCTGACTTGCAATTGTGCAGCAATTACGGCTTTAGTCTGGTCATATTCGGACATCATCCAAGCGCCAGCCGCGCTAGAAAAGCAACCAAGGGACTCGATGTGATGAAAATTTTTAGTAATAGAATCGAGGGCGGCGGCACAGATCACGCCCTGTCCACCGTAGTTAAAGTAGGCGCGGTTTTCGATTTCGAGGGCGGGAAATTGCGACCGATGGCTATACAAATCCACTTCGCGATCGCGATTTAAAATGTCAGTATCCAAGTAATTAGATGATGATGCCGAGGAAATCAAATCCAACTCCTACAAAATTATTTAAGTAGCTTAAACCCAGAAGTTGTTCAGCCCGCTAAGCGGGCTGAACAACTTCTGGATTTAGGTTTACTTATACTATAACCACTTGCAACCATCGCGGTTATGGCTAATGGCTTAAACTGAACTTGAAGCACGTCTCAAGTTTTGAGGTTTGCCGCGCCTAAAGCCCAGCAAACCTCGAAACTTGTCTAAGCTAACTACTGCTTTCATTCTGTCAGATTTTCAATTACCATGACTTGAGATATTTCTCGGACACAGCTATGGCTCTAGATCTCAAAACTTTGGCGGCGATCGATGTTGGCACTAACTCCATTCATATGGTAATTGTGCAGATCAAAACTTCGATCCCGACTTTCAGCGTGATCGAGTCCGAAAAGGCTACGGTGAGGCTGGGCGAACGCTGCGCTCAGACAGGAAATCTCACAGAAGAAGCGATGTTGCGCTCCATTCAAGCCCTGAAACGATGTCAAGAGATCTGTCGAACCTTTAAGGTAGAAGAAATTGTCGCGGTCGCCACTAGCGCCACTCGGGAAGCTCCCAATGGACATGAATTTATTCAGCGTATTTATAGTGAACTCGGTTTAGATATTGAAATAATTTCGGGGCAGGAGGAAGCGCGGCGGATCTATTTGGGCGTAATTTCGGCGATGGACTTACGCGATGAGCCGCATTTGTTGATTGATATTGGTGGCGGCTCCACAGAAATGGTTTTAGGTGACGGACGCGATCCGATCTATCTGAGCAGTACCAAGATTGGAGCCGTGCGTCTCACTGATTTATTTGTGAAAACTGACCCGATTTCTCAGTCTGACTATGATCTTCTGTTGGGATATATTCATGGATCGATTGAGCGTCCTACGGATGATCTTAAAGCTTTGTTAAAGACTCAAAATATTAGTTCCATAAAAGCGATCGGTACATCTGGCACGATTGAAACCCTTGCCACACTTCATGCTAAGGAAAATCTAGGTGTTGTACCTAATCCTTTGCAGGGTTATGAAATTCCCTTTGCGGATTTGGAGAACATGGTCTGGCGATTGCGAAGGGCAAATCTGGAAGAGCGGACTAATTTAGTTCGGCAAAAGCGAGCTGAGATTATTTTGGCGGGAGCCTTGGTTTTATTGGAAACGATGCGTTTGCTAGGAGTGCCAAGTATTAGCCTCTGTCAGAGAGCTTTGCGGGAGGGGCTAGTTGTTGATTGGATGATTCGCCATGGCTATATTGAGGATGGCTGGCGCTATCAGAGTTCCATTCGCGATCGCAGTATTCTCAAACTCGCTGATAAGTATGGAATTAATATCACCTATGCCAAGCAGGTTGCCGACCATGCTTTGAGTCTGTTTGACCAAACTAAGGGGATTTTCCATGAGTGGGGAGATCAAGAACGGCATTTACTTTGGGCGGCTGCCATGCTCCATAATGCAGGGCATCACATCAGCCATGAGGCACACCACAAACATTCCTATTATTTAATTCGCAATGGAGAATTATTAGGCTATACCGAATCAGAGCTAGAAATAATTGCTAATTTGGCGCGTTATCACCGCAAGAGCGAACCTAAAAAGAAACATGAAAATTTCCAACGAATTACCAATGATCGCCATAAATTATTTGTCCGCCATGGTAGTAATTTCTTGCGTCTTGCCACGGCTTTAGATCGCCGTCAGATTGGCGCGATCGCCTCAACTCGGGTATTGTGTAATCCGCGATCGCGAGATTGCACCTTACAACTGATCCCCAGACAGCCACAAGATCCTTGCACCTTGGAGCTTTGGAGCCTTGATTATAAGAAACAACCCTTTGAGGCTCAGTTTAACGTTACCCTATCAGTATCACTAGATCAGTAAATGAAGAGCCGTGCGCTGCACGGCTCTTCATTTACTGATCGTTTTCAAAAGCTCGCCGTAGGCGAGCTTTTGAAAATCCAATTTTGGAATTTACAGCCTGTAAACGTTGATATTAGAATGGAAGGCTCTCTCTCCCTAATTATTATTATTGCGATCGCCGCAGGTATTGCGGCGAGGGTAATTGCCAACTTTTTTCGAGTTCCCAGTATTGTTTTTTTACTGATTTTTGGGGTAGCTCTGGGCGGCGATGGACTCAACCTGATCCAACCAAGGGTCTTAGGTGATGGGTTAGAAGCGATCGTTTCCATTTCCGTGGCGTTGATTTTATTTGATGGAGGATTAAATTTACAGCTTAAAGAATTGGGCAAAGTTTCGGAAAGTCTGCGTAATTTAATTACGATTGGAACTTTAATAACTTTAGTGGGAGGCGGCTTTGCGGCTTACTGGTTTAGCGAGTTTCCTTGGACGATCGCGTTTCTCTATGCAGCCCTAGTCGTGGTGACAGGTCCCACGGTGGTAAATCCGATTATTGAAGAGGTGGGGCTTGATCGCCGTCTAGCGACAATTTTGGAAGGGGAAGGCGTACTGATTGATGCGATCGGTTCGGTGCTGGCGGTGGTGGTTTTGGATGTCGCCCTGAATACTACCGCAGGAGCCTTTGCGGTTGTTAGTGATTTGGGAATAAGGTTGGGAGTGGGGGGCGCGATCGGCGCGATCGCAGGATGGCTGTTGGGTGTGTTTTTGCAACGGGCGACTTTTTTGGCGGAAGACACTAAAAGCGCAGTAGTTGTGGCGGCAGTGTTGGGCGTATTTGGGATCGCGCAGACAATTCAGAGTGAATCTGGATTAACGGCGGTTGTGATGATGGGAATTATTTTGAGAGCTTCGGAAGTGCCGAATAATCGCGCCCTGCTCAAATTTAAAAGCCAACTTGTCGCCCTGATTGTGTCAGTTCTGTTCATTCTGCTATCCGCTAATCTATCTATTCCTAGTATCTTCGCTCTGGGTTGGGATGGAGTAAGAACAGTTCTATTTTTGATGTTTGTGGTGCGTCCGATTAACGTAATTGTTAGTACTTGGAACAGTAGCTTTACATGGCGGCAAAAGGCTTTCATGGCTTGGTGTGCGCCGAGGGGAATTGTGGCGGCTTCAGTGGCTTCTTTGTTTTCGATTTTACTAACCGAGCGCGGAGTTAATGGTGGCGAATCGATTAAGGCGCTAGTATTTTTGACGATCGCCATGACTGTATTTTTACAAGGGCTTTCTGCAAAATTTGTTGCTAAGTTATTAGGGCTGACCCAACCTGATATTTCTGGACTAGTCATTGTCGGCAGTAATCCCATTGGTGTATTAGTTGCGCGATTATTTCAAGCCAATGGTCAGAGGGTATCAGTGATTGATACGAGTGCCGACCTCTGCAAACAAGCATCTGAGTATGATATTCCCGCTTTTGTCAGTAATGGGTTAGATGCCAAGTCCCTCGCCGATGCGGGGCTGGACTCTGTGGGAACTTTTGTGGCGCTGACGGTCAATACTGATGTAAATATTGTGATTGCTCAACTTGTGGTGAAGGAGTTTAAACCGCCCAAAGTATTTGCCGTGTATGTCAGAAGTGGGGAGCTAGATAGCAGCGATCGCGAAGAATTGATCTCAGTGCAGCAAGCTTTTAGCGATCGAGTGCCGATTAAATCTTGGAATCAATATATTCTCCAAAGGGAAGTGCGTGTCGGTGAAATTTTGATTACCGATAGCGATATTCAGGAACAGTTAAATAGCTTCAATACCATGTTTAACACGGGCATATTATTACCCTTGATATTTGAGCGCAGAGAACAATTGCAGATCGTGTCGGTAGATGTGACATGGCAAGCAGGCGATCGCATTGTGTACTTGCTACATACACCGAGGACGCTCTCCCCTGCCCCCTCAGAAGTTTTATCGCCCAACACTCTCGATATCACGCCAGTAGTACTCTCTGACCTCGATATTGCTCAAAAGACTAACGACATTGCCGCGGTAATATCTGGCGATCGCCGCGATGAGAGTAATGTGGATGATAATCCCGATTACTTTTTAAACATGGCAAAGGATATTCTTAAAAATCAACCATAGAGCAAAGGCGGCGCAATGCGCCGCCTTTATACCAAACAAAAGTGTGACTACACTTTTGTGAATTGCTGTTATACAGACGATGGGAGGCGCTTCGCGCCTCCTATCGGTTCTGGGGTTTGGCTGGTAACTTGATTAGTGATTTCGATTAGTTCTGACTCGAAGCTAACCTGAGCGCGATTGGTTTTACCGCCCACAAATAGGCGATCGCCCACCTGCAATGCCCAAATCTGGGAGTGACTGACATAACTCATGATTACACCCAACATCAACAGCCCAAATCCTGCGTAAACAATCGGAATCCCTGGATCGGCTTTAATTTGTAAGCCAGTGCTGCCAACGGCTTCTTTTAGCGTAAAAGTAATTCCATTAATTTCCACACTTCCATTAGTCCGCACTGTATTTAATAAGTTCCCTTTTTCGTCATAGATCAAGAAAGTACCTTGCAAGTCAGGCGTGATCAGCGTAATGCCCGCACTGAGATCGGGCTTAGTAGGAATCCAAGTTCCCCAAACTTGACGACCGCCAGTTTGAGATTCCAATTTACTGACAGGCAACTGCAAAACGGGACTATTATTTAAAGTGAATCTAACCGCATGAATATCCCAATTAGCCTGATAAAAGCTCACGCCGCGATATTTGAGCGGCTTATTAACATGGATAGTCTGGCGATCAACTTCGGCTCCATCTTTATCTAAAACCGATAGATCGGAATAGAACTGATCGATACTGCCCTTGGCAGTGTAATCAATCCAAAAGCGATTGACCCGCACCGACCAGTCTTTGGGAACTTGACGCTCTGACCAAATTCCTGATTCCGTAATATTTTTAACTTGAAAGGTATCGCCACTGGGAACCATTTCTTGAGCAATAAAACCAGTCAGGCTTCCCCAAATGGCACCAGCTAAAACCAAAAGCATACTCGCATGAACCACAATCGGGCCAACTCTGCCAACTAAGCCTTTACGCGCATAAAGGCGATCGCCTGTTTGGTAGATTTGATAATTTTTGTTCTGGAGAAATTGCGAGAGGCTGCTCACGCTACCACCCATAATTTCCGTAGCGAGGGGCAGCTTAGCAAAGCTTTGGGGCTTAGTGTAGTAAAACCAACGTTTAGAAGCTTTGAGGATGGGCAGTTGACGATTAAAAGTACAGGCAGTCAGGCTAGTGCCAAATAAAATCAACAAAGTCAAAAACCACCAACTGCCATAGACATGATCTAACCCGATCGCCAAAATCACTTGATAAGACAAAAAGCCAAACAAGGCAGGATGTTCAGGATAATTTTCTCGATAAAAATCAAGGCTCTGCCCTTGCTCAATGACCGTGCCAAGGATGCTAAAGAGCGCAATCAACAACAATAAGGCGATCGCAGTTTTGAGATTAGCCAAAATCGCCACGATCTGATGTCGCCAAATTTGGTTAAGGTGAAATCGAATTTTTGGGAACACGTCATGTCTATGGGTTACTTCTAGTCCCGATCTTAACTTATACCAATTCACAAAAGTGTAGTCACACTTTTGTGAATTGGAAACCAAACCCCGCAAGGGTTTTTATTTGGTATGGCAAAGTAAGGCTTGCTTAGAAAATAAAACCCCAGAAGATGATTGGCGGCGCTTCGCGCCGCCAATCATCTTCTGGGGTTTTAATGAAGCGCAAAGCGCTGTAAAGTTAGGCAAATATTGCAGCATCTTCTAGGAACATAGTCCTATGGCACAAAATAAAGAAACTACGGTTTTAGCATTGTCACTTCTCATCAGCGCAGGGCTTGCTGGCGGAGGTTATTGGCTATTTGCAAAATCAAAAACACCCGACCCTGTGTCCACTTCACCGACACCAGCCTCAACAGCATCAAGTTCACCAGTAGCCAGTTTACCAAGCTCACTGCCGCCTAATAATTCCTCTCATCTCAGTCCTAGTGCCATAGTCCCCGACCTAGAAGTATCCTTACCCAATCCACCCGTAATTACCATGGATGGCAGCGTCACCATGGTCAAGCTAATGAAACAATTACAGGCTGGCTATTCCCAAAAGAATCCATCGACACCATCAACCTATGGCATACCCGATGGCAGACCCAATGGAAGTAATAAAGGGATTACGGCGCTACTGAATAATCAAGTTTTAATTGCGGCTAATTCGCGATCGCTTAATGCCGAAGAAGTTACCAAAGGACTGCGGGCTGTGCCGATCGCCCGTGATGCTTTGGCGATCGTAATTGGAATTAATAATTCCTTCACTGACGAACTGACCATGGCACAGCTAAAAGATATCTACCAAGGCAAAATCACCAACTGGTCACAATTGGGCGGAGCAGATCAGCCCATCAAAGTAATTAACCGTGCTAAGGCAAGCGGAACTCAAAGCCTATTCCATAGCATCGTTCTAAGCGATGAACCCTTTGCCCCTGACAGCAACAACTTCATCACTTGGCCAAGAGATGAAACCACCGCGATTTTACAAGCCTTGGGGGATAACGGCATTAGTTACACCACCGTTTCCCAAGCAGTAGGGCAGGAAATTATTAAAATCGTGCCGATTAATGGAGCTTTACCAACGGATGTAGAGATGATTAAAAGTGGCAAATATCCCATCAGTCGCGTAATTTCCCTAGCAGTACAGCGTAAAATCAGCCCCGTCATCAAAGAATTTATTGATTTCACCCTGTCTCCACGCGGACAAGAAATTGTCACCACAGCAGGATTTGTCCCTCTCTAACAACTTCCTTCCCAACTAATAAGAATAAGACAATTAAAAATTTCTTGCCGTTATAGTGATGGACTTGCACGTTTGATTTGCTTTTGGGCGTACATTAGGCGATCGCCATCTTCTAAAAGATCTTCAATTGATTTATAGAGATTGGGATCAAAGGCAACATTACCAACACTACAGAGAATATCGTAACCACGAGGATAACTTTTGTTAAAGTCTGTTTTTATCTGTTCAAAACGACTCAAAACTAGTTGATTTTCTTGATAATCGGCATTGGTTCAGTAAAGCCACAAACTCATCACCACCCAGACGACCAATCACATCGGAATCGCGAAAAGTTTCTTTCAAGATTTTACTGAATCAACCAAGTTAACCATTGCGATCGGTACACCAAATAAACGCTTAGCAAGTCGAGTTAAACGATCAAAGCGTTCCTCTGGCTTTGTATCAAGGATATTTAGTGAATGTAAAGATGCAACTCTAATATTTTCATTTTCTGGTTGCTCAGGTGCTTTCATAAATATCTAACCTCAAGGTCTGATCAGACTTAATGTTTAGTATTATTAAGGACAAAAGTGATCTGTGCAACTCCAAGATTACCTTCGTATTCCCTTCCCATACAAATTGATAAGTAATGGACATTAGATATAATCCTCAGCAGATCGAACCCAAATGGCAAAAAATTTGGGCTGAAAAACAACTTGACAAAGTAAGCAACGAGGCAATTGGTGCAGACAAAAAGAAATTTTATGCTCTGTCAATGTTTCCTTACCCATCGGGCGATCTGCATATGGGTCATGTCCGCAATTACACCATCACCGATGTGATAGCCCGTTACAAAAGAATGCAGGGCTATCAAGTGTTGCACCCAATGGGTTGGGATGCTTTCGGGTTGCCTGCTGAAAACGCGGCGATCGATCGCAATACCCACCCTGCCAAATGGACTTATGCCAATATCGCCAATATGCGGTCGCAGCTTCAGAAAGTGGGCTTGTCCTACGACTGGGATCGCGAGTTAGCCACCTGTTCGCCCGACTATTACAAATGGACACAATGGATCTTTTTGCAATTTTTAGAAGCGGGTTTGGCTTATCAAAAAGAAGCCAAGGTGAATTGGGACCCCATTGATCAGACGGTAATTGCCAATGAACAGGTGGATAATGAGGGGCGCTCTTGGCGATCAGGGGCGATCGTGGAGAAGCGCAAATTGCGGCAATGGTTCTTAAAAATCACCGACTATGCCGAACAGCTTTTGCAAGATTTGGACAAGCTCACTGAATGGCCGTCTAATGTCAAGATCATGCAAGCCAACTGGATCGGCAAGTCCACAGGCGCAGAGCTAAGTTTCCCTATTGTCGGCACTAATGAAAGAATTACAGCTTTCACTACTCGTCCCGATACCGTTTACG
The DNA here is from genome assembly GCA_001873375.1 of Oscillatoriales cyanobacterium CG2_30_44_21. Taxonomy (GTDB): domain Bacteria; phylum Cyanobacteriota; class Cyanobacteriia; order Pseudanabaenales; family Pseudanabaenaceae; genus Pseudanabaena. The sequence goes on from MNZA01000085.1 coordinate 10,059, forward strand.
GTGTGAGCTATGTCGTGCTTGCTCCAGAGCATCCCTTAGTTGAGACTTTGACCAGTGCTGCTCAAAAAGAAGCCGTTGAAGCATTCATTCAAGAAGTTAAAAATCTTAGTGAAATTGATCGCACTTCCGACGATCGCCCTAAACGTGGCGTAGCGATCGGTGCGAGTGTGGTTAATCCATTTACAGGCAAAGAAGTTCCCATCTGGATTGCCGATTATGTTCTCTTTGAATATGGAACTGGCGCAGTCATGGGCGTGCCTGCCCACGATGTTCGCGATTTTGCTTTTGCCAAGCAGTATAATCTTCCGATTCAAACTGTCATCCTCTCTAACTCCCCTCTCCCTATGGGAGAGGGGCAGGGGGTGAGGGAATCCGCTTACACTGAAGCAGGAATCATGGTCAATTCAGGCGAATTTGACGGTTTAGATTCCGTAACCGCGAAAACCAAAATCATTGAACTTGCCGAAACGAATCAATGGGGAACCGCCAAAATCACCTATCGCTTGCGTGATTGGTTGATCTCGCGCCAGAGATATTGGGGCTGTCCCATTCCCGTTATTCATTGCCCAAATTGCGGCATCATCCCTGTTCCTCACACTGATTTGCCCGTGATCTTGCCCGAAGATGTGGAACTCACAGGACGCGGTGCATCGCCTCTCGCTCAAAAAGATTCTTGGATAAATGTCCCTTGTCCTAGTTGCGGCACGTCAGCCAAACGAGAAACCGACACGATGGATACATTTATTGATTCTTCTTGGTATTTCTTACGCTTTGCGGATGCGAAAAATGATCAAAAAATCGGCGATCGCCCTGCCATCAACAATTGGCTACCCGTTGACCAATATGTCGGTGGTGTGGAACACGCGATTTTACATTTGCTCTATTCACGATTTATGACTAAGGTTTTGCGCGATCGCGGCTTACTCGATTTTGACGAGCCATTTACGCGATTGCTGACTCAGGGCATGGTGCAGGGCTTAACCTATATGAATCCTAATAAAAGCGGCAAGGACAAATGGATTCCTTCGGCTTTAGTTAATCCCCAAGATCCTAAAGATCCGAAAACTGGCGAACCATTACAAGCACTTTATGCCACGATGTCCAAATCTAAGGGCAATGGGGTATCTCCTGAAGTGGCGATCGCTAAATATGGAGTCGACACTTTGCGGATGTTCACGCTCTTCAAAGCTCCTCCTGAAAAAGATTTGGAATGGGAAGATGCCGATGTGGAAGGTCAACAACGCTTCTTAAATCGGGTGTGGCGCTTGGTGTCCAGCTTTGCTGAAACTAAGCAGAATGGTATCTCTGATAAAATCGATAAGAATCTCCGCCGCGCAATTCACATCGCCATTAAAGAGGTGTCCGAAGATTTCGATGGAGGTTATCAACTGAATACTGCCATTTCGGAAATGATGAAGTTGAGCAATGCTTTGCAAGATGCGGAAGATAAGAGTTCGGCAACCTTTTTAGAAGGTGTGGAAACTCTGTTAACTTTGCTTGCTCCCTTTGCGCCGCATATTGCTGAAGAACTTTGGTCGTTAATTGGTCACTCAGACTCGATCCATTTACAGTCTTGGCTCACCCACGATCCTGATGCGCTCACCGTTGATGAGATTACGCTCGTCATCCAAATCAATGGTAAAGTGCGCGGCAGTCTCCAAGTGCCATCTAGTGCCAGCAATGATAAGCAAGCATTAGAAGTATATGCGCGTAGTTCGGAAGCGGCACAGAAGTATCTTGAAGGTAAGGAGATCAAGAAAGTGATTGCAGTCGTCGGGAAGTTGGTGAACTTTGTAGTTGTCTAGGCTTGTGGGTGGCGTTTATCGCCACCCTATCTGTTTGCTTCATGTTCTTTCAGTAAAATTAACTTGTAAATCTTCGGATTAGTACTTTGTCTAAAAAAACATCTAAGCAATCAGTTAATTCTTTAACCAAATGGCTAGAGTTGAATTGGGATCGACCAGAGCGATCCTACAATCCTGATGTGCGTGATTTTTTAGCGGAATTGCTTGGCTATCCAAAAGATTGTGTGGTGACTGAAGATAAAGTAAGTGGTGGCTATCCAGATATTAAATTACTCACGCCCGAAAAAATGGCTTGGGTGGTGGGAGATTTAAAAAAAGATGATGCAGAACTAACTACCGAACATGGTCGGCGCAATCTGTGGGAGCAAAAATCTAAGTATGTTGAAGGATTGACTCGCTATGTTTTGTTTCTGACAGCGCATTATCTTTGGGTGGTTTTACCGACTGGTGATGCGGTTGTTGGTTTTGAAGAACCTTTGGACTTAACGGCGATCGCTTTTGAAGAATTACAGGCAAAACTCAATTTCCTAAATTATGAACAGGCAAACCACAATAATCTATGGGCAACATTCATCGAAGGTCAACTGCCCTATATTTATCTAAAACTAGATGATGAGCAGACCCTTGAACGCTTACGTCAAGATTTACAAGCTAGTTTTACAGAATTAACGATTTCCGCAGAACAGGCGATCGCTGCCTTAGCTAATGAATATACGCAATTTCAGCATCAAGAGAAGGAAATAGAACGTAATCTGGTGTATGCCAGTCAAGATGCTCAACGCCGTGCCAAAGTCCGATTAAAGTTTAAATCTGATTTTCATCGTCATCTTTTTGAAGAAATTCTGCCACGCTTTGAAGATCAGTATGGACGGGATATCAATGCCAAAAGCAATCAAATTAAAGAACGGATTCGGGAGTCCTTTGTCGCTGACTCGGTAGCGGTGTTAGTGGCGCGAGTATTATTTTTACGATTAGTTGAAGATTTGGAATTAACAAAAAAACGCAAACTTTCTAATGGAGGTCCCCGTGACTGGGCGGATTTTGTTGATTATTTGACAGGAGACGCTAAAGCGCTGGTACAACTAGTTGCTGAGGATGCAGGGCGACTATATCATGAGCCGTTTGAGCAGGGTTTATTTGACTGGATCTATGAAACTAATGGTCACTTAGATGAATCATTGCAACGTTTGATCATTCGATTTAATGCTTACGACTTTGCGGGTTTATCGGAAGAGATTTTAGGCGATATCTATCAAAGTTTTTTGCCGCCAGCGAAACGCAAGCGTCTAGGTGAGTTTTATACGCCAACCGCTTTGGTAGATTGGATTTTAGAGCAGACAATTTTTAGTCATGGTGATGGTAAACTGCTCGATCCTTCCTGTGGTAGCGGTTCATTTTTAGTACGATATGTCCATCGCTGTTTACAGGAATCAAGAAATAGAGGGATATCGATTAATGATTCTGATGATCCGATTGTCAGGGATTTGCAAACCAATGTATGGGGCTTTGACTTAAATCCCTTTGCTGCTTTTATCAGCCATTTTCAGTTAATGTGGGCTTTGATTCGGTTCAAACCATCAACGACAGATATTCCTAAAGTTCATATTTATAATTTAAACAGCCTGCTGAAAGATGATGATTTAGTTCCATTTCTAGGTGAGGAGTTCTTTCCTGACGGTTCGATTGAGCGCGATCGCCAACAGTGGAAATATATCGTGGGTAATCCGCCCTATATTCGTGCGGAACGGGTGAAGTATGGCGATGAAATGAAGGGTTTATGGAATCAGATTTGGGGACAGAATGCCGATACTGGTTTAGTATTTCTCTATCGTGCTTTGACAGAATCACTAGAATCGGGTGGTTGGTTAGGAATGGTGGTAAGCGGCGGCTATGCTAATTCTGAGGCAGCCGCTAAGGTTTGGAAGTTGCTATATCCAAACCGTGAAGCATCCTTAAGAAAAATTGTCTGGCTGGAGTTTGCTGGCAAAATTTGGGAGGCAAATGTAATTCCAATGTTATTAATCATCGAAAAGGTTCCTGCTCAGGATAATGACAAAATTGAGATTTATGTTCCCGATCAAGCTTCTGCAAGTTCTCAAAATTCATCTCAAAATTTATTAAGGGGCGATCGCCCAGTCAAGATTAGATACAAAGATTTCTTTGATGCTAAAGTCAGTCCTAGAATTACAGATATTAATCTCAGTGATTCGGCAGAAGGGCGATGGGGTAACTATCTATTACCATTGCTGAAACCTAAAGATATTCCCATTCTCAAAAAACTATACCCAAGTAGCGATCGCGGCAAAATTGTTGAATTAAAGGAAGCCGTAGAGCCACAAATCAGCCGCAATAATCGTCCCTTCTGGTTTACCTATGGCATTCAACGTGGTGGTACAGAAGTTACCGAAGAACCCACGGGCATAAATTCTGTTCAAGTTATCGCGGGGCGGAGTATTTCGATCGGATGGACAGGAGCATCTGTCGGCTGGGTTGACTTAGATATGGTTAGAGAGCGACCATATGGCAAACTCAGTCTGTGGGCGGAACGTAGCCATGAAACTTTCCTTGCTATAGCCAAGTTTACACTTGCGTTAACTGCCTCAGTAGTCTCAAGCCAGAATGAAATTTCACTGGCAGCAGTAGATACCGTAATTATTGCATTACCAAAATTTGGGGGAGTTTCCATAAAAGCTGTAGCTGCTTACCTAAACAGTAAACTTGCTCGATTTTATTGTGCTATCCGATTACGCTCAGGCGTGCTAGAGGGTTCTTTACGAACAACTTTTTATCCACGCACATTAGAAGCTATGCCTTGGGTAAAACATTTAGCCCCAATTGCTGAGCAAAGTTTGATTGATAATTACAATGAGTTAGCAAGATTAGCGGCGATCGCTAAAGATAATCCTGATGAATGGTTGTTATCGGAAATTGAAAACTTGATTCTGACCAGACGATATCGAATCACCGATCGCCTGCTTGCCCTTAATTTAGTCCATTGGACTGCTGAAGACATTCAAGCCGAAGAACTAATACTAGACGGTAAATTTATTCGCGCAGGTGAATCTTTCTTAGAATTATTAAATGGAGATCTAGCTGAGCTAGTTTATAAACTCTTGATGTTAACTGCTGAAGAAGATACGCATATTTCTAAAACAGTGATTCAGAAGTTAGTGGTTCCCCATAACTATGCAGAAGTCATTCAAACCTATAAACAAAAAGTGACGGACTTTCAAGAAGTTGAAGCCGATTTCTTTAGGGTTCTTGCCCAAATTGATCAAACTGTTTACGAAATGTTTGAACTTACCCCAGAAGAG
>MNZA01000180.1 GCA_001873375.1 Oscillatoriales cyanobacterium CG2_30_44_21
GCGGCGCTTAGCGCCGCCACTCACTTCTTGGGTTTTGTTTCTTAACAAGACTGGCTAAAGCTATAATTCCATCATCGCGCCGCTAAGGAAAAGATCATGACATCAGCGATTATTGCCCCAGAAATTACATCTCAACTGCTCTGGACAAGTGCCGACCTCGAGCTATTACCTGACAATGGCAACCGTTATGAAGTTATTAATGGAGAACTTTTTGTGACGAGAGCGCCCCACAACAAACACCAAAAAACCTGTGGCAGATTCTTCACAGTTTTGGATATCTGGTCGATCGCCACAAAATTAGGTGAAGCCGAAATTGGCGCAGGGGTAATTTTTGGCGATAGCGATGATGTAATCCCTGATGTGGTGTGGCTGAGCAAAGAGAGACACAAGAGCTTAGTTGATGCTGCTGGACATTTTCGCGGTGCGCCTGACTTGGTGATTGAAGTGCTATCTTCTGGCTCTGAAAATGAACGGCGCGATCGCGAAGTTAAGTTAAAGCTCTATTCATCCCAAGGCGTATTAGAGTATTGGATTGCTGACTGGCGAAACAAACAAGTGCAAGTTTACCGTCGTGAAAATGGAGTTCTTAAATTGGCAATGACATTATTCGTGAGTGATACGCTCACATCACCGTTGTTGCCTGAATTTGCCTGTCCTTTGGCGCAGATTTTCAACTAATACCAGCTAAAGAAATGGCGTAGCCATTTCTTTAGCTGAAAACCCATACTGGGTTTGGTTTTCAATTCACAAACATTGTCGTCACAATGTTTGTGAATTGGTATGAGGGACTTACAAGAATTAGTAGGGCGGCGAAGCCGCCCTACTAATTCTTGTAAGTCCCTAGATTGTTCCTTATAAATAAGTGACTGTAATGGATGAATTAAGCGATGTTTTGGAGTTGGCAACTGACGATGAACTGCATCAGATCGCAGATATTCTGTTCAGGCGCAAGTTTAACCCCCTTGACTATGTGGCTCCGCCAGTCCGAGAGTTGCAAAGTTGGGATCGCGCTGCCTTGATAGAGGCGATCGCCAAGCGATTTAAATTTTTGGCTGCCGATGGATTTACAGTTTTGCGTCGTCAGACTAGCAATGTCAGCTATCGCCAAGTTTTAGAGCGCGTTTGTCAACATCTCAATGTCAAATATTCCAAAAGTCAAAACCTTGAAGACATTGAGTCCGAATTATTTCTTAACTTAATTAATAATTCTTGGAAAAAGCTATCGCCCCAAGAGCGTTCTAGCCTCGATGAATCATTGCAAGCCGCTCTGACGGAATCGGACCTGCAAAATTCCTTACCGCTTGATGCTCAGCGTAATCCGATGAGTCTGTTGGTTAAGGGTGGTAGTGCGATCGCGGTCAGTACGGTGTTGCGCTCCGCAGTCTTAAATACATTGGCAAAGCAAATAGCTTGGCACTTTGCCTCCTATCAAGTTGGCTATGAGGTCTTAAAGACGGGCGGCACAGCGATCGCGACAAGGATCAATGCCCATGTCGGCACATATATCGCCAAGCGGGGAATGACCATAGCGGCGACCCAGTACACGGCGGCGCGGGCTGTTTTTTCGGTGGTTACACCTGCCCTGTGGGGTTTGTTTTTTGCCGATCTAGGATGGAGGGCGATCGCCACTAATTACGGGCGAATTATTCCTGCTATTTTTATCATTGCCCAAATTAGATTGTTAAGAATGCATTAAGGGATTTGGCGAGCAAAAATGTCCCACTAAAGTTGATACATTGCCAAGTGATAAGTCGCTAAGTATAACTAAAAAATCAAAAAAGTTGTTCCGCCCGCGAAGCGGGCGGAACAACCTCTGGTTTTAGGTTCTAATTAAGCCCAGCTACTTACCGAATAAAGAAATAGCTACGCCATTTCTTTAAGTATCACTTTGCTTCAAGTCTAATTACAGCTATTGCTAAAAAGTCAAACGTCATGAGCAAAAAAGACAAGAATATTGACGAAAAAGATTTGAAAGATGACTCAGTGGTAAAGTTGTCAAAAAACAAGAAATCGAAGAGTAAACCTTCAGAACTATTGAAGCGATCGCCCAAGCAAGAGGCAATCAGCGAAGAGCAACCACAAGAATCGCCCGAGAGATTGTCCAAGGAAATCTATGAAGAAGAACTTAATCGACTGCACATTGAGTTGGTTAAGTTGCAAGAATGGGTGAAGTATAAGCAACTGAAAGTGGTGGTGATTTTTGAAGGACGAGATGCCGCAGGTAAAGGTGGCACGATTAAGAGGATTACGGAATGTTTAAATCCTCGCGTTTGTAAAGTAGTTGCCCTAGGAACGCCATCTGATCACGAAAAGACGCAATGGTATTTTCAACGCTATGTGGCTCACTTACCCGCAGCAGGTGAAATAGTTCTATTTGATCGGAGCTGGTACAACCGCGCAGGTGTGGAACGAGTGATGAACTTCTGCACCCATGAAGAATATGTTGAATTCCTGCGCTCCTGTCCTGAGTTTGAATGTATGCTCCAAAGGGCGGGCATCGTGCTGATCAAATACTGGTTTTCGGTCAGCGATGAAGAGCAAGAAAAGAGATTTCAAGAACGGATTAAAAACCCGCTCAAGCGATGGAAGATCAGCCCAATGGATTTGGAAGCGCGATCCAAGTGGGTCGAATACTCCAAAGCGAAGGATGATATGTTTAACGCGACCGACATCAAGCAGTCTCCTTGGTATGTGGTCAACTCAGACGACAAGCGTAGAGCGCGTATCAACTGTATTTCCCATCTACTGAGTCAAGTTCCCTATGAAGATGTAACTGCCAAGAAGATCGAGTTACCACCGAGGCAGAGCGAACTAGAATATGTGCGTCCACCGATGCAGCTTCAAAATTTTATTCCCAATGTTTTTGAATAGTTAAATGCTGCGCGAAGCGCGGCATTTAACTGAAAGGCTTGAAAACATGATTCTAACGTAGGGGCAATTCATGAATTGCCCCTACATCGGTTTGTTTTGCGTAATTCCTAATTTTTATAAAAAATTGCGCTTAGTAACTGTGGCGGGAAATTCTTTGCCGCGAATTTGGACTTGGACAACTTGACCATTTTTGGCTAGATGTGACGGCACATAACCAAAAGCGATCGCCTTACCAAGAGTCGGCGACATCGTTCCACTGGTGACAATGCCCACGGTTTCACCTTCAAAAAGAATGGGATAGTCATGTCTAGCAATATTCCGTCCTTCCAATTCCAACCCAACCAATTTACGAGTTACTCCATTCACCTTCTGTTCTTCTAAGATCGAACGTCCGATAAAATCTCCCTTCTCTTTTAAATGCACAATCCAGTTCAAATCCGCTTCTAAAGGTGTAATTGACTCATTCATATCTTGACCATAGAGATGCATTCCTGCTTCTAAGCGCAAGGTGTCACGGCAGCCAAGTCCACAGGGTTCCACTCCCATCTCCAGCAGCTTTTGCCATAATGCTCGCCCCGTGGCAATATCGGTCATAATTTCACAACCATCTTCGCCTGTGTAGCCTGTCCGCGCCACAAAACTACGCACACCGAGAACCTCTGTGTAGGTATGTCCAAAGCGGAGCCTAGGCAATTTTGACAAATCAGGAACAATCAATTCTTGGAGGGCGGCGATCGCAGTTTTACCCTGCACTGCCAACAAAATTTGGGATACTGAATTGTCCACTAAGCGATCTCCAAGATGTTGCTGTAACCAAGTCTTGTCCTTGTCGGTGGTGGAAGCATTGACGATCATTGTCCAATTTTCGCGATCGCCCTCGGGTTCATGCCGATAGACAATCACATCGTCAATTATGCCTGCCTGCTCGTTTAGTAGCACTGTGTAGAAAGCTTGATTTACCTTAATTCGTCCCAAATTAGAAGGAATCAGTTTGTTTAAAATTTCGATAACATCTGTCCCCGAAATCGCGAATTTGCCCATGTGCGACACATCAAACATTCCCACTTGCGATCGCACAGCCTGATGTTCGGCGACCAGCCCCCTATACTGGACAGGCATTTCCCATCCACCAAATTCCACCAATCGCGCCCCAGCCGCAACATGGAGATCATACAAAGGTGTTCGTTTGAGAGAATTAGTCATGATTATTCAAGATTACGTCTATAAAACGATATATTACAGTGCTTTGCGCTTAATTAAAACCCAGAGAAGGTTTTGAAAGCTCTACTTAGCGCCGCTTTCAAAACCTTCTCTGTACCCCTCAGAGCCTAAATAAACTGGATGAATTTCCTATCCTTTCACGATCACTTATTCAACAACTTTGTAACATTACCAAATTTGGCACTGTGAAGAAGTAAGTAGCACCTAAAACCAGAGGTTGTTCCGCCCGCTACGCGGGCGGAACAACCTCTGGTTTTAGATTTACTAGCCCTGTAAGAGCGTGACTACGATGGGATTTAAAAACAATTTCCAAAAAACAGACTGGCTATGGTTTCTGCGATACAATGTTTAGTAGAAGTTTGAAATAATTAATAATCTGTTGCGTCTAAAATTATGGCACTCAAGAAGGGTTCATCTGTTCGGGCAATTCGGGAAAAACTAGAAAATAGTATTGAGTCAACTGCTAATGATACTCGCTGGTCTTCCTATTTATTTGAGACATGGGGCGAAGTGTTGGACTTACGAGGTGACTATATTCAGGTCAAGTTTGGTAAGGTTCCCACTCCTGTAATTTGGCTTCATAAGGATCAGTTGGAAGAACAGGCGGCTTAGATTTTTTATAGTGCTTTGCGCTTAAACGGTAATTGCTACAGTGTGGGTGGCTTTTAAGTAGCTCGACATAAGTAAACTAAAAACCAAAAAGGTTGTTCCGCCCGCGTAGCGGGCAGAGCAACCTTTGGTTTCAGATTTTAATTAAGCTCAGCTACTTATAGATTTTTTTGTCTTTAAAGATCATTATTGAAAATAGATCATGTTTTCATTTTCCATTCATCTAGCTCTGCATATACCCGATGGCTACCTTAGTCTTCCTGTCAGTCTGGTAACAAAGGCGATCGCGATCACTTTTGTGGCACTTTCCCTAAATCGAGTGCAGTCAGAATATAAGGAACGCACGGTTCCATTGATGGGAGTATGTGCAGCGTTTATCTTTGCGGCTCAGATGGTCAACTTCCCAATCGTGGGCGGTACTTCAGGACATCTCATGGGTGGGACTTTGGCAGCTATTTTACTGGGACCTTGGGCAGGTTCGCTGGTCATGGCGGTGGTTTTTATTGTGCAGACTGTGATGTTTCAGGATGGTGGGTTGACGGCTCTGGGCGCAAATATCACGATTATGGGTTTAATTGGAACTTTTGGTGGTTACTACCTCTATCGGTTAGTGCGATCGCTAGTTGGGCGCAATACTTGGTTGGGTATGAGTGTTGCAACGGCGATCGCTTCATGGACGAGTGTGGTGGCGGCAGCCTTTGTCTGTGCGATGCTATTGGCTTGGTCGGATACGATTCCTTTGGCGGTGGGGATGACGGCGATGCTGTCTTGGCACTTGATAATTGGAATTGGCGAGGCTTTTATCACTTTGGCTGTGATTAGTTTTATTTGGCGTACTCGCCCAGATTTGATTTATGGCGCTTTACGCTCAAATCCAAACGAAGAAAAAGCTTAAAAGTGTTGCTTTGCGACACTTTTAAGCTTTTTCTTCGTTTGTTTAAATTTAATGGAACGTTTTTAGTTCAAGCCCAAAACCAGAAGTTGTTCCGCCCGCTACGCGGGCGGAACAACTTCTGGTTTTGGGTTTTAATTAATTGCTAGGAGAACTAGTTGGGGCTGTTGTTGGCGTTGCCGATGGAGTGGGCGTTGCTGCTCTTGGTGTGGGGGCTGGCTCTGGAGTCGCTGTTACGGTTACAGCGGGGGCTGGAGCCGCAGGCTGAACAGTTGCCGCAGGAACGGTAATCTCAATCTTGGGTGTGGATTGAGGAGAAGCAGGACTTACTTCTCTAATCGTGGTGTTGTTCCGTTCGATGATTGTGGATTTATTCTCTTTCACCGTATCGCTTTTGGGCGCGACGATTGTGGTTGGTGTGGGGCGAGTGTTGAGGAAGTAGGCGATCGCGCCTCCTCCGATTGCCAAAAACAATAATAGAGAGACAATCACTGCGCTGGAATTGTTGTCACGGCTAACTCTGGTCGTCCGTGCTTCGGAGACGCTGTAACCTTCGGCGGGGGTATTGGAACTAGATGTAACTTTTCTAGTAATTTCTTGATCTCTTTCGTCAGACATAATTTTCAAAATCTCATTAAGTGAATTGTATTGATTTACAAAAGTGTGATTACACTTTTGTGAGTTGAAAAGCAAACCCAGTATTTTTTTAGATCAAGCAATGGCATAGCCATTGCTTGACTTAGGATAAGTTCATGATGGAAGTTGCAGAGTGTTGTTCCGTCATGCTTATGGCTTTGCGTAGTGAAGACATAACGACTTTCGAGATACGGCTTCAGCTTTGCCAAATCCTAGGCGGACTTAATCAGGCGTAAGCCCAAAAGAAGTACAACAGCACCAATGGTGGCAACGATCAGACTGCCCAGTAGTCCGCTACCAGTGGCAACGGCAACGCCAAAGGTGCTAAATAGGAAGCCGCCGAGCATTGCACCAACGACACCAACGATGATGTCTCCCACTAAGCCAAAACTGCTGCCTTTGACCAATTGCCCTGCGATCCAGCCCGCAGCCAGCCCAATCAAAATAAACCAAATAAAATTCATACATCTATCTCCATTAATCCGTAAATAATCTTTGCGAGTGGGTTAAGCATCTGCGCCACTGCTTCTCAGATTTTTTGAAAGAGTCTCAGTCTGCGAATCCTTAATCCGCTTCGCTTACTCAAACAATCCCTTGACGGTATCTTTGACATTTTCAAACCAATTACGGGTCGAAGATTCAGCCTGTTTTGCCTTACCAACCGCTTGATCTTGACGATCGCCTGTCAAATTTCTGATCGCCTCTTGCGCCTTATCTTCCAAATCTTTAGCACTTGCTTTTAATCTTTCTGGCATTTGCGATTGAGCTTTGACATCGCCTGTCAAATTTCTGATCGCCTCTTGCGCCTTATCTTCAATTCTTTCCATCGAAGCGATCGCAGGATTGGCTGAGCTATTTTCTAGGGCTACCCCAAAAACTAGGACAAGAGAGAAAAATACAATCAAACCAATACTTGCCAATGCTCTATAAATCTGTGAAATCATTTTGATTCTCTGAATTGATTTTTAAAAATCATCAATTGTAAAAGTTGTACTGAAAAAAATGACTTTCGGGGATAGCATCTTATTCCGTATATTTGGAATAAGATTTAATTTTTGATAATTTAACTAGAGTTAAATTATCAAAAATTCAAGCCTAATTTCTTAAAAAATGCAACTTAATCGATGATTTCTTTGGCTTTAGCTTTTACAGCATCAGCAGTATCTTTAGCCTTTTCTTGAACTGCATCTGCCACATCTTTAGCCTTGTCTTTTACATCTTCCGCTGCGTTACGAACATCAGCTTCCACTTGCTTTGCTTGACCTGAAGCTTGCTGCTCAGAATCTCCAGTCACATTGCCCACAGCCTCTTGAACCTTGCCTTCAAGGTCTTTAGCAGCAGCTTTTGCTCTTTCTTGTAAACTCATAATCGTCATCCTTGATGTTAGTAAATGTAACTGTTAGAAAAATCAGAAAGTTGGAACAAATCCCTTCTTTTTTAATATGTTTAGTATGCACTATTAGAAAAAATTATTTAACTGCCTAAAGGAATAAGTTTTTGATATGTGTCGATATGTAAACATTATTCATATTGATTAAAATCGCAATGTTAAGAATTAAATTGACACAAATAATTAACGCAATTTGTACTAAAAAGCAAAAGTAAGGGCAATTCATGAATTGCCCTTACTTTTGCTTTTTAGTGTAAGTTCTCTCAAAGATTAGCGGTACACCGCTAATCTTTGAGTACAGTTATGGCTTCTATCGATAGGGCGCTTTGCTAAAACTTTTTTGTGGATGCTTTGTATTTAGTCATAATCGGTGATATTTTTAAGCATCCGCTTCTCGCAAGCTCCATGACCCTATCGATCGCTGAATCAGTTACCAAAGATGCCATCGCCTTACTAATCGATCTTGCAGAAAGAGGTGAGATCAATCCTTGGGATGTGCAGGTAATTGATGTGGTCGATCGCTTTTTGTCACGGTTGATCGTTAGCGATCGCCGCGATCTGTATGACTCAGGACAGGCGATGCTCTATGCATCGATGTTGGTACTGCTCAAAGCCAATTCCCTATCCGAAAGCCAGTTAGCTTACGAACAAGCAGAAGACATTGCCGAAGATGATGAAGATCTCACCTCTGAGCTAGGCGCTGTCTCAGGGCGGCTACCGCTAGATCTTGATAAGCGGCTGCGGCGGTTGCCTGTAGCTTTGCCGCCCAAAGCAAGGCGGATTACCCTCGAGGAATTGATTGCTCAGATTGAAGCCATCTCCGAAATAGTTGATCGCAAAACCAGTAAGCCTGCTAAGCGACAGATGCAGGGCAAGGTCGCCAGAAGAGCCGCGATGAAGGCGATCGCCCAACTCGCCCACAAGGAAAATTTGTCGGAAATAGTGGAAGAAATTGAAAAATATTTTCAAGCCCATCCTAATCAAGAAATTGAAATATCAGATTTAGCGGCAGTTTTTAATGATCGGGTGGGCGTGTTTTGGGGGCTATTGCTGATGTCTTCTCAGTCCAAGGTGGAACTATCCCAAGCTGAGTTTTATGGCAAGATTCAGATCGTGCCAACCCTCCAGCCTTCCGTTGTTAAAGAGCTTGCGTTCATTAATAGTTCAGGAGATTCCGCAGTAGAATCAACGCAATTACAGTTAAAATTTTCTGAATTAAAAGAAGTCTCGTGAAGAATCTACATCAATTTTTGGACAAAGCCGCATCTGGGGCTGGTGCTGCTCTAGCTAGCGCGATCGCCTTATATGTCGTTTCTTTGAGCTTGCCCCTATCGGCTCAACTCCGCCCCTTATATAAGCCATCGGAGCTAGTCATCGGTAAAGATATTAATGATGTACTGAGCGATAAGGATATCCCCACAGGTCAAAAAGGCTTTGCCCGTGATTATCAAATCAACGCCCAGCCAGAAGAACGCTTAGAAATTGCGGTTAGCTCCAGTAACTTTGATACAGTACTGAGCCTTATCGATAGTAAGGGAGAGGCGATCGCCGAAAATGACGATGTGGCGGGAGACAATACCAGTTCGCTGATCTTTTTTAGAGTGCGTCAGGCGGGAAATTATATTGTGCGTGTATCATCGTTTGGCGGTAGCAGTGGCGGTAAGTTTGTATTGCGAGTCAATCAGCTGCGGGTTGTGGAGTAATGCCAAACCCAGAAAGTTGTTTCGCCCGCTACGCGGGCGAAACAACTTTCTGGGTATAGCGCGAAAATTTTTAGTGAGGTTAGGACATTGTTTTTTAATGGTAAGGTCATTGCGATTACGGGTGCATCGGGGACGATGGGACGTGCGTTGCTGGGGGAACTAGGCAAGCGTGGAGCCAGATTAATTGCGCTTACAACTTCTCCTAATGTTAGCTTTGCTGATCTTGATCAAGACTTGAGCCAGCCCATAGAGATACTCGTCTGGAAGATCGGACATGAAGCGGAACTTTGCGATCGCCTGAAAGATGTCGATATTCTCATCCTCAATCATGGACTGAATGTATTATCTGCAAGGGATTCCCAATCCATTTACAACTCCTATGAAGTCAATACATTTTCTGTGTTTCGGTGGGTTGATTTAATCATGGATATATGGTCGGAAGTTGCCAACCCGCAAAAAGAAATCTGGGTGAATACTTCAGAGGCGGAGGTCAATCCCGCTTTTAGTCCCTTGTATGAGCTTTCCAAACGGGCGATCGGCGACTTACTCACCCTGCGCCGCCTTGATTGCCCCTATGTAATTCGCAAATTAGTCTTAGGACCATTTAAAAGTAACCTTAATCCTTATGGAGTCATGTCTGCAAGTTTTGTGGCTTGGGCGATCGCCGCGATCGCTCGATTAGGGCTTCACGATATCATTGTCACAATTAACCCACTGACATTTGTCGCTTATCCATTTAAAGAAGTCGGGCGATCGCTATACTTCCGTCTGTTTTCTCGCACAGACGAACTGCACAAATAATTTTAAAAGCGCGGCGGAGCCGCGCTTTTAAAATTTTATACCAAATAAAGCAATGGCGTAGCCATTGCTTTATTTTAAAAACCATACTGAGTTTGCTTTTCAAGTCACAAAAGTGTGACTACACTTTTGTGACTTGGTATTATTTGGGGTTTAAGCAAGTACAAAGCGCTGTAAGTAACTAAACTAAAAAAACAGAAAATTGTGCCGCCCGCGTAGCGGGCGGCACAATTTTCTAGTTTTAATTTGAAGAGCAGCGATATAGAGTGGTTAGGGCTTCCATGTTTTTAGTAGGCGATCGCATTAAAAATGGTAGATGTCCTTTTGGTGGCGATTTGAAATTAGGCTGGCGACCTTTGATATATTCCCACCTTGATGTTTGGCGATCATAGGCAGTTTCGATTGCTGACTCTCCTGAAGGATTGAACCAGCCTAAAGTCTCAAAAGTGAGCCGTAGATCTCTGGATGACTCTTCATAGGTCTGGCGCTGCGCTGTCAAGCCCTGTTTCGCCTTAGTGGATTGTGTCCATAGTTGGTCAATTAGAACTAGATCGGCACAGGAGATTTGCCCCAACTCATCGGGATGGAAAGTTCCATCGGCATAGGATCGAGAACCTGCGGCTTTGAGAAGGAGAAGATAGGTTTCTTGGTCGGCAGATTGCCAGTCCTTTTGTTTGAGATAGTTGCTCAATAGTTCGTAACTGAGCTTATCGGAAGTGTCGGGTTTAGGCGGGGACGGAGAACTAATCGCTGTGGTTTCGCTTACAACTTCAAGAACAGTCTGGACTAAATCCACTTTGATTTTGTTTTGATCTTTAACCCAAATCAGCAGTGAGTAGATCAATGCGGTCAAGCCTAATAGAGAAAGCACAGATATCCAAATTAAACTTTGAGAATTAGATTGCTTTCTGGTTTTTTGAGCAATTTGATTAATTGAGAATTTACTGAGGCGATCGTCAACAGTCCGAGGTGAAGTGGTATTTAGTTTGGACAATTTAGATAGATCGTGCAGAACTTCCGCTACCGTTTGATAGCGATCGCGTGGATTGCAACGGGTCATTTGGATCAGGACTGCGGTAAACTCGCGGCTAATGTTGGGGTAACTCTGCCAATTGATCTCATTGTCGCGATCGCGGGGAAATTGGCTCGGATGCTTGCCTGTGAGAGCTTGGAGCGCCAACATTCCCAAAGAATAAATATCGCTAGACGATACAGACTGACCCCGCTCCTGCTCGTAGGACATATAGCCAGGAGTCCCAATCGGCAAAGTTACTTTTGCTTTGCGACTAGCACTGGCAACTTCCATTTGCACTTGCTTCACCGTGCCAAAATCAATTAAGACCAGCTTGCCATCGTGATGTCGCCGAATTAAATTGCTGGGTTTGACATCACGATGAATCACATTATATTTGTGGACAAACTGCAAAATCTCTAAAACTTCTTTGACGATCTGAGCGACCCTAGCTTCTGCCATCTGACTGCCTGGGGACATTTCGGTGCTAAGGGGATGCCCTTCAATAAACTCTTGGACAAGATAAAATTCCTTGTTTTCTTGAAAGTAAGCATAAAGTTGAGGAATCAGATCATGCTTACCCAATTCTTGAAGAGTTTCGGCTTCGGTTTTAAATAGTTCTAGAGCTTTTTGGGTAAAAACAGGATCATCAATGGTGGGATTGAGGTGCTTGACTACGCATTTGGGATTTTTGGGTAAGCGAGTATCTTCGGCAAGATAGGTTTGGGAAAACCCTCCCTCAGCCAGTTCTCTAATGATGCGATAGCGATTGTCTAGGAGCTTGCCGATCATAAGTTGGATTATACAGCGAATAATACCAACCAAAGAAATGGCTACGCCATTTCTTTGGTTAAAGAAACCAGAAGTTGTTCCGCCCGCTACGCGGGCGGAACAACTTCTGGTTTTAGGTTTCATAGCTACAGCCAGCCACTCACTTCTTGGGGTCGTTGGGGTCAGCCCAACCTAGCAGGTTGGAGAGCCAGCCGCGTTTTGGTGGTGGGGCAATGGGGGTGGTTTTGGAAGTTGCCGAATTAGATTTTGGAACACTCTTACTGGTTTGCGAACCGCTAGGATTGCTTGAGCTAGGACTATTGAGTTCCTTGATATGCTTGAGGGCTAGCGGCTCTTGAGGGTTGAGTTTGAGAGAGAGATTTAAGCTGATCTTCGCCATTTGGGGTTGATTAATATTTTTGTAGACTACGCCGAGCATGGCGTGACATTTGCTGTTATTAGGATCAAGTTGCAAGATTTCGCGTAAATCCTTGAGAGCAGATTTCCAATCGCCTTGACTCATGTAGATTTCGCAAACTTTGAGGCGATCGCCAACTCTGTCGGCAGATTTAGATGCAGACTTAGATTCAACAGAGGATTGGATCACCGTTGCATCAGGTTCATCTTTCTTAGCAAGTCCATAGCTAGGGGGGCTGGATGGCGGATAGGCGTAGATGTTGGTGACAGGAAGAGGATTGACCGATTTTGACTTGGGGGCAAGCACAGGCGGAAGGTTTGCCCCGCCGTATTGATAGCCTTCTTTGTAGAGAATATAGACCAAATTTAACTCGCTAATTTGGGCGGTATATTCCAAAATGGATGGGAGCGAGCGAAATTGTTTTTTGGCGATCGCCGATACGGCGCGTTCGTAGGCTCCATCGTTGGGAGCCATCATCAGCTCACAGGCAATATCAGAGTGAATGGGAACATTGCGCGATTTTTGCATTAACCGCTTGGCTAATAATTTAAAAATTCCTTGATATGCCTTGCGTTCTTCATCTTTCATCAAGATGTTGTAAGCAGGATTGACTAATTTTGCTAAGTATTGAGTGGCAATTTCTTTTTCTTCCAATGACAACCCATACACATCGGGATGAAGTGTCCGCGCCACGCTCAAATAAACATGGCGAATATAGATAGGGTTGCAATTGATTGGCAAGCCCAAAGCCGCATAGTAGTCGTTGTTAAACTGACTGATCCCGCGATCAATGCGAATAAACTGTGTGTTTGACTTACTAGGCTGGCTCATAGTAGCTTGCGTTTGTCCATTGGTTTCACGATGCATTTGGCGAGTTGTGAAACTGAGGAAGTGATAATTTTACGGCGTAGCAACTAGTATAAGTCCTATATCAGATGAAGAAATGGCGTACCTATTTCTAACCCACTAAACAAGTGGCGGCGCTTCGCGCCGCCACTCACTTATGCAAACAAAATAATGGCTACGCCATTTTTTTGTTTGGTGTTAATAATTAATCGTTCCTTCTGAATGAATCTAACCATTCACGCAACTGTTGATTAGCAATATCCTTGCCGCCCAGACCAAAAGCGACCGCGATCGCCACGGCAATTGCTCCAGTCAATAAGCCAAAGGCAAGATCAACAATATTGCTAGCAATACCCATCTGCTTCAGCGCCATTGCCGTAATCAGAGCGATAATCGAAATTCTGGCGGCATGACCAAGAATTCTGGCTTGACGACCACCAGTACTAGCAATCAGATTAAAGGCAAGGTTGGCAAGATATAAGCCGATCCCGAAAATAATCACACCACTCAGCACTTGTCCAGAGACTTTTAGTACTCCAAAGACAATACTGGTTAGGGCATTTACCTGTAAGACATCGGTTGCCGTGGCGATCGCCACCAGCATAATGGCTAGGAATACGATGATCCCCACAATTTGCGAAGGAGTTTGGGGTGGTAAAGAAGTTACTACTTGATTTTCACCATCTTCGCTTACAGGATAGACAGTCGGTGTAGTAGATGCGATCGACTGGAATCCTAACCATTGCAAAATATTATTGAAGCCTAAACCAGTGAGAATGCCAGAAACAATATCTCTTGCGAACTGACCAAGAAAATAGGCAACTGTCAAAATTACACTAGCTACAAAAAGTTGTGGCAGGAAGCGCAACACTTGATCAAGCATCGCCGTGGCTGGGCGGGAAATCGCACTAATTTCCAATGCTTCCAACGTAGATATGGCAGTCGGAATCAAAATCAAGATATAGACAAAGTTCCCAACTACTTGAGACAGAGTATATTCAGTTTGATTAGAAGTCCAACGCTGAAGGAAGCGATCGGCGCCGCTACTCGCCAATAGACTTGTGATAATTCGCTTAACTACTTGAGCAATCAACCAACCGATACCACCAATCATTACCGCCTTGATGATTTTGGGTAGGGCGCTCAAAATCTGATTGACGAGATTTTGGACAGGTTGAAGTGCTTGCACTAGTCCCAAAGTATCAAGGACTAGGGGTAGAAATAGCAGCAAGATAAACCAATACAAAGTAGAGGCTAGAGTTTCACTGAGGGGTAAAGCTTCTGTATTAGAATCGGCAACGTTTTCATTAACTTTAGAATCAATATTTGCCGATCGCAAAAAGCGCCCAACAATCATTTTGCTAATCGTAGCCAGAACCCATGCAATACCAACGAGGATCGCCGCACCACCGAGCTTAGGTAGGAAAGATGTGATTTGTCCTAACAATCCATTTAAGGGGGTAGCAACTGCATCTAGTTTGAGATATTGGAAAAATCCAACTAGAGCAAAAAGTAAAATAATCCAAAAAACCGTAGTGCCAGCCCATTTTTCGATGGGGAAAGCATCCGTACTACTACTGGAACCAGTTAACCAACCTGCAAGTTTGTTATCGATACTGGTGCGTTTTAGCAAATTTTCGGTCATGGACGCGAAAAAGATGGCGACTACCCAACCACCGACTAAAATCGCGATCGCGAAAACAAGTTGGAGTACAAGTCCATCAGGCTTGAGCAAATCGTTAACCGCAAAGCTATTCCCTGTTGACGTTTGTGCCAGTAGGAAAGAGTTAATATCATGCATACTGCACCTCACATTTAACAACCAAGGAAAAATATCCTCTTCAGTATGTTAAGGGTAGTTACAACCAAATAAAAGTCAATAATGGTTAAGGTTGATTTTTAATACTTGTCTTAGGACAAATCAAGACCGAAGAATTG
>MNZA01000265.1 GCA_001873375.1 Oscillatoriales cyanobacterium CG2_30_44_21
ACTTGCTTAATAGCATATGTTTTATTAGAACTAGTAGAGATACCAAAAGAGTTTGGCTGTAAGATGTTAGATAAACTGAGGTATTTACAAGCATTCATGAGTGAGAATATCAGTTATGTACATTGGTTTAGAAAGATAGTGGCTTTAAGCTGAAATCATGCTTTCTACAGGAATACTGTGTCTACTTTTAGGATAACTTCATGTCTGATTCAACACTTCTGGGCGCGATCGCATTCATCCTGACGACCTAAATTGGGTAGAAGCTGCCTTTAATAATGCTAAAAAAAATCATACTCCGTTAGAAATAGAATACCGAATCGTGCATCCGCAAGGATCGGTGCATTGGGTCATGACTAAGGGCAAAGGGATTTATGATGATGCAGGCAAAGTGGTGCGGATGGTGGGCATCATGTTCGATATTAGCGATCGCAAAGCGATCGAAGCATCATTAGAAAAAGGATTTATTCGCAATAGAATTTTATTTACAACATCCTTTGATGGCATCGTAATTTTGGATAGTAAAGGTCAAATTATTGAAGCTAATCAAAGTTTTATAAAAAGCCTTGGCTATACCTTAAAAGAATTAACCAGTCTCAGTATTTACGACATTGATGTGCATTTGAGTCGGCAAGAAATTGAAACTGTTGCCCAAAAGCTGGAAATAAATGACAGAAATATTTTTGAAACTCTGTATCGCTGCAAAGATGGCTCAATCCTAAATGTAGAAATTAGCGCCAGCGCTATAGATTGGGAAAATGAAGTAATTTTCTTTTGTATTTGTCGAAATATTACCCAACGCAAATTAGATGAATCTTTACAACGTCAACAAAACCAAGAAATTCGCAATTTAATTGAAAATTCTCCTGATATCATCTCTCGATTTGGACAAGATTTAATCTGCACTTTTATAAATTCTACTATCGAAACCTTTACAGGCAAACCGTCTAGTTACTATGTGGGGCGGGTTATTCCAGAACTCCCCGAAGTAATTACTGCGGCAATCAAGAAGGTTTTTGCCACAGGAAATCAGGAATTAGTAGAGTTTGAATACAAGGCAATATCAGGGGATAAATATTTTCAAACTAGGCTTTTACCCGAATTTAATGCCAGTGGTAATGTGATCTCTGTAATGGAAATTTCTAGGGATTTTACAGATCAAAAGCTTGTCGAAAAAGCTTTAAGAGCAAGAATTGGGCGAGAACAAATATTCAATCAATTTATTAAAGTTATTCACATATCTTCTGATCTAGATACTATTTTTAACTGTGCTATTCAGGCGATCGCCCATCTGTCCAACTCCAATGAAGTGGTAATCGTAAAGTATATTCCCGAACAAAAAATATGGAAGCACCTCGCTGTATTTCGAGAAGGTAATAATGTCTTTGGCAAATTAGATCTAGAGATCCCTGATGAAAATAATCCGATCACGGAAAAACTGAAAAGGTTGGAAATTGTGCAAATCGCTGATGTGGACACAATTGATGATCCCATTAATCGAGAAATTGCTCAAAAATCTCAAGGTTCTTGGATGCTAATGCCGCTCATTGTCAGTGCTAAAGTTTGGGGAAGCTTGAGCTTACATAAACCTTGTAAAATGACTGATTGGGAAAAAGATGAAATTGAATTAATTCAAGGAGTTACGACTCAACTAGCGATCGCCATTCAAAAAATAGAACTTTATCAGCAATTGCATCTGGAATTAACGGAGCGGAAAAAGACCGAAACTGCCCTAGCCCTAGCAAAAGAACAAGCAGAATCTGCCAATAGAGCCAAGAGTGAATTTCTAGCAAATATGAGTCATGAAATTCGCACTCCTATGAATGGAGTTTTGGGCATGGCGCAGTTATTATCAGGCACAACCCTAAACATGGAGCAAAAGGGCTTTGTGCAGACTATTCTGGATAGTGGCGAGTTGTTGCTAGCGATCATCAATGACATTCTTGATCTATCCAAAATTGAAGCCCATCATCTTCTTTTAGAACAATCGGAATTTAATCTTGAAGAAGTAATTAATTCGGTTTGTAATCTATTGAGCAAGCAAGCTTTTGATCGGGATGTCAATCTGCAATGCAAACTTAGTCTGAACAATCCCAAAACCGTCATCGGTGACAAAGCGCGTCTGCGACAAGTGCTGACAAACCTAGTGGGCAATGCCCTCAAATTTACGCATCAAGGTTTCGTCACCATCAGTTACAGTCACAAATTAACTGCCGATCAGCGCTGTGAGTTTCAATTTGCGATCGCTGACACAGGCATCGGCATTGAAAGTCACCAAGTCGATCAACTATTCAATCCCTTCACCCAAGCTGATAGTTCGACCAGTCGTAAGTTTGGCGGCACAGGGTTAGGACTAGCCATCTGCAAGCGACTTGTGGAAATAATGGAAGGCACAATTTGGTTTGAGAGTCGCGGTCATGTGGGTGGCTGTCCACCTGTCGATTGGCAACTCGATCCTTCCCAAACCCTAGATTATGGTTCCATATTTTACTTCACAATTATTTTGCCTCTTGCCGCCCATAGCCATGCTCCAGCACCATCCAGCTTTAATTTACCCAACTCTCTCTGCATTCACGCCGATCAGTTCCCAATCAAAATCTTAGTAGTTGAAGATAATCTTCTCAATCAAAAAATTTCTTTTTTAATGCTCCAAAAGCTAGGCTACAAAGCCGATATCGCTGCCAATGGTTATGAATGTCTCAATCTGCTCAATAGTCAGGAGTTAGAATGTGCCTATGATCTAATCTTTATGGATGTGCAAATGCCAATCATGAGTGGAATTGCCGCCACAAAAGCAATTCGCACGCAATCTAACTTAACCCAGCCTTGGATCGTTGCTCTGACTGCTGATGCCATGCCCGAAGATCGCCAAGTCTGCATGGAAGCAGGAATGGATGATTACATTAGCAAGCCCATCAATCTCCAATCAATCGAGCAATCCCTCGCCAAATACATCGAAGCGCATTCATCAAACTAAGTAGCCCAACATACATTAAAACCAGAAGGTGGTTCCGCCCGCTACGCGGGCGGAACCACCTTCTGGTTTTAATGTATGTTGGGCTACTTAGTTTGATGAATGCGCTTCGATGTATTTGGCGAGGGATTGCTCGATTGATTGGAGATTGATGGGCTTGCTAATGTAATCATCCATTCCTGCTTCCATGCAGACTTGGCGATCTTCGGGCATGGCATCAGCAGTCAGAGCAACGATCCAAGGCTGGGTTAAGTTAGATTGCGTGCGAATTGCTTTTGTGGCGGCAATTCCACTCATGATTGGCATTTGCACATCCATAAAGATTAGATCATAGGCACATTCTAACTCCTGACTATTGAGCAGATTGAGACATTCATAACCATTGGCAGCGATATCGGCTTTGTAGCCTAGCTTTTGGAGCATTAAAAAAGAAATTTTTTGATTGAGAAGATTATCTTCAACTACTAAGATTTTGATTGGGAACTGATCGGCGTGAATGCAGAGAGAGTTGGGTAAATTAAAGCTGGATGGTGCTGGAGCATGGCTATGGGCGGCAAGAGGCAAAATAATTGTGAAGTAAAATATGGAACCATAATCTAGGGTTTGGGAAGGATCGAGTTGCCAATCG
>MNZA01000196.1 GCA_001873375.1 Oscillatoriales cyanobacterium CG2_30_44_21
CCCTGTTTGACTTTGGTCGAGTACAAAACTTAGCCAACAACTTACAAACGAAAATGTGTCTAGCTTCGGATAATCGTTTTGAGGTAAAAGTGAAAGTAAATATTTGACAATATGGGGGAAGTTGGATAACATTGCGGATATTATTTTTTTAATTTATTGCTCCTAGTTTAACAGATTAGGAGCGCTTTTTTCTGATTATTTCCTGTCGTTCAACACTTATGACTTAAAATAAAAGGTATCAACAATGCTAGAAGTCATTTTATCCCAGCAATATCAAGTCCCAATTCCACAAGAAATAAGGGATTTGCTGAACTTGAAGGCAGGACAAAAGTTTACAATTTTACTACAAGGTGATTCAATTACGCTTGTGCCTAAGCCTTCTATTCAATCATTGCGTGGTGTTTTAAAGGGAGCGAATATTAGCAATGTACGCGATCGCAGTGAAAGAGTATGAGGGCTCTTGTTGATACTTGCGGATGGATTGAGTGGCTGACAGATGGGATATTAGCTGATGAATTTGCGCCCTATTTAGGCGATCTCCACAATCTAATTATTCCTACTTGCATACAGTATGAATTACATAAATGGATCTGCCGTGAGCGTGATGAGGTGTTGGCGATGGAAGTTATTGCACTTACGCAACAAGCAAATGTGATTCCTTTGACAGACTCCTTGGCATTACGTGCTTCTGAGTTATCGCAAAAATATAAATTGAGCTTTGCGGACTCAATTATCTATGCAACAGCACAACAAGAAAAGGTTAAGCTTATTACTGCTGATGACCATTTTAAAAATTTGCCTGATGTAATTTATTTCGCTAAAAAATCTTGAGTGGCTTTAAAGTTAATTTGAGATGTACTTGATAAATGCTGTATCGCATCGCCTAAACCTATGACTCAAACTATTAAACAAAAAGTAACACTTTATGATCGCGATCTTAATTTGTGGTTTGAAGAGGCGATTTCTTTCTTCTCAGAAAAACAGTGCTATCAGTGACGAAATCAGGAAACGGTGTAGCCATCTCCTGATTTGTTTCTTCTTGCCTATGGCTGTAATTTTAATTGTTCCACATTCCACATAGCGCCAGTTACGCCCGTACTACCTGCCAAGGCAGTCGGTTGAGCATTCTCCACGCGATCGCGAACAGCGACTAGATAGAGAGGAATTGTCAAATGAATTAGCGGCAATTGTTCTTGAACTAATTGCTGATATTCGGCGTAGATGGCTTTGCGCTTGGTTTCATCAAGCTCTTGAGCGCCCTTGATCATTAGCTCATGAATTTTCTTTTCCCAATCACTAACTTCGCGATCGGGGAATGGTGGCTCACCGCCAACTGCACCCTTGTTAAATATATGGGAATCACCATCGGGAGCCCAGAGATTAATGGCACTGTTTGGTTCCGCACCACCTGTAAATCCGAGAATTGTCGCATCCCATTGTTTTGAGTTGTCCAGTTTGTCGGTAATAATCCGAAAGTCAACGGGATTGAAGTCAATCTTCATGCCAATCTTTTCTAAATCATTTTTGATTTGCGCTCCCATAGGCACTCTAATTCCCAAAGGCGTTAGTAAAGTGAAGCGGACAATATTGTTTTGAGCATCTCGCAATTGCTTCTCTGAGTCGTATTTATAGCCTGCTTGCAATAAAATCTTTTTAGCTTTTTCAGGCTGATAGTCATATACCTTGAGTCCATTCTCAAGCGCAAAGAAATAGGGACTAGATATGGAAACTGGAGAGTTTTGAGGTTGAGCTAGTCCGCGAGCAAGGTTAGTAACCATCGCTTCACGATTGATCGAATGGGCGACAGCACGGCGAAAATTAACATCATTGAACCATTTGGATTTGATAGGACTAACAAAGGGTTCATTAGTTTTGGGGTTTCTTCCTTTATTGAGATTGAACATCATGAATGCTTGTCCAGTGGAGGGACCTGCATTGTAAATTTTGTAGCGATCGCGCTGCTCAAAACGCTTTAGCAATTGATAATCTTCACCGCGCAACTTATACATATCGAGATCGTTGGAGCGAAATCTTAGCAGTGCCGTATCGGGTGATTCCACAATCTGCATCACTAGTTGCGGAATGATGGGACGGTCTTTTTTCCAGTAATACGGGTTTGGTTTATAAACCACCCGCTCTGAAGGGCGATATTCTTGAATCACATAGGGTCCACTACTGACAAGCTGACTAACTGGGGTGCTGAGCGTCCATGTTTCAAGGAACTTTAATTTTTTATCAGGTTTATTGGAATCTTCTTGTAAAGTCGATTCAAAAATATGTTTTGGTAAAGCGGCAATTCCGCCCATTGTTCGCAGTGCAGGGGCGAAGGGTTCGCTCAATAGGAAGGAAATACGGCGTTCATCAAGCTTCTCCACCTTGGGCAAAGTCTGAGATTGTCCGACACGCAGGACATCGCGAGTTCCTGTGGGGATTTTTTCATTGAAAATAATATTTTGATAGGTGAATAGAAAATCATCAACGGTAAGAGGTTGACCATCAGACCATTTCAAGTCTGGACGCAGGGTAAAGATAATTTGTTTACCATCCTGCTGAAATTCCCACTTTTCCGCAAGTTCAGGTTCTATCTCCTTAGTGATCGGATTTTCGGTGATTAGCCCTGTGAACGTATAGCCCATCACAATGCCACTAAAAGCATCACCAATCAAAATAGGATTGAAAGTTTTAATGTCGCTATCGAGAGGGACAACCAAGCGATTTTTGAGAACTTCTGGCTTAACCGTACAACCCCAAAGCAGCAGCGAACAGAAGCCAATCAACATCAACAAAGCGATCGCTTTCCATTGCTTAATCTTTACCTGTTTTTGCGTACTTCTTCTCACAATCAATCTATCTCTTAAATGGTGAATAATTTCTGCTTAACAAAAATCTAAAAGCTAGTTCTGATCGCCACGCGATCAGAACTAGCTTTTAGATTTTTGTCAGTAGAACAACTGCATGAACGGCGATCGCTTCTTTTTGACCGATCGCATCCATTCCTTCATTGGTGGTTGCTTTCACGCTGACGCAATCAATTGGCAGATTCATGGCTGTAGAGAGGCGATCGCGCATAGCCTTGATGTGAGGTTTCAGTTTTGGCGCTTCAGCGATTACCATTGCGTCTAGGTTGTTAACTTGCCAGCCCTGAGCGCCGATTAGCACTTGTACTTGCTGCAATAGGATGATGCTATCTGCGCCAGCCCATTTAGGGTCAGAAGGCGGGAAATAATGCCCGATGTCACCGAGAGCGAGCGCTCCCAGCATTGCATCCATAATCGCATGGGTCAGCACATCGGCATCGCTATGTCCTAGCAGTCCCTTTTCGTAAGGAATTTCCACGCCGCCAAGGATTAAGCGGCGATCGCTTACTAGCCGATGCAGGTCATAGCCATTGCCAATGCGGATTTTCATAGATAATTTGCGAGGTTGCGCTAGGTTGGGTCAGGACATCAAGAGAAAGTTCTTAAATCAGCGCAGAGCGCCGCTTTCAAAAATTTCTCTGGGTTCTAATTAAGCGCAGAGCGCTGTAATACACCTAATATAATACTATTGCGGTTTTCAAATGAGTGCGTACCTATTTGAAAACAAAACATAATTTTAAATAGCTCGGCTTAATTAAAAACTAAAAACCAAAAAGGTTATTCCGCCCGCTACGCGGGCGGAATAACCTTTTTGGTTTTTAATTAAGCTCATTTACTTAGTACTGGTTTTGAGCTTTGATTTTGCCTACGGCAAAATCAAAGCTGCAATAAATCTAATTTCGGACGGTATACTGAAATTTACAACGAATATTGTTGACCTCAGTAGCTCCCTTTCCATGATTATTGCGAGTCCAGATCTAGTTGCCATAGCGCGATCGCAAATTGTTTTATTAACCCAAAGCTTGGGTGCAGTAGCCAGTGCCATCTACATCACGGAAAATGTAGCGGAGGGGCGATCGCCTGAGCTAGTCGAAGTTGCCATCTTTCCCGCAGGAGCAATTTCGTTACCCGAAGCCTTTCCAATAATGACGATGGGGAGCGGTGGTCTGGTGAGGCAACGCCGATTTATATTGCCATTGATTTATGAAGATACGATCCTCGGTTTTTTGATGACGGGGCGCGATGATCGCGATTGGTTTGATTATGAACAGTCGCAGATTCAGCAAGTCGCCAACACCTTAGCGATCGCCTGTGCCTTAGATCGCCGCAATCAATGGCTGATGTCTAGTCAACAGCGCAATTACGAAAATCAGGCTAATTTTCTCGCATCTCTATTGCATCAACTTCGCAACCCACTTACGGCAATTCGGACCTTTGGGCAATTATTATCAAGGCGGATCATCGCTGAAGATCCCAATCAAAAGTTTGTCACAGGAATATTGCGAGAAACTCAGCATATTCAAGACCTGCTTAACGAAGTCGATCAGCCAGTCCCTTTATTATTGATTGAGCCAGCTTCCGATCAAGCGATCTTACCCGCCGCGACAATGGAAATTGAAGAGGTGGATTTAGTCAATGTACTGGAAGGAGTATCAAGTTTTGCCAGTGCGATCGCCCAAGAAAGAAACATTCAATTTTTGACAAACATTCCATCAAGACTGCCTCAAATATTAGGGAATGAATCGGCTTTAAGAGAAGTAATTGGGAACTTAGTGGAAAATGCCCTCAAGTACACGTCAGAGGGTGGATATGTGCTATTGGGAACCGATGTAAAACCAGATACTGTTCACATTTATATTCAAGATACAGGGGTCGGTATTCCTGAAGCCGATATTCCGCGCTTATTTGAGCGTAATTTTCGCGGTCGGCAAGCTGATGGCAATATTGTCGGTACGGGGCTGGGACTGGCGATCGCCAATGACTTGGTGCAGAAGATGGAAGGTAGCATTCATGTAATCAGTGAGGTTGGGAAGGGAAGTACTTTTGCCGTAACGTTAAAACGTAATTAAAGCGCTAAATTCTTAGGCATCGCGGCGGAGCCGCGATGCCTAAGAATTTAGCGCTTTATCCACAGCAAGTCAGCAACAGTGTTGCAGTTGAATAAAATATTCGCATCCACTTTCGCAATCTCGATTACTTGCTGTGTTTTGAGCCATTTTTGAAACGATCGCCCACCACCTTCGACAAATTCCATCAGCGATTTCTGACATTCCCACCGATAAAACCCGCATAAAGGCTCCCATTGCTTTGATTTGATCTGACCATCTGCTAGCTCCTGATCTCGAGCAATATGCTTTGGTAAATAGGCGATCGCGTCTTCAGGTAAGTCGGCTAATTGGGCAGCCCAAGTTTTTAAAACATCACTTTTTAAGTTAGGTAGATCGCAGGCTAATAATAATATCCAATCAGGATTAATAGAGTCTGGAGTATGGGCGATCACCTCCAATCCCTGTAAAAAACCGACCAAAGCACCTGTCAATTGCCGATCTACAACCGAAATATACTCAGAACTTGCGATCGCTGCTTGATACTGCTCACAACTACGCACCACCACATACACAGATTCCGTAACCTGTGACGCAACGTGACAAACTTTTGCGAGCAGAGTCTCGCCGTCAATTTCCAACAGCGCCTTGTCGGTTCCCATTCGCGAACTCTTTCCCCCAGCAAGGGCGATCGCCACAATTTTCATGCATTTACATTTCCCAGCGTTGCCGCACTTTTAAAATTTCTTTTGTTCGTAAAAAATGCTTTACATCCAAGGATTTAGTGGTGCGGCGCGCCGCACCACTAAATCCTTGGGCGTAGAGGCAATTCATGAATTGCCTCTACGCATCGTCATATTTCATAAGTTCTAAAAAGATTAAGGTAAGGGTTTACCCTTTGTGTCAATGTAAGCGATATCTTTATAATTGCCTATTCTTGGAGTAAGACAGCTATGTCTATTGATTTATTTAAAAATGATCCCGATTTTGTCATGATTCCCGCAGGACAAGTGATTTTTACAAAGGGCGGAGTTGCTGATCGGATGTATGTCGTTGTTGAAGGTGAGGTGGAAATCTCCATTGATGGCAAGTTTCTCGATACTACTGGCGCAGGCGGTATTGTTGGTGAAATGGCGCTGATTGACGATAGCCCCAGAAGAGCAACGGCGATCGCCAAAACTGAGTGTAAGCTTGTGCCTATAGATGCCAAGCGGTTTAATTTTTTAGTGCAGCAAACACCTAACTTTGCCCTCAATGTGATGAAGATTATGGTTGAAAGAATCAGAAAACTAGATGCCTTAGTCTTGGCGATCGCATCCTAACGGTTTCACATCCAAAGATTAGTGCTGCGTCGCAACACTAATCCTTGGGTGATACAGCGATCGCCGATCCAACGACCCAAAAGAAAATTAAAAAACGTTGCTTTGCAACGTTTTTTAATTTTCTTGGCACTGAAGTTTTAGGGCTCTTTTATTGCCAGACATAGATCAGCATAAACAACACAATCCAGATCACATCGACAAAATGCCAGAAGAGCGAAGTGGACTCAATGCCATATAAACCCTTGTCATATTCATTGGGAAGGAACGATCGCACTAACATGATTAGCTGCAACAGCACACCCGTGAAAACGTGCAGACCGTGAAAGCCAGTCAGCAAATAGAAACTACCGCCAAACACGCCATCACTGAAGCCAAAGGCTAAACCACTCCATTCCACGGCTTGACCGTATAGGAAATAACTACCCATCGCGATCGTCAGGAGCCAGAAAGCGCGAAATCCCCAAAGCTGCTTCTTATGGAGAAACTTCTCAGCAAGATAGATCGTAAAACTGCTAGAAACGAGAATGATCGTGTTAATGATTGGTTCTCTAATTTCTAAACCTGTGACACCATCAGGCAGCCAATTGAGAGAGGTGGTTTTATAGACAATATAACCAGCGAAAAAGCTAAAGAAAATTACGCTTTCAGAAAGTAGAAATACGACAAAGCCGAACAGACGATGGTCGGGATGCTCGCTATGGGAGGACTCGTGGGCAACTTCTAGAATGGGATTGTCGCTGATAGAAGCATTAACTGGTTGCATGATTTATCTCCAACTGATCAAGATTAGAAACTAAGGGTTCATCTTTGCCATAGCCATATGGTTCGGAAATTACAATCGGTAACTCATCATAGTTCTCATGGGATGGTGGCGAAGAAATTAGCCATTCCAAACCGATCGCCCGCCACGGATTTTTAGGAGCCTTTTCGCCCTGTACCCAAGAGCCAATCATGTTGAGCAAAAATGGCAATGTCGATACGCCTAAGAGAAAGCCACCTAAACTGGCAATCACATTCCAGAAGGCAAACTCTGGATCGTAGGAGGCAACGCGGCGCGGCATTCCTTGCAAACCGAGTGGGTGCATCGGAAAGAAACAGGCATTCGTACCGATAAAGGTGAGAACGAAATGCAGCTTTCCTAAACCTTCAGAATACATTCTCCCTGTCATCTTGGGGAACCAGTGATAGAGCGCTGCATAGATGCCGAGAACCGTTGCGCCGTAAATTACATAATGGAAATGTCCCACCACAAAATATGTGTTATTTACATGAATATCTACAGGTACAGCCGCCAGCATAATCCCTGTAATTCCCGCAAATACAAACATCACCAGCGCTCCCAATCCAAATAACATTGCTGTATTTAGCTTGATCTTGCCACCCCAGATCGTGGCGACCCATGCAAAAACTTTAATGCCTGTCGGTACAGAAATTAACATCGTAGTCGCCATAAAAATCATCCGCATCCAGCTAGGTGTGCCACTAGCAAACATATGATGCACCCAGACAACGCCGCTCAGTCCCGTAATAACTAATGAAGAAACTGCCACGACTTTGTACCCGAACAGGGGCTTGCGGGCATATACAGGAAAAATCTCGGAGAAAACCCCAAATATGGGCAGAATAATCACATAGACGGCAGGATGAGAATAGAACCAGAAAAAATGTTGAAAGAGAACGGGGTCACCGCCTTTGGCTGGATCGAAAAAGCTAGTCCCAAAAGTTAAGTCCGATAACAGCATCACCGCTCCTGCGGTCAGGGCAGGCAATCCAAATAACTGAATAAGCTGCGCGGCAAGGACTGTCCACACAAACACAGGCATTTTGAACCAAGTCATGCCTGTGGTTCGCATTCGGAAAATCGTGGTTACGAAGTTAATCGCGCCCATAATCGAAGCCACACCCGAAATCGCTACCGCTAATAACCACAGGAACTGACCATTGACAATATTACCCGTAGGATTTTGCAAGCTCACAGGCGGATAAGCCCACCAGCCCGATTGCGCCGAACCTCCAGGCACAAAAAAGCTTGCCATCAGGATAATCCCAAATACAGGAACCATCCAGAAGGCGATCGCATTTAATTTAGGAAAAGCCATATCACGAGCGCCGATCATCAATGGCACTAAGTAATTGGATAAACCTAGTAAGACGGGAAATGTCCAGAGAAACAACATGATCGTGCCATGCATCGTGAACATGGAGTTATAGACTGCGCGATCGACCAGATCCGATTCAGGGGTAATCAGTTCACCCCGAATTACCATCGCCAACACGCCGCCAATCAGAAAGAAGATAAAGGAAGTGACGATATACTGAATCCCAATCACTTTATGATCGGTACTAAACCCAAAAAATCGCCGCCAGTCTTCGGGTTGCTCAGACTGCGGTGGCAGATCAGCGATCGCATCAATAGAAATGTTTGTCATGATTTATTTATAAGTTGAAAAAATATAATGGCTGAACTTTATTTCTATGTCCGTTTAGGGCAGACTTCAAATTCAGAACTCGCCCGAAAGAAACAGACATCAAATTCAAAGAAGAAATTAGCCTGCCCCAATATTAAAGGCACATTCGGTGCTTGTGTCCAAGCAAATGCGAGATTAACAGTGGAGAATGAGCTAACTTGAGCATCAACAACGACTGCACGAGCTTCAAAACGAGCCAAGTTCCCTGCTAATAGAACTGAGAGAGTTTCATCCTCCCAGATTAAGCCCAGTTGTAGCCCTAAGTCGTATGGCAAAACGTTAACGCTCGCGCCTGTATCTAATAACCCTTCGGTGTTCAGGGATTTACCATTAGAAATAAGCGTCAAAGGCAAATATGGCATTCGATCAACCATGCCAAGACTGCTATCAATAATTTTGTAGGAAAATTTTTGAGCGTTAACCATGTTGTTCCTGCTGTTTTGTCTCCAGAAGATTCATCAAAACATTAGCAGCCTCAGAGCAGTTATAGGGCGACCAAACTGGATACTCTTGATTCGCAATGAAGAAGTTTGGTTCTTCGTCTTTAACAAGTGATTTTGCCAGAAATTCCATCAATCGAAGCTTGTCAATTTTTGGAAGTTCTTGGACTTGTGACATAAGTTCAATGAGTGGCATTTAAGACTCTCCGAATCTGAAGTTGGATAAAAAGGCTGGGATAGTACTAGCAAGCTAAAGCAAAAACCTTTAAAGGCACAAGAGCTTTATGAAGCACACTGGGCTTGGCATTTAGATATATCTCACGGCAATTGCTCTCGTTATACCCAACTACGACAGATCCTATTGTTGTGCCAACATCGGGATACATTTCCTGACTCATCTTACCTTCGTCTAGAAAATCAGGGATTTTAATTAGACCTTTAACTAAGGGTTCATCAATTTTCACAAAAACACCAAAAGGCGCATGAAATTCAACTGTACCTTGCACAAAATAACCTAGTTTGTATTTTGATTTAACTTGTTCCCAACTGTTACTATCCATAATGTTTTCGGACATCAGGTGGTTTCCATAGTTAATTGGAATAATTCACCACAGGCGGAGCGGCAGGTACAACCGTTGCCCAATTGGAGTCATTGGCGCGTTTAGCATATTCACTGGCGGCGCGATTATAGGCAACAGTAGGAACGGCGCTAGAAGCATCCGCTAACCATTGCTGATAGTCTTCAGGGGACTGCACCACCACATCGGTTTGCATCGCCGCAAAATAAGTGCCACTATATTGGGAATCGCGCAACCGATATTTGCCTTCACGAATAGGCGTAAATTCAAAATCGATCACCCGTCCAGGGATCGCATCCTGTTTTAGACGGAAGGCGGGAATATAGAAGCCGTGAATGACATCGGCGGAATGCAGTGCTAACTTCACACGCTTGTTATTGGGTAAATGTAATTCGGTGCTGGTGACATCGCCATAACGAAATTCCCAAGCCCATTGCCGCGAAAAGACATCGATATTTTCTGTGTCTGCGATTGCATCGGCATCGGTCATATTTGCCGCCTCTGCTGAAGCCATCATATGCACGTGTTCCATTGGTCCTAGTATGGACATCTGGTCGTAGACTTGATAGCTGTAAGCCGCAATCCAAATTACGAGGGCAAGGGGGATTGCTGTCCAAATAATTTCTAATTTGATATTGCCTTCGATGTTTGGACCGTCACCAACATCGTATTTTTCAGCCTGTTGAAATAGAACCGAATAGCTCAATGTGCCAACTACGCCCAGAAAAATAAAGGTTCCCAATGTCACCAAAAAACTGAATAGCCGATCCACTAGTACGGATTCGGCGGAAGCTTGGGGAGGCAGCCATGTGTAGGCAGCTTGTCCCATCCAGAGACTAGCCAGCGCGATCGCGATCGCAATCCCACCTAAAGTTAAAATCGTGCGAAGTTTCATGATTATCCCTGTAGCGAATTAAGATCTTGACCCATGCGTAACAGGCGATCAGCGGTGATATGCACTCCAAACTCTGAAGCAAGCTGTGCGCCTAAAGTGCCGTGACCGAACATGATCCCGAAGATGAATAGCCCCGCGACAAGATAACTCCACTGCACTTGCTGCCCCATATCCTTGCGCCAAAGAAAGCGCTGAAAGCCTCGCCAGATGGTCATACCCACGATTAGGGCTAATAAAATCACGCCACCCACACCATGCCAAATCATCGTTTCCATTGCTTGAAATCCCCAAGCACTCTTGACATTCTGATCGGGCGTGGCGAGAAGAATTTCGTAAAAACCCGCCGCCACGGTAAAGAAGGTGACAATTGAGGCAGCAACCATGTTGTACCAGCCGACATCAAAAAAGTTCGATCGCGCCGCAGGGATCGCCATAAATTTGAATATTGGCTTTTCCAAAACAAAAAATACGCCGACAAGATCGAAGCTGATCGCCACAATAAACAAACCCAAAGTCATGTGAACCAGATTGGGATGAATTGGCACGATGTAAGGTAAACCGTTTGTGCCAAGCTGACTTCCCAATTGATCGATAAGTTCTGTATTCATTTCAAACTCGCCTCACGCAATGCTTCAACCACAGGAACCGTATGTAAACCATATACCCAAACTAACAAGTCACCTAAATAAACTTGAAATATAACTATGCCTGTCAGTAATACTCCTGCTCCAAGAAAAGCGATCGGTAGTTTCTTGGGATCGCGCAGTCGCAACACATAGCGCCATCCTGTAATCGCGGCGATGATCCCCGAAAGTGACCAGCCAATAATTGTATGTAAATTTAAAGTTGAGGCAACGCCCGCGTATGGTTCAGCCAGTCCCGCCTCCACCTGACCAAAAATAATGGCGATAAAAATAGAAATCGTGGCAAAGAATAAATTCCACCAACTTACTTCGTATAGCCGCGTATTACGGCTGAAGTAGCCGATCGCATCACATACCACTGCAAATAAGACCATCGCAATTACAAAATGCACCACGATCGGATGGATCGTGTCAGGATATGGCAGATTATGGTCATTTAACGGCGGAAGGTATTCCAGCATAGAATTTGTCAACACTCAATGAAGGATTTTCGTATGCTGCTATTTTAGGCTAAACCAATGATATGGCGATCGCTATGTCCCTAGATTCAGAAATTCCCAATGCGATCGCAAGATCTACAAAAGACCTAGTAAAGTTCTTACTCCCAGAATTTCTCCAAAAATTTATTAACAAGTCAAGGCGAAAAATTTCGGGAAGCGTAGATCTTATGCATAAGTATTCAGCAGTAAACTAATTAAGATTAATTCTTGTGACCTAGATAACGTTTAGAATGATCGCAAGTGTCCACAATAAGTATTTGAATAGTGGACAGCAACGAACGAGTATTTTGAAGATATGGCAACAAAGCAAGCAGCAATTTTGGTCTTGGCGGATGGTACTTGTTACCGTGGCTATACGTTTGGCGCATCAGGAACTGCGATCGGTGAAGTGGTATTTAATACAGGCATGACTGGCTACCAAGAGGTCATGACCGATCCTAGCTACCGAGGTCAAATTGTCACCTTTACCTGCCCTGAACTTGGCAACACAGGCGTAACTCCTGAAGATGATGAGTCTGATCGCCCTCAAGTGCGTGGCGTGATTGCTCGTAATATTACGGCAGTACCGAGCAACTGGCGATCGCGTCAGTCTCTGCCTGATTATCTAAAGGCGCACAACGTGGTGGGCATTGCGGGGATTGACACGCGGGCGCTTACCCGTAAGTTGCGATCACTAGGCGCGATGAATGGTGGCATTTCCACAGAAATTCTTGATCCTGAAGTGCTACTAGCTCAAGTCATAGCCGCTCCTTCAATGCAAGGTCAAAACCTCGCCCAAGCTGCCTCAACTGATCGCATTTATGAATGGACAGAAAAGACCATTGCCGAATGGGAATTTGTGGAACCATCACAGTTAACTGGCGAAGCATTAACAGTTGTGGCGATCGATTTTGGCGTGAAGCGAAATATTCTGCGCCGCCTCGCCAGCTACGGCTGTCGGGTAATCGTTGTGCCTGCGGACACGCCTGCCGAAAAGATTCTTGCTTACAACCCTGATGGGATCTTTTTGTCTAACGGCCCAGGAGATCCTGCGGCAGTTACTCAAGGCATCGAAACCGCTAAAACTTTATTGGCTGCCGATAAACCCATGTTTGGCATTTGCCTAGGACATCAGATTTTAGGCTTATCAATGGGTGGTGACACCTTCAAGCTCAAGTTTGGACATCGTGGTTTAAACCAACCTGCTCAAAATCAAGCCGAAAACGCCGATCGCCGCGTGGAAATCACTAGCCAAAATCATGGCTTCGCGCTCACAGGTGAATCCTTTGATGAGTCGTTGGCAAAGCTGACCCACATCAACCTCAATGATCGCACTGTTGCTGGGTTAGAGCATAAAACTTTACCCATCTTCTCGGTGCAGTATCATCCAGAGGCAAGCCCCGGACCTCACGATGCTGACTATCTTTTTGAGCGCTTTGTGAACTCCATGCACGAGCATAAAAATAGCTCTAAGCAAGTCGCCGCTTAATTTACAGCGCTTTGCGCTCAATTCTGAACAAATAATAATTTTGAAAGCGTTGCTTTGCAACGCTTTCAAAATTATTATTTGTTCGTTTGGTCGGCAATTCATGAATTGCCCCCAAATTTTTTGTGTCACACTCAACTAAAATCTTCTCCATAATAATCATGCCAATCCCATTACCAACGCTTCCCACTGATTCTGAAGGACTTTTAAAACTTTTACGCCATAAGGAAGGAACTTGGGTGCAGTGGGGGCAAGCCTGCCAGATGCTGCAAAAGATGGGAGAGAATTCTCTCGCAATCTTTGAGAATACGGGATTTGAGCCAATCCAGCAGAATCAGATTGTAGTCGCTTCACAGGTCTATGCCAGTCTGAAGGCGGGTGCAGCCGCCGATATTGTGCTAGCGCATTTTGAGCAAAAGGGTAGTGATATTCTCAATGAGTTGCGCGTACTCAGTCAGTCAGAGAGGGTGACTATGGCGACTTTTGCCTTAGAAAAAAATCTTGATGTTTTGGAAGCGAAGGATGTAATTAGGGCAATTAAGGAAGCTTCTTCAGTGGCGAATTTGCCAGAGGGTTTTACCCGTCATCCTGGGGATGCGGTGGTATTACAGATTTTAAAAGCGACAGAGGGCAAGATTGACCCTCAAGAGCGCACCAGACTGATCGCAAGAGGGTTGCGATTTGCTCATAGCGAGAAAGCGCGAACTTCGATTGAAAGGCTATTGATGGATATGGCAAATCCTGTCCAGAAAAAAGCCCCTAATTTGCCCAACTTCCGTTATGACGATGAAGATAGTATTCCTCGCATTTTGCCAGTGGTGGGAAAGTTGCCGCTATCGGTCGAGCAGTTTCAATCTGTGGCAAAAGTTGAACAACAATCTCCTTTTGGAATAGTCACGGCTGCTGATGCTGATGCTTGGGCGGCTTTGCCAGGATGGTTTATCGTTCATCAAGCGGGCGATGGCGTGGTGATTGTTTGTAATTCTGATACATTGCAGTCGGCAATCAATCGCGAAGTGACTAGTTCAGTCCGCGATCGCGCTGAGGATATTTTGATGTTAGTCGATCGCGCTCAACGGGATTGGGATGAAAATAGCTACTTTGCGATCGCCGATTCTAACAACAATCTTAGATTTGCTTGGTTTGAGACGGAGCCAGATATGAAAATTTTGGGAAAAGTAACATTAACCCTGCGTCCCAAAAGATTTTTTGACGAGGAAGCATCTAAAGATCGCTGGCAATTTGAAGAATAACCATTACATTTAGAGCGTAAAGCCCTCAAACTAATACAGCGTTTTGCGCTTATGTAAACCCAAGAAGCTAGTGGCGGCGCGAAGCGCCGCCACTAGCTTCTTGGGTTTAGTTTGGCTTCATACAAGTGACTACAGCTAGACAGATCAAATTCCATGCTTAGCAAGCCATTTGTACTGATGCTCCATTTAAAGGTGATTGGATATTGATTTATGTGGGTACTATGATTTAATATTTGTATGCGTAGTCCTAAAGAGGTAGTAAACTTACTTGTTTAGGAGCTTGACTATGCAGAATTAGTAACCTTCAGATTAGTTTTTAACTTTCAATAGTTAAGATTATGAGATTTCGGTTATTCGGTAGATGACTGACATCAAAACGATGCAATGAATTTTGTTAAGGCAAAAATCATTGATAAGTTTGATTTTAAGTTTTTTATGACTAATGTCATGTTAATACAAGCATTCCTTTCTTTTTAAGAAAGAAAGGAAATTTTTTAATGAGGAGTAACTAAGAATTTATGCCCAAGCATAGCCAAAGAAATAGTCAAAGGTCTTCATTCTATCGGTTGGTAGCAGCATCACTAGGTGTAGCGGGGGTATCTTCTCTGTTACTCCCATACTTAGCGATCGCCCAAACCGTCGTCCCTCCCACTCCCGCTGGTCAGGACATCCTAAACAGAGCATCAGGAACCTACACAGATCCAAATACTGGTGAGCAGTTCAACGCCACATCTAACGAAGTCAAAGTAACTGTTGCTGAGATTGCTGGTATTACCAACGTTCCTGCGGGGATTATTGACCGCAACACAGGCAGTATCTCCACCAATGACATTCTTGATTTTGACTTCTTAGTTACAAACACAGGTAACGAATCTAGCAATATCTTCTTCCCTGCGGCGGCAGATATTTTGTCTACTGGACTTACTGGGCTTTCATATCAGCTTGATTTGAACAATGATGGCACCTTTGCAACTACTGGTGACGAAGCCTCGCGAACTACTGCATTCACTACCACTACACCGATCGCCCCAGGCGCATCAGTGCGGGTTAGGGTTACGGGTACAGTCACTGCCACTGCGGCGGGCGCTCCTGTCAATGTCCGCTATGGTGACACAGGCGCTAACAACAACGATGCCACTACTCAAAACCAACCTGATACTGGTACTGAACCACCTGCGGCGGCGGGTACTGACACTGCGACTGGTGCTAACGAAGTTCGTACTATCAATGCAGCAGGTGATCCGCCCGTTAACGGCGTACGTGAAGCTGCGGCATTCCAAGGTGGTACAGTTGCAACGGCAGTCCGTAATATCGCACTATCTTCTGTTCTCAAGACAAGAATTGCTTACGATCCTGCACTTCCCACAACGACTAAGGATGACTTGCTAACCTATCGCCTCGATCTGCGAGTTGCGTCCACTTCTCCTGCTCCTTCCATCTACACACCGACAGCCCTCGAAGGCACAACGGTGAATGTCGATGGTTCAAATGTCCCTCCTCGCATCTTGCTCTCTGACGTAATCCCTGTCGGGACAGTCATTGATGCAAACTTTAACGCTGCCCTAAATTTGCCTACAGGCTGGCAGGCTGTGTATCAGTACGATACAACAGGATCAATCACTGCATCTAACACAATTCCTATTGTCGCAACTGGTGGACTCCCCGCAGCGGCTTGGTCTACCACAGCGCCAACGTCTGTCAATGCGGCAACCGTTCGTCGTGTTGGCTATATCTTCACAGGTACTTTGCCTACAGGCACGGATACTTCGCTAGTGGCAGATGCTTTCCGCTTCCGCGTTATCACCTCTGGACTGCTTACCGATACTACTGAAGCCACAATTAACAACATTGCTCAAGTATTTGGTCAGACTGTTGGCGTTCCAGGCGTTGTCGTTTATGACGAGTCAGGCGACCCAAACCCCAACAACTTTGAAGGCGATGTACCACCTGCGGTTGAGGGTACATTATTTAACCCTGCCACTGACACAGGTGTTGCTAATCCTGGAGTTCAAGATACTGACGGTGCTAACAGTAACACTGGTACGGGTCCTGGTGGTGAAGTCAACATCTTTACGATCGTGGCTCCAGGCGGCATCCTCAATGGTCCAAATAATGTACCAGGGGCGATCGGACCAACAAGCAATCAGGATGACTTTACCAATAAGTCTGCCGCGCTACCTGCGGCGAACTCATTGCCAGGTAATCCATACGATGCTCCAGCGATCATCTTCAACAACACTTTCCAGAACCCACCTAGCAACTCCACTCGTCTAGACACAGTACGTCTGTTGCCATTGCCTCCAAACAATGCTTCTGTACCTAATGGTTCTCAGCAGCTTGCGGCGGATATTCCTAATGGTACTGTCGTCACGATTACCTTTAATGGTGTATCGGCTGTCTATACCTATAACCTTGCTAACAATCGATACGACTTCACATCAGGCGAGCCAATCTTGGTTAGTAACGTCCAACCAGGCGTGTTGAACAACTACACCGTTTCCGTTGATCTGCCTAGTACTGAACTATCAGTTGATCGCTTTACTGCCACCAATGACGCAAAACGCGCTGGTTACAATGTGCCGATCGTTGCCTTTGTGGACAACGACAACAACGGTGCGTTTGTGGCGACAAATGACCCGATCTTTAACATCACCATCAATCGCGGTTATACAGGATATTTGAGACTTCGCAAGCGGTCACAAGTTTTGCAAGGTTCTAACCCTCGCCCTGTCATTGCGCCAAATGGAGTTCTCAACGAGCTTGACAAGGCAACGGAACCAGGTAATGTGATCCGTTATGTGATTGATTACGTTAACTTCTCGTTGCCTCTGACACCGACAAGTACGGGTAGTGTGATTTTAGATGCCGCCAATCTGTTGATCACAGAAAATGGTACAGCTTTCCCTAACAACTGGGCTAATTTCTCAGTTCACTTCAACAGCGCAACTTTTGATGGTGGATTTGCTCAAAACACTTTCGCCACCCAAGGTTCGATCACCTTTGATGGTGCATCTATCCCTGATCCTGTAACAGGTGCTGCGGTTGGTGTCTATGTAAACAATGTCGGTACAATCTCACCTGCGGCTGACCCTGCGACTTTCCAAGGTCAGTTCCGTTTCCACCGTCGTGTTAACTAGTTGATGTCAATAGCCAGCGATCGCTGGCTATTGATTATTAACTGATGTTGCATAGAACCCTCACCCCTAGACCTTCTCCCCAGAACAAAGAAATGGCGTAGCCATTTCTTTGTTTAAAACCCATTCTGGGTTTGGTTTTCAATCCACAAAAGAGTGTCTACACGTTTGTGAATTGGTATTGAACAAAATTATCTAAATTTTTTGAATTTAGGAATTGATTATGAAAAAACAATTGTTTGGCTCCTTGAGCCTAGTCGCTACGTTGGCTATTCTCCCGATCGCCATTT
This sequence comes from Oscillatoriales cyanobacterium CG2_30_44_21, assembly GCA_001873375.1. GTDB lineage: Bacteria > Cyanobacteriota > Cyanobacteriia > Pseudanabaenales > Pseudanabaenaceae > Pseudanabaena. Next base: position 17,893 of record MNZA01000196.1, read on the forward strand.
TCCCCGCGATCGCTAACAGCTCATTGGGTAATCAGCAGCAAAGTAATTTGCGCGTTGCCCAAAATCAGCAACGCCCCGTAGCCCTGTTACTTTCAGCAGAAATCAAAAAAACTAGCCGTGATGCTGACGGCAAAGAGGTGGTGGCATGGAATCAGTTGCCATCTAACCCGAAAGTTGTCCCTGGCAGCGTTTTGCGCTATACGGTCACGGCAGAAAATACGACCAATCGCAATATGCAAAATCTGTCGGTAACGCAGCCAGTACCAGGCGGCATGGTTTATGTCATCCAGTCGGCAACCAAGGCGAGTGCCGATAATGCCAGCGTTGACTTTAGTATTGATGGCGGCAAGAGCTTTAGTCCCAAGCCTGTGGTCAGAGTGCGCGGTCGTGATGGCAAGGTGGTAGAACGCCCCGCTCCCCCTGAGGCATATACTCATGTGCGTTGGAACTTTGGCGAAACTTTGTCCGCCAATTCACGGACGCAGGTTTCCTATCAGGTACGAGTTAAATAATTTCTAGCTTCCTAAAGGCTTCTGCTTGCATACTTTGTAGGAATTTGATGAACAAGCGATCGCTCAAAAATACATTGCAGCGCTGGAGTTTTCGCTTTGGAGTGTGGTTTTGCAGCATTTTAGTCTGCATTAGCTTAACCAATGGTGCTGTTTTGGGGCAGGCGCGAAACTTTAACCTGAATAATCGGGGAAGCGCCTCCTATGAAGCACTTGGGGATGGCTCAACCGTGCCGCTCAACGCAACTTCAGACTTAAATGTAATTAATGGCGATCGCCTCATCGATCCTTTAGGACAAATCTTGGACTGTGGCGGCAATGAGTTTGCTGATTACACTGGCTTTTCAGTGGGTCTTTTTGAATCTAAGGCTGATGGCGTGGGGGATGTGGGTGCATTGGTGAAACTAACTCCCACCAATCCGCCCAACACTGTTGTCCCCGAGGGAATCGTTCCCAACATTTTGAACAGCAATCCCTACTCAGTGACAAATGCTCCCGTCAATGGCAGACGTGGCGTTTATAATTTTTTGCTGAGTACAGAAAAGGTCAATGGAAAGAGTCAGATTGACGTAGGACAGACTTACATTTTGCTGATCAGTGCGCCTACTAGTTTGGGCGTAGCCGATAGACTGGTGCAGCTAAAAATCCTTAGTAACGTCGATGGTGTGCTTTCCTATGTCGCTTCATCTTTGGATGGTCGCCCCATTGGCGCAGATGGATTATTTACGACAACAGGCAATGTGCTGATCAAAAATGCCGAACAGCAGCCTCTATCGCTAATTGCTTTGCAATTGAACGCGGCTTCCTGTGAGACGCGCGAGTTGCAGATTATCAAAACTGGCGATCGCGCTGCTGCCGAACCAGGAGATATTGCTTCCTATCGGTTAGCGATTAAGAACCTCACTAAAACTGTTCTCAGTAATATCAAAGTTGCTGATACTCTGCCCCTTGGATTTAACTATGTGCCTAATTCCGCGATCGCCGCTTTTCGCGGTAGTCGTGTTCCTGTCGTAGTCACCGAGAGTGGGCGCAATCTGGGCTTTGAAGTTCAAACCGATTTAGCAGTGGGATCTGACGAGATTCAGCTTGCCTATGCAGTGGCAATTACTCCCGATGCTGTCAGAGGTTCGGGACGCAATGCCGCGATCGCCTCAGCCAAGCGGAGCGACAATCCCAACATCGTGCGCGATGGTCCTGCTATTTTTACAATGCGAATTCGCCCAGGTATCGTTTCTGACTGTGCAACTTTGATCGGGCGCGTCTTTGTCGATAAAAACTTTGATGGTGAGCAGCAAAATGGCGAACCTGGAGTACCTAATGCGGTGATTTATATGGATGATGGCAATCGTATTGTCACCGATGCCAATGGTATTTATTCAATGGCAAACGTGATTCCTGGCTCCAGAACCTTGGCTTTGGACATTAGTTCCCTGCCAGGATATACCCTCGCTCCCAACCTATATTTCATTGAGCGCAATAGCCAATCGCGCTTAGTCCGTCTCGCTCCTGGTGGTTTAGGCAGGGCTAACTTTGGCGTGACCCCTGCATTTAGGGGTGTGGAGGGTCAAAAATGAAGCCTCTAAATTTCTTGTTCAAGTTTGGTACGCTTAAAACTATTGGGCTGCTGGCGATCGCCTCATTCATTTTTGCAATTGAGGCGAATTCGGCGGTGATCGCCAGTGACTTGAGCGATCAGCCTAATTTAACCAGTGAGCAAGTTCCATCATTAAAACCGAACTTGTTAGCCGATAGCGGCAATAATCTCCCTAACTCCCCACTTCCCACTAACAACTCCCCACTCCCCACGCCTGAAACCAATCCTGAACCGACCAGCCCCAAAACTGTACCGCAAATCTTGATCCTTTCGCCGAGTATGGATACCCTCAGCGATGTTCCTGCGGTGACGGTAATTTTGCGCTTGCCCATTGGCGCTGAGGCGGAACTCATGGTAAATGGACGCACAGTCAATAACAACGCCATTGGGCGGACTGATGTGGACACTACCGCTAAGACTGTTACCCAGACTTGGTACGGTGTGGTTTTGGATGAAGGCGAAAACGTAATCACTGCCAAAATTATCGGCGGTGAGGCGATCGCCACGACTAGGGTAAAGCTGCGCGGCGCGGCGACCCAACTACAAATCAGTACCCTAGAGTCGCGCATCCCCGCCGATGGACGCAGTACTGCCACCGTGCAAGGGCTACTCCTCGATGAAAAGGGCGATCGCTCTAACCGTGGAGCCATGATTACCCTGACCGCTAGCGATGGCGAATTTATCGGTACAGATGCCCAAGCCGACCAACCAGGTTTTCAAGTCGAAGCCAGAGATGGGCAGTTTTCGGCATTACTCAAATCTAGCCTTACTTCGGGCTATGCCAGAATTCGCGCCACCGCTAGATTTAACAATCGCGAAGCTGAAGCCTTTACGCAGTTACAGTTTGAAACTAATCTCCGTCCTTCCATCGTCACGGGGGTGATCGATTTACGCATTGGCGCAAGGGGAACCGACTTCTATCGCAGTTTCCGTGATTTCTTACCCAGCGATCGCGATAATTCCACCAATGTCGATTTCTACGCCGCCGCCTTCGGCACGGGGAGTGCCGGTGAATGGCTAATCACAGGCGCACTGAATACCCGTCGTTCTCTCAATGAGGATTGCGAAGGTCGCAGCCGTCTATTTCGGGATACGCAGTCTTGTCAGCAGGTCTATCCTACTTATGGCGACAGTTCCACTTACACTACCGAAGCTCCATCTTTAACTAGCGTTTTCCTCAGAGCCGAGCGCACGTCACCCGTTCCCAATGCTGGAACTGACTACTTGATGTGGGGCGACTACCGCACTTCCGAATTTGCCAGCCGATCTCAAGAATACACTGCCTTTACCCGCCAGTTAAATGGTTTAAAACTGAACTATAACTTTGGTGACTTGCAAGCTACTGGATTCTATAGCAGCAATACCAAGGGCTTTCAACGGGACATCATTCCTCCTGATGGCACTAGCGGCTTTTACTTCCTATCGCGGCGCTTAGTCACCCCTGGCAGTGAGAATGTATTTATTGAATGGGAAGAAATATTGCGTCCAGGGACAATTGTGCGGCGGGTGCAATTGGAACGCAGTAAGGACTATGAAATTGATTACGATCGCGGTTCTTTGCAATTTCGCCAACCGATCTCCCAAACTGACATTGGCGACAATGGCGAAACCCTTGTGCGAAGAATCGTCGCTTCCTATGAGTACGATAATGAAAATGGCTCTACCAATAGTGTTTACGGCGGGCAACTGCGCTATAACTTCCAAAGAAATGCTGACCAGCCCAGTTGGTTAGGGGTGAATTATTACAAGGAAGACCAAGGCTCACGGGACTTTCAACTCTATGGCGCAAATGCCCTCTTTTCCTTTGGGCGCAATGCCTATGTAATTGGTGAATATGCGCGTTCTGAAAATCAATCGCTAGACCTTGCTGCGCCTGTGTCTGGCTCCGCCCTGCGCTTTGAAGCAATAGCCGAAGTGGCTCAAGGCATTATGGCGAGAGGCTTTTATCGCCAGACCGATACAGGCTTTGTGAATAATGCCACAATTAGCTTTACCCCAGGGCAAACCCGCTATGGCTTGAGTGTCGATGCCAAATTAAGTGATTCCACGACCCTCCGCGCCGCCTACGATCGCGAAGAAAATCGGGGAATTGCGCCGCAGCCCTTTACCCTGACAAGTTTCCTCGAGCTTAATCCCCAATCCACTCCAGGTTCCCCTGTTGACAACAGCCTCAGCACCTTTAGTTTTGGATTGATCCAAAAGCTAGGCTTTGCCACCGCCGAGTTAGATTTGCTGATGCGCGATCGCCAAGATTTTCTGAATAATTCTTTTACCAGTAACTCCACACAATTGCGATCGCGCCTGACGCTGCCCCTTGCTGACAACCTCAAATTCATCGTTCTCAATGAAACGAGCCTATCCAATTCCTCCGACTCGGTGCTGCCTGATCGCACGGCTCTATCTTTAGATTGGCAATTTATCGAAGGCTTTAGCTTTCGATTGGGACAGCAATGGTTTAATAGCGGCGTTCTCGCTAACAATAACTTCACCACTGCCGAAGTGGTGGGTGACTACAAGCTCGGCTCCGACACCACCCTGTCAGGGCGCTATTCCATTGTCGGCGGCGCAAATAGCACCACCACTCAAGGCGCGATCGGCTTAAATCAACGTTGGGCGATCGCCCCTGGATTACGGCTAAATCTCGGTTATGAAAGGATTTTTGGAGATACCCAAGTTGCCAACGCCTCAGGTCGCCAAGTGCTGCAACCCCTGACCACTGGCACAAACACTTCCACCTTGGCGCTCCAAAGTGGCGATAATTACAATATTGGACTGGAATATTCCGATAATCCTGACTTCAAGGCAAGCGCTCGCTATGAGTATCGCAACTCTAGCACAGGCTCCAATACGGTGCTGAGTGCCTCGGCGCTGGGTAAACTCACGCCCGCCCTCACTTCACTATTTCGCTATCAGCGATCGGGCGTAGCCAACCAAACCATTAATAATTTTGGTGATACTTCCAGCATTAAGCTAGGGCTTGCCTACCGCGATCCTAATAATGACTCGCTCAATGCCCTGCTGCGCTATGAATATCGTCAAAATCCCAGCACAATTCCCAATACCTTAGCCAGTGGCTTTGGTACAGGCACAGAGGAATCAGTCCTTGCCCTCGAAGCCATCTATGCCCCAACTTGGCAATGGGAATTTTATGGTAAGTACGCCTTTCGCAACAGCACCACATTTATCGCCCAAGATTTTGTCGGCAATTCGGTGATCAACTTAGCCCAACTCCGCGCCACCTATCGTCTGGGCTATAACTTCGACTTGACGGGAGAAGCAAGGCTGATCAACCAACCCACGGCAGGCTTTAGTGAAACGGGCTTCTTAGGAGAAGTTGGCTATTATCCCACCCCAAATTTGCGCTTGGCTCTGGGCTATAGCTCGGGCGCGGTAAATAATGATCGCGACTTTAGCGGCACGCGATCAGCTGGTGGCATCTATGCCGCCGTGACGATCAAGTTAAATGAGCTATTTGATGGTTTCGGCTTGCAACGCCTTGAAGCGCCCCAGTACAAGGAACCCGTTGATCCGCAAACACCGATCACCCTCCCTACGGTCAATAAGCCCACTAACCCCGCCACGCGGATTTCCCAAGCTCCTCCCACTCCAGAAATGATGCGGATTGCCCTAGCGCAGCCGATTCAATTCCCCTCTTATCAAGCTAATCTTTCACCGATTAGCCAAGTTATCCTCGATAACTTGGTGCTAGTGTTGCGCGAATATCCCGCCCTGAATATCGAAGTGCAAGGAAATCTGGCTTCCCTCAGTCAAACTGGTACAGTCGCGAGTACGGAAGTGCAGCGCTTGGGCTTAATCCGCACTTACCTACTAAATAATGGCATTACAGCGGGGCGCGTCACTATGCGATCGCTGGGAGCCGCCGCGAATCCAGAGGCAGATGCTGAAGTTTACCTAAGCATTGGCGGTACTAGAGACACCTTTGCCCAGATTGCTAATCGCCTTGCCCAAGGACAAGGCAATGCGGCTTTGCAAAGTCTCTTACCTGACATTGCTAAGCAGGAAAATATTAACCCTGTTGCCGCGGTAAATGTGCCGCAGGTAGCCGCGATCGCGCAGGTGATCGAATTTGCGCCGATCGGTAAAATGACCGATGTTAGCAATGCCAACCTTGATGCTTTGATTAAGCGGGTCGCCGATCGCGCTGACATTGCCATCGAAATTAAGGGCAATCTGGATGGCTCGGAGCTAGAGGTGAATCGCTTGATGGGCTTACGCAGCTATCTATTGCAAAAAGGCATCAGCAGCGATCGCATTTTAATTAGTAATAGTGATGGTCAAACACAGGCAAATCGAGTCACCGTTACCCTTGCCAGCCTAGAGGGCTTGCCGATCGCCAAATTGCCTGATGACTTGCCTGACAATAAGCTCGTCGATGTCCCAAGCGTACTGACTCCCGTTGTCCAACGCGATCAACCTGCTAATGCCACCAGTACAGGCGATCGCGCCAATAATGACAGAGCCAATAACAACCGTTTCAGCTTGTTACTTAGAGACGAATCTAAACTTGATGCTCAGCTATCAGGTTTCACAGTTAGTCAGTTCAGCTTTAGCGGTAATGCTCTTCCAGTTGGTGAAAGTTTAGGCGAGAACTTTAGCCTTAATGATTTGGAAATTAATGACCTAGCCCAAAGCAGTTTCTTCCTGCTCGGTCAATTGCTCGATCTTGACAAGCGCCTTGCCCTATTGCCAAGACTGCCCAAACAAGAAAATATCTTTAACAGCCCTGTCCTCTTTACGGACTTTAACGATCAAAATATTCTCTCCTTTACCCCGATTCCCAATCTCTTGCTAGGACAACTGCTCGATCCTAATACCCGTCAGCCCCTTGCGCTTCTGCCGCCCAATCTATTGCCTAGCACGCAACTGTTTAACTCACCCCAGATTCTCAGCTTACTCCTTGACTCATCGCGGTTCTCCTTCCTAGTCAGTGCCGCCACCACAAGCGAAAACCTGCCAAGATTTAGCTTCCCTAATGCCAGTGCCGACACTTCGGGCATTCTCTGGTCTTACCAGCCCACCGACCAACTACTATCTTTGCTGCTCACCGAACCTAAGACCCTTGTTTCCAATAGCAATACCCCCGATCTTCGCACTCAGCGCTTTATCTCGGCTTTAAATTTCTTACTGAACCGCGATCGCGATTCAGTCCTAGCTTCATGGCTCAACTCCCTCAATGGTCAACAGTCTGAGATTCGTGGTGAGCTGATTAAGCCCGAATTGTTTGAGGAGGCAAAACTATGAAAAACCTGATTACCCTAACAACGGTGCTGCTCGTGGGTAGCAGTTTGAGTACATTGCCATCGGTGGCGCAATCTTCCTCTAAGCCGCGCCAGTTTTTAGCGATCGCCGTCAATAGCGCCCTTGATAACGACCTACGCGATCAAGTGATCACCCTACGGGAAGCGATCATGCTTGCCAATGGCACATTGGCAGTTGATCAACTCACGGCAACTGAAGCCAAGCAAATTAGTGTGAGTCCCCAACAACAAAATCCCCAACGCCATTACATTGACTTTCGGGAATTAACCGATCCCAAAATTCTATTGCAAAGCGCATTGCCAGACTTGATCGCACCGATCGCTATCGATGGCACAACCCACCCTGAATATCAAAGCGATCGCGGCTTTTCTGTGGAGATTCTCATTCCTAAGCCCGTGGTCACGATTACCCCTGCGCCGCAAGTGGCGATCGCCCGTGGGCTAAGCATTACCAACGATAATGTGCTTATCAAGGGCTTGAGTATTTACGGCTTCAACTCGCGCCATTATGAAACTGCCGTGACTCCCCTTGGCGATATCTTTATTTCCCATCGTCTGCCGCCTCCTGCCCAATCTTCGCCCTTCCGCGATCGCCCCGCCAGTCGCGTGATCGTTGAGGATAATTGGCTCGGTATTGCCCCCGATGGTTCTATGCCTGCCCAGCCCTCTGCTTTTGGCATCTATCTCTTTCATGGCATCCAAACCAATATCAGCCGCAATCGGATCGCCAATCATCAGGCAAGCGGCATCATTACGGCGGTGGATAGTCGTGATAGTGTGATCCAGCAAAATGTGATTGAAGGCAATGGCTTTGACGGAATGCCCGACGGTATTCGCTTAGAAGGCAATATCGACAGAATGCAGATTAGCTCCAATATTATTTGTGGCAATGCAGGATCGGCGGTATTTCTATTTAAACCAGAAGGCGCGATTAGAGTGCAGGACAATTCGATTAAGCTCAATTCCCGCATCTATCGCCGCTCGGCAATTCACTTGATGGGGCGCGGACACATTGTGTCGGACAATCGCATTAACAATCAAACTGGCTCAGGTGTCACCGTGGCAGGTTTCCCAGCCAGCGATCGCAATATTATTCGCCGAAATCAATTTCAATTCATCGAAGGCTTAGATATTGATCTCATCCATCGCCGCAATGTCGGCGAGCGCGATTTTCGGGTGGGCGATGGGCGCAACCCTAAGCGCGATTCCTATTACCGCCGCGTAGATACGGGCAATGCTGCCATTAACAGCCCTGAATTTCTTGCTAATGTCTTTAATCGCATCGATGGCAAAGTTGGCATCGATGGCATCGCTGACCCTAATACCGAAGTGGATATCTATCGAGTGCGCGGTAAGGGACTTTCAGAATTGCTAATTACGGTCAAAGCCGACTCTCAAGGCAAATTTAGCCATCGATTTGACAATCTCGAAGCGGGCGACACCCTCAGCGCGATCGCCACTGATCCAGAGTTCGGTACATCGGAAACCGCCTACCATGTCCGCATCGCCGAACTCAATCAACCTGTCCCCGTGAGACCGCCCGAAACCAGTCCGCCACCCCAATGCACCACGCCGCCACCACCTGTGGCGATCGCGCCACCACCGCCCACCGTGCCGCCCACTTTGCAACTGCCGCGCCAAGTCCACTTTGCTCTCGATGAGGACTTCATCAGCAAAGCTTCCGCAAAAGTCCTAGATAAAATCATCACGGCGCTCAATTCCTATCCGACGATCACCCTTGAGCTAGTCGGTCACACCGACCCCAGAGCCACTGATGCTTACAACATTGAACTTGGATTGCGCCGCAGTCGCTCGGTCAGCCGCTATCTCCGCAATCAAGGCATTGCTCCAGAGAGGATCGTGGTGCGATCGCAAGGGGAGCGCCAACGACTCACCAATCAAACCGATGTCGTTAACTATGCTCGCGATCGGCGGGTGGAATTTTTTCTCTTTGACCTTCAAGGAATCGAAATCCAGTTAATCGACCAACAAGAAGACATCCAAATCGAAGGTAAATAGAGCAGGTAAAAGGGAAGTGACTTGAATATGGCAAAGAAATGGCAGAGTGCAATCATGCAATTATCTAAATCCAGCAAAATTTTTAAGATATTCCTTCAATTCTTTGTTGTGTTTTCCAGATGTATGGGGATGATCTCTAACTCAATTAGAAAATTACTTAATCGACTATTTACCAAAAATCACTCTTCATCATCAACGCCCAGTTCACGAAGAGCAGAGCAGAAGTATATCAGTCGTCCCAAAACTTACCAGCCAAATCATGTTTCTCTGACAGCGTTCTGTCTGCTCATTTTATTCTTTACCTCACAATTAATTTTCCTAAATCCTGCTTACGCAGTTCCCGATGTTTGCGGCACACCAGGCAAAGACAACCCTACGGCACTCACAAATATTGTGAATACCTACTATCCAGGTATAGCCGCCACAGCATCGAGTGGAGCGACTTCCATCGCGATTGGAGCGGCCAATACTGGGGCAGTCACTCCGATTACCACAGGGGATTTATTGCTGGTTATCCAGATGCAAGATGCCTCAATTGACTCTAGCAATAGTGATGCCTATGGGGACGGATTCGCGGGCGGAAATGCCAGTGGTTTTACCAGTTTGCGTACCGCTGGAGCCTATCAGTATGTAGTTGCCACCAATGACGTTCCCCTAAGTGGCGGAACGGTCGGTCTCTCTCAGCCCCTCGCCGAAACATTCACAAATGCCGATGCGACAAGTTTTGATGGACAGAGACGCTATCAAGTCATTCGTGTCCCTCAGTACGCCAGTGCAACTATCAGTTCCACTGTGACATCCTTTGCTTGGAACGGTCGAATTGGTGGAGTCGTGGCTTTGGATGTTGCGGGTGACTTGACTTTCTCAGGCGGAACAATCGATGTGAATGGGCAAGGGTTTCGTGGCGGCGGTGGTACAAACCTAGGTGGTGATGGCTCAGGCACGGCAGCGAACTTAGCATCCCGAAATAGTGCTTTTGTTCACCCCGCTCCACTGGTTACGGGAATTGGATCTGCTGGAGCTCCCGTAGGACCTAATAATTATGATGGCTCTAAGGGAGAAGGAATCGCTGGTACACCCCGTTACACCAGAAACGGTGGATTTCCTCCTGTTACAGATGTAACAGATAACTTGGTAGAAGGCTATCCGCAAGGCAGTTTCTCACGAGGCGCACCAGCAAATGCAGGCGGCGGTGGAACCGATCCCAACAAAGGGAGAAATGCTGCCAACACTGGTGGTGGTGGTGGTGCAAATGCAGGTGCAGGTGGTAAAGGCGGGGACTCTTGGACGGACAACAATTTCCCTGTTAAAAGACAACCATTTGGTGGATTCGGTGGAACTGGAGTTTCCCCATCAGTAAGTCGAATATTTCTCGGCGGTGGTGCTGGTACTGGTACTTCTAACAATGCGGTTGGCTCTCCGCCCGCACAAAGAGTTCCATCGGGCGGCGGCGGCGGCGGCATGGTAATTGTCCGCAGTGGGCGCATTCTGGGCAGTGGCACTATTAATGCAGATGGAATTCAAGGCGTAGCACCCTCAAATACTGATGGCGGCGGCGGCGGTGGTGCAGGTGGCACTGTCCTCATCCAGTCGGTTACAGCTTCCACTCCATCTATTTCCATTAATGCTAGAGGTGGCGCAGGACTAAATTCGGGAAACACACAGCATGGACCTGGTGGCGGCGGTGGCGGTGGATATGTTGCCTTTCAGGGCTTTACACCAGCAACAAATGTTAGTGCTGGTGTTGCTGGTTTCGCTTTGACTGGCGGTTTTGGCAGTACACCTTCGACAGATAACTACGGTGCATTGCCAGGTTCGCCTGGGGTTGCCGAATCAACGGCAATCCCTGCGGCTGAGGTAAAACCGGGAGCTTTATGTTTACCCATCCTGACGGTGACGAAAACTACGAGTACTCCAACTGTTGTCAAGCCGCCTTCAGGTACAGCAACGGCTACTTATACGATTACTACTAACAATCCAGTCACCAGTCCTGCTACCAGTGGCAGCGCCATAAATGTAGCCATATCTGACCTGTTACCTTCTGGCTTTACCTATCTATCAACAACCTCGGTGACTCTCAATGGAGGCGCGACCAGACCAGTCACATCGACCCCAGCCGTTGGAAGTCCAAACCCTACATTTGGAACTTTTACGATTCCGCCTGGGGGAGGTGTCGTAATTACCTTTGATGTGGAAATTGCCGAAGCGGTAGCTCTAGGCACATATCAAAACCCTGCTACGGCAACCTACTCAGATCCAACTCGATCAGCATCTGGTACAACTACTTCAGCATCCTATGATCCTGCATCGAGTACAGGTGAAGATGTGACACTTATTCCACCTGCTCCCAAACTTATATTGGTTAAGCGGATTACTGCTATTAATGGCACTAACATTAACGGTAATGTGGATGATATTAATACTACCGATGATGACATTACGAATAACTGGCCCACTCCATTAAGTGACTCGCTAAGAGGCGCACTTTCGCAGACAAATATCCGTCCTAAAGATGAAGTGGAATACACAATCTATTATCTGAATATTGGTTTTAACGCTGCCAATAATGTCAGGATTTGTGATCCTATACCTGCAAATACGCTCTATGTTGCTAATGCTTTTAATGGCTCCTCGCCTACTGATGGCGGACTGTCTGCGGATTTGGGGATTGTGTTGCAGACAGGGACAGATAGTCTAAACGATCGCCGATTTTTGACGGGTATTAATGATGGCGATCGCGGTCGCTATTATGATCCAACTATTGGCGAGGTCACACCTAGCACGGGTAGCGATCGCTGTGTCCAACCCGATAACCCCAGTTCGGCAATCGACACCAATCCCAACGGCATTGTCACGGTGAATGTCACCGATACCCAAGCACTCACACCAATATTTCCATCTGTGCCTAATGCCACAAGTGCAGGTGTACCGACTAGCTCTTACGGATTTGTGCGGTTTAGGGTCAGGGTCAAATAGTCCTTAAAAGCGTCGCTAAGCGCCGCTTTTAAAAATGTCGATATTAAAAAAGTGGAGCGAAGCCTCACTTTTAAATATCGACATTTGTGTAAAAACGTAATAGGCGATCGCAAAAGATATGTATAGCAAAAGTCCAGACAATCTCAGCTTTAATCCCCTCGATTTATTGCAAAATCTTTTAGCTAAAAATTACGATTTAGTCTCCCAACAATTTATTGAAATCCTTGAACATTTTGATCAAAATACATACTTAGAGTTGCCTAATGATTCAAGATATTTTGTTAATGCCTTTGTTAAAAATTTTTTATATATCTTTACTCAATCGGACTATTTAATTAGCGATCGCTATGTAGAAAGACTAATTCAATTTAACCTGACCATTTCTAATCTTGTCGCAATTTCTGATTTTAAAAGCACTGATCCCTATTTGGAAATATTAAAAAATCAGCCTCAAAACTTCGCAAAAATCTTAACTTTATGTTCTGCTAGAAATAGCTTTAAATTTCAACGTCGTGATTTTTTTAACGCTAGCCCTGCCTTGGCAAACCTTTGGTATTCTTGCTACTTGGAGATTTATCGCACAGGTTTAGTTAACCGAATTGTCTATCAAAATCTTAGAGAGCATTTAGTCTACGAAGATGAACGCTTAACTGATTTCTATAAAATTGATGACTTATACTTTGGTGCAACCTACATAGACGGAGATAGCGATCGCTTTCTCAAATCCAAAATCAATCAATCAATTCAAAACAGTAACCTGATTAAAAATCTAGTTATTTATAATCAACCCAACCCGCGTAAAGTTGCCATAATTTCAGGACTATGGCTCCCAGCACATTCTGTTTATCGCATTCTGTCCGATTGCATTGCTTCGCTGAAAGATGATTATGAACTTACCTTAATTCATCTAGGCGATCGGCAACTTGAGATCGATCAGCAACATTTTCAAGATGTTAAATATTTGCAATTCCAAAATAACCAACTTGATATTAGTAGCATTCAAAATAATGATTTTAATGTTGTTTACTTCCCTGATATCGGAATGTCAGCGCAAAGCATTCTGCTTTCCAATTTAAGGATTGCTCCCATTCAAATCTGTGGGTTAGGGCATCCTGTGAGTACATTTGGTAGTGAGATTGATTATTTTATAAGTGGTGCTGATGCGGAGGTAACTCGCAACGCAGAGGTTAACTATTCAGAGCGCTTAGTTCTGCTCAATGGACTGGGTGCGGTGAATAATCACCCAAATTATCAATCTAAACAGAGTTTGGATATCAAAACTTTGCGAGATGCTACCGATGGCAAGTCGCAATTTATTATCAATTGTCCTTGGTATGCCCAGAAAGTCAACTATCCGTTACTGATTTTATTGAAAAAAATTGTTCAAGATTCTAAGCGACCTATTTTATTTCGCTTTTTCTCAGGCGGTGGTTTGATTCGCAAAAATGATTTTCTGCCCTTTGTCCATGAAGTTACTCAAGTGCTTGGTGTGGAAAACGTGAAAGTCTATCCCTACCTTCCCTATCAAGAATATATGACGATTATGGAAGAAGGTGATATCTGTCTTGATTCCTACCATTTCGGCGGATTTAATGTGATTATTGATAGCCTATTCCTTCAAAAACCAACCGTTGTCTTTGAAGGCAAGCGTTGGTATAGTCGTGCTGGGGCGAGGCTGATCAAAAAAATAGGACTGGGCGATCTGGTTGCCAAAAATCCAACGGAATATACTCAACTATCTCTCAAGTTGATTAATAACCATGATTTTCTATGGGAAATGCAAGAAAGAGTCAGACAAATTGATCTTAACGGACTTGTCTTTCAGTCAACCAATAGTCAATATTTCAAGAAAGCAATTGATTTTCTCATCCAAAATCATGAGTATCTTAGAGGCGATCGCTCGCGTAAACCAATTAGAATTTCCTAAGTAGCTCGGGCTTAATTAAACCTAAAACCAGAGGTTGTTCCGCCCACGTAGCGGGCGGAACAACCTCTGGTTTTAGGTCACTTCGCAATTTTTAAAAATTTTACTCATCAATAAATCAGTGATTACACTCCACTTGCTGCACCCCATCGAACCTAAACCGATTCAAACATGGAAATTTGAGTCCGAGTCTGTGATCCTTATCGGCAGATCGGGGGATAATCACATAATTCTTTATAGTTCAGTTGTCTCTCGATATCATGTTGAACTACATCGTCATTCTTTAAATTGGCAAGTTGTCAATATTGGCGCAAATGGAACTTATATAAATGATCATCAAGTTGACAAAGAGCTTGTTCAAAATGGAATGACGATAAGGCTAGCGGCAACAGGACCTAAAATTCAGATTTTTCTAAGTAGCTCAACATAATTAAAACCCGAAACCAAGAACGTTGTTCTGCCCGCTACGCGGGCAGAACAACGTTCTTGGTTTTTAGGTAGCTACTTAGAAGTAATGCCTCTGAAGCAATCCAGCGCTTTGCGCTAACTTAAAACCCCTCAAAGCCTAAATAGGCTTTAACAAACGCTTCGACTAAACCAACTAATCCTGGTTAAAAAAGAACCCATTGCAAAAACAGAAGATGAGTTGCGGCGGTTTGCGCCGCAACTCATCTTCTGTTTTTGTGTCCTAATATGTATGCTGACAGCTATACAAATACTGTGAACGACAATACTTTTCGCTCAAACCAAGAATAATTTTGAAAGCGTTGCGAAGCAACGCTTTCAAAATTATTCTTGGGAATCGTTTGAATGGTAATTTACAGAAAGTTAACTAGGAAATAGATTTATGCTGCCAAATTATCAGTTAGGGCTTCGCAATTTCATGAAGAAGCAGATTTTTGATGGCGCGGCGAAGCCATTACCTCTAATCGCGATCGCCTGTTTGAGTTGCCTTGGCTATGTGATTAGTGGATGTTCCGATCAAAATCTGCCGATCGCCACCCCATCACCGTCGGCGGGTTCGGAAACTGTGACGATTAAAGAAACAAATGTCAATAAAACCATCGCCAAAGCACCGTTGTCACCGCCTGTCACTCCCGATGCACCCAAAGCGCAAAGCCTTGTTCAAGGCGATATCAGCGAAATCTCTAATAGTATGTGTGGCGACAATAAAATCAGCTATGCCTATGGAGAAACGCCAAACTATCAGGTCTATATTTGTGCCGATGCGAAGGAGCCAAACTTACCCAAGTACTACATCAGTCGCAACAAAGACGGTAGTGGCGGCTTAGACATCGAAGCCAGTAACTATAATCCGCAAAAAGATGGGGCGATCGCCTTTAATAATAGTGGCTATGTTTATACTCTCGAAGCGCCGACTAGCCAAAACTCTGAGCCTGCATTGCGAGTTACCTTTCCCGATGGCAAATTAACGGAAGAACCGCTGTTGCGATATCTCGCCAAAGACAATAGTTCTACCAGCAATCCTGAGAAATCAGCAACCGCTCCTCTAAATTATGTATTGCAAAAGCGGCAAGAACTCGGTGTCTGCCAAGATCAATTCAGCGCCGAAACGCTCAAGGCGGGGCTAGGTTCGAGATCATTTAAAATATCCGACAAAAAATATATAGTTCAGGTGCAATGTTTTCTGGGTGCTTACCAAGGAGCCTTTGAATTTGTGCTCTGGCTTGATGAGTCCCCTCAGCCTAAGGTCATCCCTTTACAGTTTGATGGCTTTCAAGAACCCAAAGACGGTCAGAAGCCCCAAAAAATCACCAGTCGCGCGATCGCAGGGCTGCCCAAAGTCAATGTGCGAACGCAGACTATTTCCAACTTCACCAAGTTTCGCGGTGTTGGTGATTGCGGCTCATCGTCTCTCTATAAACTAGAAGGCGATCGCCTTGTATTGCAAGAGTTTCGAGCTAAGTACGAGTGCGATGGTGAATATGTCCAAGATTTCCCCATAATTTATGCCAAATAAGAAAAGCAGTGCTTCGCACTGCTTTTCTTATTTGAAATGGTCGCACCGCGCCCATTTCAAAGATTCTCTGCAATCGGCGGCGCTTCGCGCCGCCTTTGTTATGGAAAATCTTAGTCGTGGCGAGCGATCGCCACACCATGGGATGTGCCGATGCGATCTGCACCCGCACTGATTAGCGCGATCGCCTGCTCTCGCGTCCTAATTCCCCCTGAAGCCTTTACCCCCACTTTCCCATTAGAGATCTCTTTCAAAAACTTGACCATCTCCACCGTGGCTCCCCCTGCCCAGCCCGTGCCAGTCTTTAAAAACGCAACCCCAGCATCCATACAAACTTCGGCAGCAAGCTCCTGTTCCTCATGGTTGAGTAGACTTAGCTCTAAAATTGCTTTGACAGGTTTGCCCGACTCCTCGCAAATCTGAGCAATGTCTTTGTGTAAAAGATTAGTCTGTCCCGTCTTGAGCCAGCCAAGATTGATAACCACATCTAATTCAGTTGCCCCATTTTCCACCGCCTCCATCGCTTCATAAAGCTTAACAGCCGATGTGGTTGCCCCACTGGGAAACCCAATCACGGTGCAGATTTCTACCCTGCTTTTTAGCAGCCGCTCCCTTGCCCGCTTGACATTGCAAGGGTATAAGCAAACACTCGCAAACCCCAAGCGATCGGCTTCATCACAAACTTGATCCACCTGTGCGTCGGCAGCAGCAGGATCTAATAGGGCGTAATCGATATAAGGAGCAGGATTGATATCAGTTTGAAGCATAAAACTATACACACTTGGACTAGCCAGAGGTTACATTGGAGATTAGTGACGATAACTTCTTATAATTACTTATTCAGGGTCTATTCTGACAAATTATTCCCATCCATAAGTAAGCTAAAGGTTGTTCCGCCCGCTACGCGGGCGGAACAACCTTAATTAAGCCGAGCTACCTATCAAGGATTAATAGTGCGACACTTTGCGCCGCACTATTAATCCCAAAAGTGGTGACACAAAGTGCCACCACTCGTCTTCTGGTTTTGTGTCCTCACAAGATTAGTGACAACTATAAAAAACCTTACGTGGTTTGATTTTCGATTCACAAAAAATGTAGTCACACTTTTGTGAGTTAGCATTAAATGCTAATTAAATATAAGTCAAATATAAATTAAATATGCATATTTCTGAATTAGATGAACTAGAAGCCTCAGTTAGTGATTTGCTGATGCTCGCCAAGGTTGAGCTAGAGCAAAATCGGCTCCAACAACAACGCGATCGCCAAATTCAAGAGGCTGTATCTCAAATCGAAGGACGCTTAAAACCATTGCTGGCTAAAGTTGAGCAGATGTTGCAGGAATACGACCGCGAAGGCGGCAACCCCAACAGTGAAA
This sequence comes from Oscillatoriales cyanobacterium CG2_30_44_21, assembly GCA_001873375.1. Lineage (GTDB taxonomy): Bacteria > Cyanobacteriota > Cyanobacteriia > Pseudanabaenales > Pseudanabaenaceae > Pseudanabaena. The sequence goes on from MNZA01000196.1 coordinate 35,547, forward strand.
CAAGGCAGAGACTAGAGAAAAAAGCCGCCGACATTCGGCAGGAAATAGCCGAAGCGCCTAATCTCGCCTCGCAGCTTGCCGATCGCCAACTAATCTTGAGCGAAGAAAGACTATTGGATGAACGCATAACTGAACAAACTGCTCAATGGCGACAGGAGTTAAAGGCTGACCTCTTAGAGATGATTGAGGAGCAGCAAGACTTCTTTAGCGCTACCGATGCCTCGATCGCCGTGAGAGGATATGCCAATGATTTAAAGGCGATCGGCTGTCTTGAGGAAGTGGTAGGAGCCTTAATTGACCAAATAAATTCCCACAGTGAAGAGGGGCCCGTTGCCCGTTTGCGCGGTAGCCATGAGCAAACCCTGACTTTTATCTACAACAAAGCTCTCGAAAATCGCTCCCGCGTAGATCGCGCCCCCGATGTGCAGCCAACTACCAGACATCGTAAGTCCGAGAAACGTCCTGCTCTTTACACCGATCTCAGTGGCAAAGTATTGGTATTTGGTGGACACGATCGCTTGCAAAATGCAGTTAAAAATCGCCTGCGCGATTCGGCGATCAATCTCATGTGGTACACCGAGCAAGATGGATTGCAGCTTGCCGCCCAAGGAGAGAGCCAAATCTCTGGTGGCGATTTAATTATTATTGTGACGGGTTATGCTAGCCATTCTCTTACGGAAAGGGCGATCGAAGCCTGTCGCCGAGCCAATAAAACCTATGAAATTGTGAATACGACAGGGATGACTAGACTGCTCGAAGTGATCGAGTCAGGCTTAAAAGCAAAACAACTAGCCCGCCACTGGAAGCAAGGCTAAAAAGGAGAATGGCGGCGCATTGCGCCGTCATTCTCTTCAAGAGCGGAAGTTATAATTTTTATTAATTGGTTCTGCCCACTACGCGGGCAGAACCAACTCTGATTTTAGGTTTTAATTAAGGCGAGCTACTTAGCAAGGGATGACAACAAATTAGTTGATATGGACAAAGACGCGCTCAAAGCTCTTACTGCTGCTGACATTGATCGCATTGTGGAAATGGCATGGGAAGATCGCACCACCTTTGACACAATTCACGATCAATTTGGCATTTCTGAAGCTCAAGTTATCAAGATCATGCGGAAGTCGATGAAGCGATCTTCTTTTTTGATGTGGCGGGAGCGGGTTAGCGGTCGCAAGACCAAACACGCAGCCACTTCAGATGCTCAAAGATTTCGCTGCAAAGAGCAGGACAAGCCCAAGCAGTAATAATAGATAAAGAAATGGCTACGCCATTTCTTTATCTAAAAACCAAGCCCCAAAGGTTTTTTCAGCCTTTGTGCGATCATTCTCTTTGACAAGCTCGGTATATTTTTTTATAAATGTCTTTAAAAATGTGTGGTTTAAGTAATGTCTGATGTATTGTCTCGCTTACAAAAATTAGTGATTGCTAGTGGCAATTCGGGTAAAGTTGCTGAATTTCGCGATTATTTTAACCACCTAGACATCACTCTGATCCCCAAACCAGACGATATAGATGTAGAGGAAACAGGACTAACTTTTATTGCCAATGCCCATCTCAAGGCTTCTCAAGTGGCGATCGCAACCAATGAATGGGCGATCGCCGATGACTCTGGGCTAGAAATAGATGCTCTCGATGGAGCACCAGGGGTGCTTTCGGCGAGATACGCCGAGACTGATCAAGCTCGCATTGATCGAGTTTTACAGGAGCTAGGCGATACTCCCCATCGGCAATCGCGATATGTCTGCGCGATCGCGATCGCCTCTCCCGATGGTGAAATATTTGCCGATGCGATCGGGACTTGTGAGGGGGCGATTGCTCTAAAGCCAGTGGGAACTGGTGGGTTTGGTTATGATCCGATCTTTTTTGTGACGGAGCTTCAGCAGACTTTTGGTGAAGTCTCTCTTGAGGTGAAAGCTAAAATTAGTCATCGCGCTAAGGCGCTGTTGCTATTGCAATCTAAACTAAAAAACTTGCTTCCCCTATTTACTTAATGGGGAAGCTGGCAAAGCCAGCTTTTGTAACGCTTATAACTTTATTGACTCTCTCACAATGTTGTTGCGAGTAATAATTTCAATTAGCTCTTGCTTGACTTCCGCCGCTTGGTCATTATCGATTTGGCAGGTTCCAGCATTAGCATGACCGCCCCCCTCATAGCGCAACATCAACTCACCAATATTAATTGAACAGGTGCGATCAATTACCGACTTGCCAAGGGCAAATACCGTATTCGATTTTTGTCGTCCCCACAGCATATGGATCGAAATATTACATTCTGGATAGAGGGCATAGATCATGAAGCGATTGCCAGCATAGATCATTTCCTCATTTTGCAAATTGACTATCACCAACCTATCGTGAACTTCCGCACAGTTCTGAATCTGCTTTTTGAAAATTTCTTGTTGGGTGAAGTAAAGTTCAATGCGTTCCTTGACATTAGGGAGTTCCATAATCTCCTCAATGGTCATGGTTCGACAAGCTTCCACTAATTCCATCATCAAAGAATAGTTGGAGATCGTAAATTCGCGGAATCGCCCCAGCCCAGTACGAGAATCCATTAAGAAGCTCAATAAAACCCACCCCTGTGGATGCAAAATATCGTCGATGTCAAATTGAGCAGAATCACATTTATCCACAGCTTGCATCATTGCTTGGGATATTTGGGGAAACTTTAATTTGCCGCCGTAGTAGTTGTAGACTACCCTAGCAGCGGACGGTGCATCACCTTCGATGATGTGGTTTTCGGGCGAGTCATAGACTCGCATCATCTCACTCATGTGGTGGTCAAATATCAAATAAGCGCCATCAACATAGGGCAGATTTGTCAAAATATCGCGATCGCAAACTTCCACTTTTCCATCCTGCACATCTTTAGGATGCACAAATAGAATTTCGTCAATCATGTCAAGCTCTCTTAGTAATACCGCGCTAACCACGCCATCAAAATCACTACGGGTTATTAATCGGTACTTTTTGGCTGAAGATGCCATAATCTAAGCCCTCTAAACAATATTTGCAAGGTTACGACTCTGCACCTAACTATAGCAGTTACAGTTATAGAAACCCAGAATAACCTTTAAAAGCGTTGCGAAGCAACGCTTTTAAAGGTTATTTAGTACACAACGCTTTGCGCTTACTTAAAACCCCAGAGAAAATTTTGGGCATCAGTGGCGGAGCTGCGATGCCCAAAATTTTCTCTGGGGCAAGGGAGTATGATTGGCTAGACATTTACAAAATTGATCATGAGAGATTTACCGATTATCCAACGCGCCGATGGTCGAGCTTGGGATCAATTGCGTCCAGTGCATTTGCAGCACCCTTTCACTTCAGCCCCTGCGGGTTCAGTTTTAGCCAAGTTTGGCGATACTCAGTTGATTTGCACCGTTTCCATTGAAGAAGGTGTGCCTAAGTTTCTTGCGGGTAGCAATCAAGGTTGGCTTACGGCGGAATATCGAATGTTGCCTGCGGCGACGATCCCAAGACAACAACGTGAATTGATGAAACTTTCGGGACGCACTCAAGAAATCCAAAGGCTAATCGGGCGTAGTTTACGGGCGGCAGTTGATCTCACCGCGATCGCCAATTACACCATTACTATCGATGTGGATGTGTTGCAAGCTGATGGCGGGACACGCACAGGCGGGATCACAGGGGGATTTGTCGCTCTCAAGTCTGCTTGCGATCGCTTACTCAGTGAAGGAATATTCACGCGATCGCCGATCAAAAAGTCAGTGGCGGCGGTATCAGTGGGCTTGTTGGATGGGATGCCGATCTTGGACTTAAATTACCAAGAAGATGTGGCTGTAAGTGTTGACCTAAATGTGGTCATGGATAGTGAAGGGCAACTAATCGAAGTGCAAGGCACTGGAGAATCGGATACTTTTTCGCGATCGCAATTAAATCAAATGCTTGATGCCGCAGAAAAAGGGATTAAGGAGCTTTTGACCAAATAAAGAAGGCGGCGCATTGCGCCGCCTTCTTTATAACTGCTTTAAATAACTTAGCAGATCCGCCATGTCCTGCGGACTAGGCTGAAACTGAGGCATAGGTGGAGTCTCACCACTGACAACCTGCTGTACGAGTCTCGCGTCCGACTTTCGATCAGACACACCATGCAGATTAGGACCCACCTTGCCATTTGCCCACTGCCCATGACAAGCCACGCAATTCATCACAAAAATTGAGCGACCCTGCGCAGGACTACCAGACAAACTCAGCACTGACTGAGTATATAGATCAAGTTGCGGATGCGTTAGCCAAAACACGATCCCAACTAACGCGGCGATCATTGCCAACACAAAAGCCATGATCGCTTTTAGGGGAGGCTGGCTCTCAGGGACGCTCAAAACCGTATCTAAAGCTGGCTCTGAAGTTTTATCTGCCACAGCATATGCACCCTTTGTCAAATCTCTTACTTCATCAATCACAGACTTTTGAACCTACCCCATATTTTGCTGAAACTTTTACCCAGCTATCGCGTTAGATCAACGCTTTAGCCAAGAATGTTTGAGATAAAAATTACTATCTTAAATATAGATAACATATCTTAATCAAAGTATAAGTACTCAATCAGTGAAATTAGGTTAAATAAATCCTAAGTTTTATAGCTGTTAATGCTTTGCAGCAAATTGAGTCTTTGGGTATAGAGAAAATTTTGAGGCATCGCGGCTTCGCCGCGATGCCTCAAAATTTTCTCTGGGTAGGGCTTTATTTGAAAATTTGATCTAAACCTTCCAAGGGCTAGTGTCGGTTCCATCACGTTCTATAATTCATAGGTACAATAATAAAATTTTTAAGATTTAGGGAAAGAATTAACTATGGGAGGAAATGATCGCTTGCTTAGGGCGGCAAGAGGTGAAGTACTGGATCGTCCGCCAGTATGGATGATGCGCCAAGCAGGCAGGTATATGAAAGCATATCGGGATTTGCGTGAAAAATATCCCACATTTAGAGAGCGATCGGAAATTGCGGAACTTGCTGCCGAAATATCTTTGCAGCCCTTCCGCGCCTTCCAACCCGATGGCGTAATTATGTTTTCCGATATTCTGACTCCCCTTGCAGGTATCGGCATCAACTTCGACATTATCGAAAGCAAAGGTCCTCTGATTGAATCGCCGATTCGCACTCAAGCGCAGGTGAACGCACTTACAGAATTTGATCCTGAACAGTCCGTTCCTTTTGTTCGCCAGATTCTCACCACGATCATAGAAGAAGTTAAAGATCAAGCGACTATCCTCGGCTTTGTGGGCGCACCTTGGACACTTGCCGCCTATTGCGTTGAAGGTAAAGGTTCTAAAGACTATTCTGTAATCAAGTCCATGGCTTACAAAGAGCCAGCGATTATTCATAGTTTCTTGACTAAGTTAGCCAAGATGATTGGCGCGTATGTGATCCATCAGATCGAATGTGGCGCTCAAGTCGTACAGATGTTTGACTCTTGGGCAGGACATCTCTGCCCTATGGACTACGCTACCTTCGCCTTGCCCTATCAAAAAATGGTGGTAGATCAAGTTAAGGCAAAATATCCTGATACACCGCTGATTCTTTATATTAGCGGCAGCGCGGGTGTGCTAGACCTAATGCCCAAGTCGGGCGTGGACATTGTCAGCGTGGATTGGACAATGGATTTGGCAGCCGCTCGCGATCGCCTTGGACATGACTTGCCTGTGCAGGGCAATCTTGATCCCTGTGTGTTATTTGCTGAGCAAAGCTATATCAAAGAGCGCATTCTTGAAGTTGTCCAAAAGGCAGGCAATAAGGGACATATCATGAACCTCGGTCATGGCATCCTCGCCACTACTCCCGAAGATAATGCTCGCTTTTTCTTCGAGACCGTCAAAGGACTCAGGTACGAATAAATTTGAAAGCGTTGCTTCGCAACGCTTTCAAATTTATTCGCAATAGGGGTGCGCGGCTAAGCCGCGCACCCCTATTGCTGTATTTACAAAGACGTTGCGAAGCAAAGCACCGCAACGCCTAACTCTTCACTGAGAAGGGCGTATGACTGAAAGTTAGAGTGCATCTACTTTTGCTATACAATTGCCAAAGAAACAAATCATAAATAAAGTATGGATACAGCAAGTCTCAATGCTCTGCTCAATACTGGTGCAATTTTGCCAGAACTAATCGTCATTGGGACATTGGTACTCGTATTGATCGTTGATCTAATTGCATCGGGGCGCAAGTCAGCAAGCGCTTTGCCCTATATTGCGATCGCGGGTTTAGCCGCTTCTACGGCGGCACTAGTGTGGCAATGGATAGGACTAGATAACCCGATCGCCTTTTTAGGCAGCTTTAATAGCGATAAACTCAGTATCATTTTTCGCGGCATTATTGCCCTGTCGGCTCTACTAACAATTCTCGTCTCAGTCCGTTATTTAGAGCAGTCTGGCGTAGTCGTTGGTGAATACCTAGTGATTCTGCTCAGTGCCACCTTGGGAGCAATGTTCCTGACGGGCGCGGATGACATGGTGATGGTGTTTGTGTCGCTGGAGACTTTAAGTATTTCGTCATATTTGCTATCTGGCTACACCAAGCGCGACCCCCGCTCCAATGAAGCGGCTCTAAAGTATTTATTAGTCGGTGCAGCTAGCTCGGCGATCTTCCTGTATGGAATGTCATTGCTGTATGGACTATCGAACGGTGAAACCTCACTCTCGGCGATCGCCTCTCAGATTACCGTCAGCAATACAGCCCTGATTATTGCGATGGTATTTGTGATTGCGGGTGTTTCCTTTAAAATCTCGGCAGTACCTTTTCACCAATGGACTCCCGATGTCTACGAAGGCTCGCCGACACCAGTAGTTGCTTTCTTATCAATTGGTTCTAAGGTGGCTGGTTTTGGACTTGCCCTGAGATTTTTGATTACAGCTTTCCCGATCGCATCCCAGCAGTGGCACTATGTTTTTGTAGTTCTCACAGTTTTGAGCATCGTGTTGGGGAATGTGGTGGCGATCGCACAGACCAGCATTAAACGGATGTTGGCTTACTCTTCCATTGGTCAGGCTGGATTTGTGATGCTAGGCATGGTCGTTGACTCCGAAGCAGGCTACGCCAGCATGATCTTCTATTTGATTCTTTACCTATTCATGAATATGGGCGCATTTGCCTGTGTGATTCTATTTGCTTCACGCACTGGTACGGATCAAATTAGTGAATACAGTGGGCTATACCAAAAAGATCCATTGCTGACACTTGCCTTGAGTGTTTGCCTGTTGTCTTTAGGTGGGATTCCGCCGCTAGCTGGCTTTTTTGGCAAACTCTACATTTTCTGGGCTGGCTGGCAAGCTCACGCCTATGGCTTAGTTTTACTAGCTCTAGTGATGAGTGTTGTCTCTCTCTACTACTACATCCGTGTGGTCAAGATGATGGTTGTCAAAGAACCTCAAGAGATGTCAGAGTCAGTCAAAAACTATCCTGCAATTACATGGACGCAAACAGGGATGAAGCCTCTACAAGCAGCGATCGTCTTTACCCTAATCTTCACTTTGATCGCAGGTGTAGCTTCTAACCCGCTATTCTCGATATCCAATCAAGCTGTCCAAGAAACCAAGTTTCTCCAAGCTAAGGCTCCTACTGACAAGCCAATAGCTGCGTTGCCAACAGCACAATAGAAGAAAGATCAATTAAAAATACAAAGGGGGCGCGATGCGTCCCTTTTTTTGGAGAATTTTAGAATTGTTTAGGGATTTCACTGGATATCTATTAGATGACTTCCCTAACTTTCTAGGTGACATCACTTGGCAGGTGAACGTTAGATTTATTCTTCAGATTCTTCTAAGTATTTGAGAAAGGAATTAACTCCTAATAATTCGATGGAATATAATGCCGATGACGCACGGCTTTAATTTCGTTCATAATCTCGACATCTGTGATTTCATCGATAGGTGGTTGGCTATACAGTTCTTCAAGTAATTTTGTCAAATCTGATTTTAATTCTATTTGAATTAGGGCTTTGGCTATCTGTGCGCGATCGCTAGGCTGTAGCTGTTGTAAGGTTGTAATCAGTTGCTCTAGGGTTATTGGTAGTTGAATCATTTGGTTCACCATAAAAACTTGGTGTCTGCGATTCTAAATAATCTGTACCTTATCTTTTTCCCTGTCACATCTCTCCTTCTACTATTTTAATCTTGGCTCAATAGGTGTTTCGGGGAGGTAAAGAAAGGAGAGAGTCCAACAAAGCACTCAGCAGAGCTTTTCCCCTCCTCTTGGCATTATGAACAAACTCAAAGAAGCCCAAATACAAAGGTAACTTTTCTTGAGAAATACCACGATGAGGACGTAACCAAGAGCGCAAAAGCGACCAAAAGCCTTCCATGGTATTGACATGAACTTCACAGAAATCATCACCATCTTCATCTCTAGCATATTCTCCCGCACCATGACAAACAGTT
>MNZA01000190.1 GCA_001873375.1 Oscillatoriales cyanobacterium CG2_30_44_21
TTGTGCATCGCGGCTCCGCCGCGATGCACAAAATTTTCTTTGGGGTTTGAGTAAGCTCGAAGTACTGCAAAAGATAGACTTGTGCTAGGTTCTTTAATTAACGTTTTTAAATCAATCCTGTATGTCCATTAGCCAAATTAATGTGCAGCAACTAGCTGCAAAATTGCAGGGCGATCGCCAAAATCTGCAATTGATCGATGTTCGCGAAAGAGACGAAGTTGAGATTGTGGCGATCGCTGGTTTTGAGGTTTTGCCGCTCAGTGAGTATGGGGAATGGGCGGAGGAGTTTGCGACCAAGTTTGATCCGCAAGTGGAAACTCTGGTGCTATGTCATCACGGAATGCGATCAGCGCAGATGTGTCAATGGCTGGTCAATCAAGGTTTTACTAATGTCAAAAATATTATTGGCGGGATCGATGCCTATGCCTATTTGGTGGAGCCATCGATGGCAAAGTATTAGAAATACAGCGCAAATCGCTTTATTTAAACCCCAAAATAATATGGAAAGCGCAGCTCCGCCGCGCTTTCCATATTATTTTGGGATCGTTATCAGTGGCGGCGCATCGCGCCGCCGCTATTGCATATTTAATGAGTAAAAAAAGGTACTGCAAAAAATACGGCTAGCCCGATCGCAGAGACAATACAAGTTGCAATCGTAATCGTGATAAATTTGCGATCGCTAGCGCCGTAGAACTTATTGGGCAAGGAACTTGCTAATACCAATAGTCCAGTGGTTATGAGAATGGCAATAAATAGGGTGCGGTTCATAGTTATTAAAATTGAGCCTAGATATCAAAGTTTATAGCGCACGCCGCGCATACGCTATAGACTTTGACTCTATTCATTTTCTCGTAACAATCCGCAATCTCGACTAAACATCCATCAATATTAATCATCTATGACCGACTGGCTATGGCTTCAGCGATCGCTACCTCCACACATCACAGGAGCCGATCTATGGGAATCTTTGTATATTCATGAACCCATCACGGTGCTGTTAGAAAGCCCCGTAATTGCTTCAAAAATTCCATCAAAGTTAGCGCGGTACTCGATCGCCGCAGGAAAGCCACGTCAAGTCTGGACTCCGAGCGTTGGTGAGATATTGCCATGTCTAGAAAATTTGCGATCGCGGATGCAAATTCAAGCTAACAATTTACCCGATCACTTACCCTTTACAGGCGGATATTTGGGCTGGCTAGGCTATGACCTCGCTTGGGAAATTGAGCGTTTGCCCTACACCAAGCCTGATAACTTGCCCTTCCCTGTCGCCTTTTGGTATAAGCCATCTAGTTTTGCCGTAATCGATCATCAGACCCAAACAGTTTGGCTCGCCGCTAGCGATCGCCATGAATTAACAGAATTAGGCGATCGCCTCAACAATCTAGAAAACAAGGGGCTTCAGCCCCTTGTTTACAACAGTGAAGATAACCCCACCTATTCGCCATCACAACAAGGCTATGAAGCAATGGTGAATTGCGCTAAGCAACATATTTATGATGGAGATATTTTTCAGGCGAATTTATCATTGCGCTATGGCTATCCTTGGAAATCCGATAGCTGGCAACTCTATCGACATTTACAAAACATTAACCCATCACCCTTTGCTAGCTACTGGCGCACAACTTGGGGCGAAGTAATCAGCGTCTCGCCAGAGCGTCTTGTCAGTCTGCGCGATCGCCATGCCGAGACTCGTCCGATCGCAGGCACAAGACCACGCGGCAAAACCGTACAAGAAGATCAAGCATTTGAGCAGGAGTTACTCGCCTGTACCAAGGAGCAAGCGGAACACATCATGCTAGTTGACCTTGAGCGCAATGATCTGGGTCGAGTCTGTGAATGGGGAAGCGTCAAAGTCGATGAACTGCTGACCATTGAGCGTTACAGCCATGTGATGCATTTAGTTAGTAATGTCGTGGGTACGTTACGCCGCGATCGCACCCTAGTTGATCTGATTCGCGCCACCTTCCCAGGTGGCACAATCACAGGCTGTCCCAAAGTGCGCTGTATGGAAATTGTGGAAGGGCTGGAGCCACAGCGCCGTAGTTTGTTTTATGGTTCTTGCGGTTATATCGATCAACGCGGCAATATGGATCTGAATATTTTGATTCGGACGCTCTTAAAAACTAATGATCATATTTGGGGACAAGTGGGCGCGGGAATTGTCGCCGATAGTGTTAGCGATCGCGAGTGGCGCGAGTCCTTGCAAAAAGCGCAAGCGCAATTAGCAGCGCTGGGTTTACAAACCAAATAAGTGAGTGGCGGCGCTTCGCGCCGCCACTCACTTATTTGGTTTGCTGCCAGTATGAGAGATAATGAACAGAATTGGTTATGAGCCTAGCCGTAATCTTAATAAATCTAATATAAAAATATAACTAAATACCTGTGAACTACTACTTTCCTGCTGATCCTCCCTATTTTTTGTTTGCCGCTTCATTGATCGCGGGGCTAGCCTGTGGACATTCCTTTGAAGTCACCCTCCGCAATCTGGTGAATGTTTGGGCAACTGCCAAGTCTACCCGCACCATGCTAGAACTCAAAAGCGCCAGCATCAAAGTTCCCTACCTCGGCATGACCATCAGCATCGCTGTATTCATGTCTACGGGCTTAGAAATATTTGGCTTACCGACTACCTTTGGCTATGCCGTAGCTATTCCTGTGACGATCGCGATCGCGGGTTTAATCTGGCGACAGCTAGGACAGATGTTAATTGAGCTAGAAAGAGGCGGTTCCTCAGCCTTAGATCTCGACTCATTTGAAGGTTAATAACTTGTTGCGGGGGGCAGAGTCACGCACCAATTATTCTTATATAGTTGTAGTCAGTCCCAAAACCAAGAAGCGAGTGGCGGCGCGATGCG
>MNZA01000243.1 GCA_001873375.1 Oscillatoriales cyanobacterium CG2_30_44_21
TTATGCCTAGCTACTTAAAGGGAGTAGCTGGTTAGTATAAAATAGGTTAACCCGAATCCTATGAGAACTGTATGGAGTCTGATCAATTGCCTGTGGAAGAGAACCTAAACACTTTTTCTGATATGTCTCCCCCAGAAGAATCTTCAGAATTGATAGTAATCTCTGAGGATGAATCGAAAAACATCCCAGAAAATCAAGAAGTTGAGAATGTAGAAGTAGATCCTTCTTTAATTGAACTGGCGACTTCTGAGTTAGGAGAACAAAGCCCAGATCCAAAAACAACAATCTGTTCCGAATCGTCAGTAGTCATAGTAGATATTGAGCAACTAAAGCAAGAACAAGAACAATTAAAGACTGAGATCGATAGTTTGAAAAATACAAAGTCTAAAATTTTAGAATCACAAATTGATGACTTGCAATCGGGAATAATCCGTATCGCTCAGGCTGATCTTGCTCGCCTCGAATATCAAAAGCAAGAACTCCAAGCCGCGATCGCTGTCCTCGAGAAGCGCAAAGACCGTCTTGACAAAGAAATGACCACCACCTACGCAGGTGCGTCCCAAGACATCGCCGTGAGGGTACAAGGCTTCAAAGATTACCTAGTGGGCAGCTTGCAAGATCTAGTGGCAAGTGCCGAAAAGCTTAATTTCGCACCTCCGCCCGCCAAGCCCGATCCTGAACCTGTCGTCACTGCCGCCAAAAAAGCCGCCCCAGAGCCAGAGGTGCTGTTGCTGTCTGCTCAAAGCTTTGCCGATTACAAGCAGCGCGTTGACCAACTCTTAGATCGGTATCGCACCTTGCCCGACTACTACGGAGCCGCTTGGAAACTCAGACGCACCTTTGAGCAAGTCCATGCCGATCGCGTCTCTAAGTGGTTTTTTGAGCAGGCGGGGCGGGGCGCAATCCGCACGATGGGAACGCGATTGCAAAATATTTTAGTTGCCTCAGCCGCGATATCAGTGTTGAAAGCTGTCTATGGAGATAAATTGCGGGTGCTAGTGCTTGCCACATCGCCCGAACGTCTTGGCGAATGGCGGCGCGGTTTTCAAGATTGCCTTGGGCTAACGCGAGAACATTTTGGCTCTGATAAAGGCATTGCACTTTTTGAAGATCCTGAACCTCTAGCTACTAAAGGCGATCGCCTTGTCAAAGAGCAGCTAATGCCGATCGTGGTAATTGACGAATCGGAAGAATTAATTGCTGTGGATTTACTGCGGTTTCCCTTGCTGATTGCCTTTGGAGGCGCACCTGAGTCCCGAACGCCTACCCCATCGACTTTCATCAACAATCGCGAGTCCCAAAATAACAAAGACTATATTCGCGAAAATCCTCGTGAATACAATCAAAACTCTGGCTCGAGAGAATCGCGAGATTATCCTAGCCGCAACTATGGCGGCGATCGCGAAACTCGTAATACTGGCTATGGTGGCGATCGGGGTCGTAGCAATCAAGAATCGGACTGGGACTGGTAATGTCAAACAAAAAAGCGGCGCAATGCGCCGCTTTTTTGTTTGACTATTTTTTCTTAGGTGTTGGCTTCGCCTCGCTAGCTGGTGTAGCCTTTGCGGGAGTAGTGGCTTGATTACCACTCTTGACAATAAACTCTTGAGAGCTTCGAGACGGTACAAAGAGAAAAATATCTGACGCAGGATTGGGCTTATTGTCCTTCGATATCATATTTTCCACAACAAGCAGCAATGAAGTGACTTCAACCTTAGTTTTTTTGACTATATCAGGCTGAATTTTAGCCTGCTCATCAAGAAAAGTTTGGATGTCAGATCTGTCAAAGAAAAATGGTAAAGATTGAACTTCATCTTGATCAACCACACCATTTCTATTTTTGTCATTGCTCAAAATGATAGGCTCTTTTTTGTCGCTACTCACTAAAAAGAAAACAGGCAAGTTAGGAATTTTATCGCCTGCAACACCTTGTTCAACCAAAATTTTGCGAGCCGCCTCAAGATTTGACTGTGAAGGAACAATCTCAAAAAAAGACTTTTTGTCTTTATTTTGGCGAATTAATTCATAAACCTTGTTTAGCGGAGCAGCCGTGATCTGGGCTTTCTTGCCAATTTCAGGACTGGACTTCTTCACTTGAGACAGCATCATCTGAGCTTCATTTGATCCTAAAAAGAATAGAAAAATTTGGCTGTCATCGGGTTTGGCATTGGGGTCACGCTGCACCGATGCAATGAGGGGGATTCCCTTTTCATCAGTAATTGTAAACACTGGAATACGAGATAAGCGTCCCAGAGCTTGATCTTCAGTGAGCGCTTCCGCCTTAGGCGTAAATATGGGACTAATAGCGATCGCCCCTGCGACACCTGCGATGGCTGCTAGCTTAACCAACGACTTAAATACGAGCATATTTCTCCTAGCTACAATACTTATAGGGTTTTGGTGGAAATTTAACAAAATTAAGAATATATAGAGTAGATGAACGGCAATTGTCAAAAGCCTAAATTTGCCTGCAACTGTAACAACAACTCACCCCAAAAGGCAACCTTTTTAGATAAGATTCAATCTCTTGTAGTACCAAATTAATAAATGACTGCGCCATTTATTAATTTGAAGACCCAGTATGGGTTGAGTTATACCAATTCACAAAATTGTAGTCACACTTTTGTGAATTGGTACTATCTTCTTGCCTGATGCTAGATGACCGATTGGCAGATATTATAGTTCCTACTCTCGCCAAGTAGCTAATCTCTTCCAAGTAAAAGAAATGGCGTACAGTCTATTGATGCTTTGTGAGGGGCAAAGCGCTTTGGTGAATTGGTAAGTAGTTAGGCATAAGTAAACTAAAAAGCCAGAAGATTGCTCCGCCCGCTACGCGGGCGGAGCAATCTTCTGGCTTTTTAGTTTACTTATGCCTAACTACTTACCAATTCACCAAAGCGCTTTGCCCCTCACAAAGCATCAATAGACTGTACGCCATTTCTTTTACTTGGAAGAGATTAGCTACTTGGCGAGAGTAGGAACTATAATATCTGCCAATCGGTCATCTAGCATCAGGCAAGAAGATAGTACCAATTCACAAAAGTGTGACTACAATTTTGTGAATTGGTATAACTCAACCCATACTGGGTCTTCAAATTAATAAATGGCGCAGTCATTTATTAATTTGGTACTACAAGAGATTGAATCTTATCTAAAAAGGTTGCCTTTTGGGGTGAGTTGTTGTTACAGTTGCAGGCAAATTTAGGCTTTTGACAATTGCCGTTCATCTACTCTATATATTCTTAATTTTGTTAAATTTCCACCAAAACCCTATAAGTATTGTAGCTAGGAGAAATATGCTCGTATTTAAGTCGTTGGTTAAGCTAGCAGCCATCGCAGGTGTCGCAGGGGCGATCGCTATTAGTCCCAT
>MNZA01000121.1:0-2510 GCA_001873375.1 Oscillatoriales cyanobacterium CG2_30_44_21
CCGCGCATCTTTGTATTCGGAACCTATAACGCAGCAAGAGCTTTAATCTGCATCAGCTTCAAAAACCTATCAAAATTAAAGTGACTTGCCATCATTTCACAAATAGTCGTAACCTTGATGCCCTCATGCAAGCGAACCTGTCCAAGGCAACTTTCAATGATTCCCGCAGTTCCAAGCGTATCTTTATTAACCGCCAAAATTGGTACACCCAAATCCATAGCCTTTTGGGCAACATCATCACTAACAAAAGGACGACCAGTCAGAATCAAACAATTAGTAGAAGACTCAAGAGCTGCAAACTGAAGATCAATCCGACTACTACCTGTAATAACAGCTTTGTTATAAGATTTTCGGAAATAACTTTGGGCTGAATTTACATCCATAGCGCCAATCTTTAATTCTTCCACCATCACTTTGTCTAGATCGATATTTTCTGGACGACATAAAATGGTTGCGCCAAGCTGCTCGATCAACTCCGATACACTTACACTCCGCAAAGTTCGATTTTCGGGCATCAGTGCCAATACAGGAATACCTTGATTCTCAAGATAAGGGTGCAATATCTCCATCGTAGTTTCGTACTGACCATCGGGAATGTCATTAATCACGACACCCAATAAGCGATCGCCAAATCTTTGTTTCGCCATCAAGATATGATCAACCACCAGCAAAGAACCAAATCGCATCACCAATAAAATCGGTGCGTCCAGATATTCAGCCATTTCTTGCAACGAAAGCCCAAAAACTGCACCTTCAGCAGTATTGGCTGGCGCTTCCAAAAGTACAAGATCGCCATCAATGATCTCTTTGTACTCCTCCAGCTTGGTACTGTAATTATCTGTATCTGCTCCCGACAGTCGGTGTTGCAGAGCAGCACGATCAAGATTTAGCAGTGTTGGTCGCAACAGCGACTGCGGCAAGTTTAAGGCTTGTTTAATAAATTCAACATCTGCCTCACCGCGATCCGCCGCCTCTGGTAATTCTTTGGATGTAAAAGTACCAATAGGCTTACCATAGCCAACCTTGTAACCTCTAACTTGCAAGTTATATGTCAGTCCCAAAATCGTTGCCGACTTCCCACTACCTGACCTAGTGGAACCAATTAGCAAATGCTTAGCCTGTGGCACGTCTTGCCCTCTAAATAATTACAAAAATTACAAGACTGCATTAAAATCTATATCCTGTTTGGTTATTGTAACTGATGGACTGTAGCTGATAATTCTTGATCTAGACAAACATTGCATAAGTTAAATGCAATTAATGCAACCCACCCTCTTACAGCGCTTTGCGCTGACTTAAAACCCAGAGAGATTTTTGATCATCAGCGCAAAGCGCCGATGATCAAAAATCTCTCAATACCTGTAAAACCATCAATAGAATGTATTAAGACGAGCTAATTAACAATCAACAGCTAAACCCAGTAACGTTCTAAAACCAAACAAGTGAGTATACTTACTGCCGACTCGGTTGAAAATCAATATAGATTTTGAATGTGACTTAATTTTATGGGTGTCAGTCAAACCGCAATTACAAGTGATCGCCATATCTCTCGCCAAGTTATTCTCCAAGTCAATGACATAGTGGCAGGATATGTGGACGGTGTAGATATTTTGCAAGGCGCAAATCTATTAGTTCACGAGGGGGAGCTGATCACAGTAATCGGCTCCAACGGAGCGGGAAAGTCAACTTTAGCCAAAACAATTTTCGGGCTAGTACCAGTCCGATCAGGTGAAATACTATTTGGCGATCGTCCCCTAGTAGGGCTGCAACCTGAACAAATTGTCCGCTATGGGATTAGCTACGTCCCCCAAATTGCCAACGTATTTCCGTCTTTGAGCGTCTCGGAAAATCTGGATATGGGTGC
The DNA here is from genome assembly GCA_001873375.1 of Oscillatoriales cyanobacterium CG2_30_44_21. Lineage (GTDB taxonomy): Bacteria > Cyanobacteriota > Cyanobacteriia > Pseudanabaenales > Pseudanabaenaceae > Pseudanabaena. The sequence goes on from MNZA01000121.1 coordinate 1,865, forward strand.
ATATACGAGAGATGGAAATATCGCAACTGTCAAAACAAAAATCTATGATAATTTCCCGATCCTCGCCAAGCGCCGTAATCAAAGAGCAGGGACATTGTCTGGCGGTGAACGGCAAATGCTGGCGATGGGAAGAGCAATGATGCTAGAGCCTAAGCTTCTAATCTTAGATGAACCCTCCGCCGCACTTTCCCCGATATTAGTGCAGGACATCTTTGACTTAGTGCAGAAAATCAATCAATCAGGAACATCAATAATCTTAGTAGAACAGAATGCTCGTAAGGCTCTAGCGATCGCCGATCACGGTTACATCATGCACTTAGGTAAAGACGAATTCACTGGTAAAGGCTCAGATTTGTTGAATGATCCTGAAGTTGCAAAGCTGTATCTTGGCGTAGGTAACTTTGGCAAATCTTGAAGTAGTTCTAAAGCTTTAGACAGATTTAATGTTTGAGAGTTTACATTACGCAATATTTCAATTAATCTAGTTACAGCGAGTTGAAAAGCTTGCATTACATAACTTATACATTCCCAACAGGATTTATTCGCCATTATGACCACAGCAGTACAGAGACGCGAAAGCGCATCAATCTGGGATCAGTTTTGCAACTGGATCACCAGCACCAACAACAGGCTATATGTAGGCTGG
>MNZA01000121.1:2519-5438 GCA_001873375.1 Oscillatoriales cyanobacterium CG2_30_44_21
TGGTTCGGCGTAATCATGATTCCATGCTTATTGGCAGCAACCATTTGCTTCGTAATCGCCTTCGTAGCAGCACCACCCGTTGACATTGACGGCATCCGCGAACCAGTAGCAGGTTCATTGCTATTCGGCAACAACATGATTTCCGCCGCAGTCGTTCCTTCCTCGAACGCCATCGGCTTGCACTTTTACCCCATTTGGGAAGCAGACAGCCTAGACGAATGGCTCTACAACGGTGGACCATACCAACTAGTCGTATTCCACTTCCTGATCGGCATTTTCTGCTACATGGGACGTGAATGGGAATTGTCATACCGCCTCGGTATGCGTCCTTGGATTGCCGTAGCCTACTCTGCGCCCGTAGCAGCAGCAACCGCAGTATTCTTGATCTACCCAATCGGACAAGGATCCTTCTCTGACGGTATGCCTTTGGGTATCTCTGGAACCTTCAACTTCATGATCGTATTCCAAGCAGAGCACAACATTTTGATGCACCCTTTCCACATGTTGGGAGTAGCAGGAGTATTCGGTGGTAGCTTGTTCAGTGCCATGCACGGTTCATTGGTAACCTCCAGCTTGATTCGTGAAACAACCGAAAACGAAAGCCAAAACGCTGGTTACAAGTTCGGACAAGAAGAAGAGACCTACAACATCGTTGCAGCCCACGGCTACTTCGGACGCTTGATTTTCCAATACGCATCATTCAACAACAGCCGCAGCTTGCACTTCTTCTTGGCACTATGGCCAGTAGTCGGCATCTGGGCAACCAGCTTGGGCGTAAGCACAATGGCATTCAACTTGAATGGCTTCAACTTCAACCAATCGATTTCTGACAGCCAAGGTCGTGTAGTACCTAGCTGGGCAGACGTAATCAACCGCGCCAACTTGGGCATGGAAGTAATGCACGAGCGCAATGCTCACAACTTCCCTCTCGACTTGGCTGCTGTTGATGTAGCACCTGTAGCGATGGCTGCTCCTGCTATCAATGGTTAATCTTCTAGATTAGTCTCATCGAAATAAAGGAAGCCCCTCCGCAAGGAGGGGCTTCCTTTGTTGTTATGGGTTGTGTAGAACGCTCCTCGCGCTCAAACCCCAACCAACAAAAAAAGCTTAAAAGTACTGCAAAGCAGTACTTTTAAGCTTTTTTATTGATTTATCTGAACTAATGGATGTAAGCTCGAAATGGAGATGTTTTTTCGGCTAGAATCCTCTTCATTACAGATGAGTTATAAACAGAACTTGTTTCATAGCTACCATAAAGTACTATATCCGCTAAGAATCCATTTATCCCTGCAATATCTTCCACCCGTTCTACATACTTACAACGTCTAATCGATGGATTTTCCTTGCGCCAGCTCAAGTACTCAGCATAACTACCTGCTAGGACTAGAGTTTGAGCGTCATTGTGGATACTAGTTTTAGCAGTCATTTCTTGTAATTTATAGCTCTTCAAAATATACGAATTATTAAATGCAGGTACAAAAGCCTATAAATATAGACTGTATCCTTATATACATATCTTAATGCAAACCAACATAAGTTCATATCATTCCTTCAGTTGAAAAAGAACTACGCAATTGTCGATTAAACTAGCCATGAAAGAATTCTTGGAAGGGCTGTGAAGCAATGCTTTCGGGACTTTTAATGGACTTGGTTTGAGCAAAAAGTGCTTTAAACTCGCTAATTGATTAAGCAAAACAATTTGCTCTGCATAATTGGTAAAGATATCTGAAAGCTAGTTAAGACGGTATATTTGCTTTCCAAAAATCAGATCTCCGTGATACGGTTACCTTACCTGTTTGTTGCTTTGAAACTGAAGATTCAGCCTTATGGCGCAGGTTGAACTATAGGGCTGAATTGTCAATATGTTAACTTACCTGTGATTAATCAAAATATTCTGCGATGCGACTCTATCCTTACCTGATTTCTGTTTTAGTAACTCTCTCACTGATAATTACCAGTTGTACCGCCACGCAAGATTCGGCAAGCGCTCAGCTATCGGATACTCAATTTGAATCTAAGGTATTAGAAATTATCCGAAAAAATCCACAGGTGATTTTGGACTCAGTACAGTCCTATCAAAAATCTCAAGCTCAACAAGAAGAACAATTACGGGATAAGGTTTTATCACAAATTCGTCAGGAACCTCGCCTCCTGCTACGCAATTCACCAGTTATAGGTTCTAGCAGCCAGAAAATAATTTTTGCCGAGTTCTCCGACTTTGAATGTCCTTTTTGCGCCAGAGGCTATGCTGTCGTGAAGGAATTCATGGAGAAGAACAAACAAGATGTAACTCTCGTATTCAAGCATTTTCCCTTAGCTGAGATTCATGCACAGGCTGAACCTGCTGCCTATGCATCATGGGCGGCGATGCAACAGGGCAAGTTTTGGGAATACCATAACGTTTTGTTTGAGCAGCAAAATCGATTGGGTGAGGATTTCTATCTGGAAATAGCCAATACTCTCAAATTGGATATTGCCAAATTTAATCGCGATCGCCAAAGTGAAGCGGCAAAAGAGGCGGTAAAAAAAGATTTTGAACTGGGCAAATCTTTGGGAGTGCGCGGTACGCCTTCTTTTGTGATGAATGGGGTGTTTCTTTCGGGTGTGCCAAATCTTAGTGATTTAGAGAATCTAGTTACTCAATTTAAGGCTGCGCCCTAAGTACAGGACAGCAATTTAATGGAGTTAAAGAATGCTTCAGAATTAGCGTGAAGATCGAAGATGATATGCCGAAGGAAATCAAAACCAAGGCGAAAAATACTTTTAGGTAGCCGACCATGCTTTTTGGGCTTGAGGGGATTAAGTTGAGCAAGCCAAAGCCCAGAAGAAAAAGCCCAACATAAAGCGAGAGTAAGCAACGCAATGAGCTTAGAGAGGCGCTCGGAGTCTTGAAGATGAGTAGACTCCAAACAAAAGCCA
>MNZA01000146.1 GCA_001873375.1 Oscillatoriales cyanobacterium CG2_30_44_21
TAGGAAGCGCACAGCGTGGAATGTGATCTTTTATTTATTATCAAATCAATCCGCAAATCAAACAGGCTAATGCTACTTTATAAATGGAATTGATCAACTCCAAATTCCTTTTTTGATAATCTTTAATGTGGAGGCACTTTGGAAGAGTCTAAAAACAAGGAAGAAATTTCCCTCAAACACCTCCTAAAACAAAGTGAGGGAGTTAAAGAAACAGTCGAGGAAGCTGCTCAAAAAATCAGTTCAGTTAATATTGTTCTCAAGAAAGAAGAGCTTAGCACCTATCCATATGCAACCATTGAAGAAATGATCGCCAAAAATCAAGAAGCTGAGCAGAAGGTTACAAAAGCAGTGGATGATCTGCACAAGGTTAATACAGAACTCGCCAAGCAGGTCGTGAAAAGAATTGACATTGAAAGTGAGTTAAAACAAACCAAGAGCGATCTCTCTGATGTTCGTGCCGACTTGTCAAAATCCCAAGCCAGAGAAAAAGATGCTACCCATATTGCACTGCACGACTCATTAACAGGGCTTCCCAATCGATTGCAACTAGAGCAACGCCTCGAACATGGCTTAATCCAAGCGAGAAGGTACGGTAGAAAACTGGCAGTGCTGTTTATTGACCTCGATAAATTTAAAAATATTAATGACTCTTATGGTCATGATATTGGCGATCAGCTACTGATCACAGTAGCAAATCGTTTGCAAGACTCCGTGCGCGGCGAGGATATGGTTAGTCGCTGGGGTGGTGATGAGTTTATCTGTGTTTTATTAAATGTCGATCACGAATCTGATGCGATTAATCTAGCGAATAAGATGATCGAACAGATTTCTCAAGAATGTGATTTTGATGGCACAAAGGTTTCGATAAGTGCCACGATAGGGATTGCCCTCTCTCCTCGGGATGGCGAGACGGCAGAAGTTCTATTTCGCCAAGTTGATCGGGCAATGTACCGATCTAAGGGAACAGAACAAAGGGTGATGATGTTTGACGAAGCTATTTTAAACCCTCCCACAGATGATGGTTTGACCTGTCCTATTTAGGAAGAGAATAAATTGCCCTCATCCCCCGACCCCTTCTCCCAGAACGGGAGAAGGGGAGTAATATCATTTTCTTGTTCCCCTCTCCCATTGAGGGAGAGGGGCTAGGGGTGAGGGTTTCAATTACATAATTCTTTCTGGGTTTTAAGTTTCATGAACAGATAGCAAAGGAATAATGGCAACTAAACGGAAAATGCTAGAAAGGAAAAATACGCCAAACAAGCCATCGTAATGGGCATATTGGGCTAAAGTCCCGCCCACAGTTGTCCCCAAGGCACTACTGAATCCTGCGATCGCCGAGACAATCGCAAAGAAAGTGGCGTGATGCTTGATTGGAGCGATCCCGATCTGGATATTATTGCTGCCTAGATCAATCGCCGCCCAAGTTCCACCCAAAAAGAGATGGAAGACAATCAAATAAAGCCACAATTGTTCTTGTACTTGCGATAGCCCAGTCAACAACCAAAATAAAGGCGTAATGGCGATCGCAATCCCCACAAATATTAGTAAAGCCCGATTACCAATGCGATCGCTCAATCTTCCCCACACCAGCAGCATCAGCATATTTGCGCCACTAGACAGACTACTCAATAAAGTTACCCAAGTAATATCCACATCAAGATTTTCCAGCATATAGAGATTGAAAAAAGGCGTACTCAGATTAACGGCAAATCCCCAAATAGCAATATAAATCAGGAAAAAGATCAAGTTGCGATCTTGAAATGGAGCAATTAAATTATCAAATAGATTGATTTGATCATCTTCCTGTGCATCTTGATAATCTTGAGGATTGATATCAATCATTAAGTGTTGACAGGTCAAACTCGCCACACCTGCCGAAATGCCCAAACCTAGCACCAGTCCATATCCCGCAATACTGTCACCCCGCCAATTGGCAATCACAAAACTGGCGATCGGTAAACAAACTAAGCCCGTCACATTGCTCACAATGCTCCGCACACTGTAGTATCTTCCACGCAATTTTGCAGGAACTAAAGCCGCCAGCCAACTCATCCAAGAAGCACTACCCATCGCCCCTAAAACATTGGAAGTAATCACCAAAGTCAAAGTCAAATAGACCAATTCTCTAGAGAAATCTCCACTGCTCCCTCTCAAAATAATTCCCGCCAGTAGAACCAACCAAAGCAATCGCGCAGGTAAAAATGTCCAGATTCCATAATCATGCCGACTACGCGATCGATTGGACAATAAAGCCCCTAAAGGTTGCAAGAGATTGGCTAACATCGGAAGAGAAGCTACCATTCCAATCTCAAAAGGACTCGCCCCTAAATCAATCAAAAAATTACTAAGTAAAACTCCACCCGTAATATTACTAAAAATCGTTGATAAACTGCCGTCAACGCTAGATGCACGCAGACTATTACGAACAGATGTTCTCAGTTTCCCTCTCTCTTCAGCATAGGCTGTAATGATCAAAATAAGCCTATATATTTTGTAAATTAATCAATAGTCAGTAGCACGGCTTCGCCGTGCCACTGACTATTGATTACTTACTCTAACAAATTGATAGTTTAATTCAGTAATTTACTAACTCTTTTCTGTAACTATTTGCAAAGTTATAAGACAAACTTTACAGCTTATACAAATACACAAACATGATTTCAAACAGACTTAAAAAATTTTCAAATAATCTCTCAGAGCAACATAGCGCTTTGCGCTGACTTAAAATTCTCTCTGTACCCATCAAAGCCTCAATAGGCTGTAAGTATCTCAACATAATTAAAAGCCAAGAATGTTGTTCCGCCCGCCTAGCGGGCGGAACAACATTCTTGGCTTTTAGGTTACTTACGCCTAGCAACTCTACCCGAAAGAAATAATCAGATAGGAATCTTGGAATTTTGCCCCTGTGGCTTGCTTGCCCAACAGATCATCAGGCAGGAAAATATTACGGCGCTGATCGCCTGCTTCGATAGTGACTTCGGGACCTTGCTGAATTAATTTGACCTGCTTCTTAGTGAATGTCGGCAAGAATAATTTGACTTGCTTGGTTTGTGTATTGATGTCAATTGGTTTAGGCACAAGGCTTGCATCTATGCTCTCAGGAATTGCTAATTCACTAACTTGGTTAGGAACTTCGCATACTCTGAGCGGCGCAAAGCTAGCTTCCAAACTTAGATTCGCATTGCGGGCAAAGACACCGCCAACAGTCAGTCCGATTTGCTGAGCGCTTCCCCATAAATATCGAGCTTTAGAAATAGCATAGGGATCATCGGTCGTTACTAAATAAGCAGCCACTCGACTAGGATCATTAACGGCTTTTTGTCCGCGAGTAAGAACAGATGACATCTCGCCCGCCTGTTGTGAAATATCGTCAGTGCTAGAGACTTGCAAAATACTCCTTAAAATTGGTTCAACAAAGGGCGAAATCGCTTGCCCGATCGCCGAACCTGTCAGTACTTGTTTAAAGCGGCGCAAATACCAACCCAAAATCTCTGGCATTCCCAACATTCTCAAGGTTTCGAGGTCGCTCAGCCCATCATAAATAATGACATCGTATTTGCCTTCAGCATCACGCTCCCGCAAAAAACTCAGCCCCAGAGCCGCATCCATTCCTGGCAAAATGCCAAGCTCCTGACCATAAACTTCTTTAAAAAATGGAGTCCGCAAATACTGGCTCTCCAAGCCCTTCATCTTGTCCCAGTATCTTTCCAGTAGGACAGTTGACTGTAAATTTACCGCCAAAAGGTTAGGCGCAACTAATTGCGGATCGCTTGTCAAGTCAGCACCCAGCCTAGTGCTGAGTTCATTTCCAGCCTGTTGACCGACATACAATACTTGTTTGTGTTGGGAGTAGGCACGGGCAATGGCGATCGCGGTTGTCGTTTTGCCAACACCACCTTTACCGAGAAATGTCAGAATTAGGCTCATGGGGCTGCTGTACTAACTTTTTTAAATGGGGACTAGGAATAAAGCTGGGAACCACCACCTCAGGTATGGTGATTGGCTGATGTGTACGAGGATGGCTGCCGATGCGAGCGCGACGACGGCGCACACCAAACTTGCCAAAATCACTCAACATAATTGATTGGTGATTTGATAGGGCTTTGGTGACGCAGGTTAAAACGGCTTCGAGGCTAGCTGAAGCCATGTTGTAGCTTAGTCCATCAACCTCTGCCATCATGCCCCTAATGATATCTTGACGGTTAATATCTGCCATAGGGCAAGTGGTTAATTAAACTAAATTTAAGTGTGTAGCGATCATTTACAGCGCTTGGCGCTCAAACCCAGAGAAATTTTAAAAGTGCCGCTTCGCGGCACTTTTAAAATTTCTCTTATGTCTTATTTGATCGATAATTGCTGTAATTTGCCAAGGTTTGTAGCTTGCTGACAGCGTTTTGCGCTCAAGTCATTCTAGGCTACTGATTCTAACTCATCTGCAAAAAACCATGACTTGCTACTGTCAGGAAAATTAACGATAAAGCCCCACTTGCTGCCGTCCATAATCTTTTCCTCTTTGATTACGCCGATTTCGCCAATTTTATTAGAGATAGCCTTGCCGCTTCCATCTTTGAAAGCGCGAACACGAACTTTTTGACCAACTTGCATAATTTTTGCTTCTCGTATCGAATTCAATAAATCTAATTCTTTTTTTAAGTTGCTATGCACAATTAGAGATAAAGCTCTCACATCTGTAGCGCACGCGCAACGTGCGCTACAGATGTGGATCTTATTTTTTAATTATGCTTAGTTACTTAGAAGTTTACATTATTGCGATCGCCTTAGTAATTATACCGATTCACAAAAGCTAATAAAGCCCTTAAAAGTGTTGCAAGGCAACACTTTTAAGGGCTTTATTAGCTTAGCTGGAGGCGCCAAGCACTCTAGAACCTAGGAGCGCTCAGAACTAGGTCGGAAGCCAAGGTTAAGGCTAGGTCAGCATTAGGATTGACTGAGGCAAGGGTGACGCTATCACGCCCTAAAAATAGTCCCAACAATGCGCCAATACCCGCACCGCCAAGAATTTCTTCAGTGGCAAGGGCGCGATCGCCTGTAACGGCAGCGATCGCGGCGGCTGCGGCGGCTCCAAGAGCCGTATTGCGAAGAAGGTTGCCAGTGCTAACACCGCGATCGACGCGTTCGGTTGTGGTGACAATCTTCGACACCGCATTGATGGGCGTTTTTTGACCATTGGCAAACACTAATTCATTGGCAAAAAACTGAGCGCCGCCCGAGACAGTCCTCAACTCACCAGCGACTTGAGTGCCAGTAGGGATCAACATCATGCCTTGAGAGTTAACTATGTTTTGAGATACGACTAGCGACAGTGGCACTCTTTCATCAGGTCCCAACAAAATTTTGTCCTTGGAATACTGCACCGCAATCATGTTGCCAGCAGGAATTCTGACTTGGTTCTGCACAGGAGGATTGGTGGGATTGGGGTTGTTAAAACTTTGTCCCACAATGTAGGGAGATGAAATGGCATTAGCCTGACCTGATCGCACTAGCGCCTGATAGATAAAAGCCGCAACTTCGGCTCTAGTCGCCGTCTGGTTAGGATTGAGGAACTGCACATTGGGATAGTTGACGACCATGCGGTTTTCTGTGGCGGCAGCTACGCTATTTCTGGCGTAGTTGGGGATGCTGCCAGAATCGGAATAGCTTTGCAAGATCGTTTCAGGAGCTTGGCTAGTCGCATAGTTCAGCCCATTAGCTAGGGAAACTAAAATCTGTACCCGTGGAATATTCTGAGTAGGTTCAAAGACATTGCCAGGATAGCCAGACATAAAGCCAGTGATATAAGAATTCTGAATCGCAGGAGCAGCCCAATAGTTTGAGGCAACGTCCACAAAAGTCACGCCGCCACGAATTGGAGCTTTATTGACTGCTTTGCTGAGCATCGCCGCAAACTGCGCTCTAGTTACTGGATCATTAGGACGAAATCCCCCGTCAGGAAAGCCTTTGATAATATCGCGAGTGGCAAGCTCTTGGATGAAAGTTTGCGCCCAATAGTTATTCGGTACGTCATTGAATGCGGTTTGAGCGGATACTGTCGATGCGCCAATAAGGAACATGGCGGAACTAACGCCAATGGAGGCGATTAATGTATTGTTAGAAACTTTATCTTGGCTGATCATTTTTGATTTCCTTCCCGATACAAATAATTATGTATACTCATATAAATGACTAATCGCTTGAAATAAATGTTCCTAAAAATTAAAATATTTTATACCTAAAATTATTTTTTAATAGGCAGCTATTAATGTTATTGCAAATAACATTAATAGCTGAAGACATCGATATATATACTTTTCAGCTTAGAATTTCTTGATTTTGTATAATCACGAAATAATACAATTCAATCACAAGCTAAACCTAAAAGTCAGTCTAAAGATACATCGGATTAATGATTTAAGTTCATAAGATTTCGATTTAGAGCGCTGTAACTCAAACCTCAGAGAAATTTTTAAAGGCGCGGCGGAGCCGCGCTTGGCGCTTCCTTAAATTCTTCTGTAATACTCACAGCCATCTCTTAAAAAAAGCACAATAAAAAAGGAGCGCAATGCGCTCCTTTTTATTAGCTATCGCGGCGGCGGAAACGCCCGCGGCGCTTAGCATTTTCGGCTTTACGCTTGCGCTTTTCGCCTGCTGTTTCGTGGTACTGACAGCGACGGATATCTGCTAGTAAGCCAGCCTTTTGGATTTTCTTCTTGAAACGGCGCAAAGCCGATTCAATCCCTTCATTTTCACCAACGATTATTTGAGTCATGCTTATTTAGGTAGCAAAGTATTGTTCTTAATTATGCTGTAGTTTGGCGCGAATTTAAGCGGCGGGTATCTAGGTTAGCAAATTCAACTCTAATTTGTAAAGCCCATTATATTTTTTTAGCACCTCAGGTGCTAATCCGTTTCAGCTATGTCTTGACTAAGCCCAAAACTGATAGTGCGGCGCTTTGCGCCGCACTATCAGTTTTGAGGCTTTAGGGTTTTAAACTGACTGGACAATTTAGCTTCTCAGTACTCTCAGTCGCGGCTACTGGGTCAGGGGGCAGCAGCGCCACTACATGAGGCACAGGACGCGGCTCGTACTGCATCACAGATTTACCGCGATAAGCAAGCGCTGCGCTGGCTCCAGAGTCCAGCATTACTGCATCACGCAGCCCTGCTTTTACTAAGATTTTACCCAATCCCACTGAGTCAATCATTTCCATAGTTACGCCGATCGCGGGTCTACCTGAGCGGTCAATTCCCCAAAAGGCGCGATCGCGAACCGCATCAAAGCCGTACAGCTTACCAAAGGACTCCGCAGGTTGGGGCTTACCGTCACGGACTAGCCAACCTGCGGCAACAAAAGCATCGGTGACATCGGCGAGTTCGGCTCTGACTGCCTCAAGGGAGTTATGCTTGGCGGCATTGTAAGGCACAAATTTAACAGTGGTGGGGCTGATCAAAACTAGGGGACGACCATTTAACAATGGGTTTTCGCCTTTATTGCCATTGATAAAAATCCCTGCCTTACTCGAAAATTGGCTCAAAACAGGACCAATCATTTTATTGCCATCAATCCGCTCAAGGGAGAAGAAGCCACCATCCACAGCCGCGATCGCGCTCGGAGTCATGGTTAAAATTTCTTCAACTTGAGCGCGATTATCGGCGTGGGTTGTCGCCACCCGCCCACCAAATACGAGGGTGAGCGGTAAATCATCAACGGTGACTGTGCGCTTTTCCACAGGTGTGGTGAAGTTGATGGAGCCGTCACTAACGGTTGTCAAAAATGGTGATGGGCTGGTGGAATTACCACCAGCGGCAGTGGCGATCGCCTCATCAAACCGCGACTGCCCAAATCGCATAATTGACATTAAATCTTCTGATTCATTTGCCGAGCGTTCGAGAGCAGGATCAAGGCTCATAGTAAGTGCTGCTTTGTAGCCCGCCTTTTTGAGTTGCTCTCTAGCGACATCAGTATAGTCACCTTCAGGATAGGTGAAATAATCAATTTTTTCACCTAATTCCTTTTCGATTACTTTTTTGGAATCAGTGACTTCTTTTTCGATCTGCTCATCGCTGAGATCCTTGAGGTTGAGGTGATTGACTGTGTGGGAGGCAACGGTAATTAAGCCACTCTTCCGCATTTCTCGCAGTTGAGTCCATGTTGCCTTGGGCTTTTGTCCGCCTGTACCCACAAAGCGCGTATGTACCGACCAGACGGCGGGATAGTTATATTTTTGCAGCAGTGGAAATGCGTACTTGTATTGACCGACATAGTTGTCATCAAAGGTGAGCAAGACAGGCTTTTCGGGAAGTTGCGAACCTGTCCGCAAGTGATTGACCATCGCATCCATCGAGATCGGCGTGTAACCGCCATCTTGTAAGGATTGAAAATGCCTTTCTAGTTCTTCGGGGGTGACATCCCAGCTTACGTCTTTGATGGCGGTGATGTCGTGGTACATGATGATCGGGATTTTTGCCGACCGTGCGCGATCGCTAATTTTTGGGAAAGTCGCAGGAGTAAGGCTAGCCATAAAGTCAGCATTGACAACGCTGCTTAGTCCTGATAGTGCAGGCAGGGGATCACTGGCGATCGCATTGAGGCTGCGGATTTGATATAGGGAGGCAGTTACCGAGTCTAGTGCATTGTATTGACAAAAGGACTTTGCTGATGGGGTCGTACTGCTGGCTGGCATCAGGGGATTTTCGGCTTGCGATATTTCCTGATTGGCTGCCATGATTTCAGGGGATGGTCGGTATGCCACTAGTCGAGAGGCAATGACTGCGCCCAGCCCCCCACCTAAGCTCGCTAGTCCTAGCATCACCCAAACCATCATCGCGCCGCTATTTTTTCCTTGTCCCCTGCTCATAAAAATTTACAATTTTTTTGAAATTACTAGGGCTTATTTAATCAGAGAGACTTCACAGATACAAGTATTTACAATAAATGACCATTGCACCTACCCATCCGATCTCTGGGACTTGAAAAAGGCTTCGACTTCGCTCAGCTCTTCCCAGTCAAGAAAAAGTGGTGCGCGGCAAAGCCGCGCACCACTTTTTTAAGCCCATCCCAATAGTTGATAAACAATTAAGCCGATATATTCTTTGATAGCATTGGTTGTATTTCTCAAGGCTTCGACATTGGGAAACAGGTCTAAAATCGCTGTCCAGCCTCGATTATTTTCAGCCCTTACAGTCAAAAAGTCCGTTGGCGCTGCAATACTTTCAATGCCGACTTTCCGAAAAATTTCCATCGATCGCGGCATATGCAAAGCCGATGTCACTAGCAAAACTTTACTGAGATTGCGGCTAATCAAAATTTGTCTAGTATTAGTGGCATTGTCACGGGTGTTAAACGACTGCGACTCTTGAATAATGGCGCTACTAGGAACGCCCATCATTTCCGCGATCGCCGCCATATCTTGGGACTCAGGGTTGCCGCCTTCGCCTAGCCACTCGGTACGTCCACCCGTAACGATCATCACAGGGGCTTTGCCCTGTTTATACAGCCACGAGCCGTACAAAATGCGATCGCCCGCTTCGTTGACTTCATACCAAGGTCGCGGCGCGATTCTTGGACGAGTGCCACCACCGAGAACCACGATCGCATCGGCTTGAGGCAGTTCCATTGGCAAATATTGCCATTCCAGCGATCGCACTAACCACTTAGCAAAAATCTCATTGCTGCTCACCAATAAAATCACAAGGGCAATGGCGATCAGCACCGATGCAAGGCGGCTTTTGCGAAATAGAATAATGGATTTGCTGAAGTTACTAATTTTTGGCGATCGCCCTGAGCGTCCAAAAACTGGTCGCCATAGGAAGATACTCAAGACGACGATCAACAACAAAATTGATAGCCCCAAGGGGTAAATAAATAGAGGTAATAGCTTTGATAAAAATAGCGACACAATCTGAATAGTATGTAAAGAAATTGAATGTAAAGCGCTTTGTGTTTAATCCAGAGATCTTGATTGCATCGCGGCAGAGCCGCGATGCAATCAAGATCTCTGGATTTTAAATAGATAATGGCTAAGCCATTATCTATTTAAAATCCACTCAAGGATTATTGATGTGGCGCTTTGCGCCACATCAATAATCCTTGAGTGCCAAAATTCTATTATGGTTGCGATGAAACCCTGTGAACATTGCCTTGATCTAAGCTCAATCCGCTATCGCATTCAGCATGATGTGTCTAAAACTTGGGCGCTAGTTTGTCCGCGATGTTGGCAAAAGCTCTCTCAAAACAATCCTTACTATCGTTATGGCGGAACTTGGAAAGCCAAAAAATAGGAAAGGCTCGCGATCGCGAGCCTTTCCTATTTTTATTAACTTAGCGCTTTAAACTGTATGCGGTCAGAGAGACTCGAACTCTCACAGCTTTCGCCACCACCACCTCAAGATGGCGTGTCTACCATTCCACCATGACCGCTTTTGCTTTAAGTGCTTTACTATATTACAGCAAGGCTGCAAATGTGCAACATTCTTGTAAACCCGATTTTGGCGCTTTAAACTCCAAAATCGGATTTAAGCAAGCTTCTGGGTTTTAGGCGAGCTACTTATAATAAAAATTAATAGTAGTAATCTTAGTCAAACAATGGAACCGCCAACTTCAGCATCTGAGACACCTTTAGAAAATAACTTGTCAAAGGCTAAACCTGCACCTTGGAAGCGACCTTTGTTGATTACAGGAATCGCGATCGCAACTCTGTATAGCTCAGTTTGCGCAGCTCTGTGGTTCGGACAAACGAAGTTATTATTCTCGCCGACAAGGGAAATCACGACTACGCCAGCTAAGTTTAATGCTCAGTACGAAGAGGTTCTAATTCCTGTGAGTAATGTTGATGGCTCCAAGGAAAATATTCATGGTTGGTGGTTGCCTAGTTCTGAAGAACAAAATTTACCAATGGGCGATCGCAAGGTGATCTTGTATTTGCATGGCAATGCTCAAAACATTGGAGCCAATGCAAAACACGCTAATCGTTTGAAGGGGCTAGGGTTTTCAGTTTTGGTGATCGACTATCGCGGTTTTGGCAAAAGTGACGGCGACGTTCCATCGGAATCAAGTGTCTATACAGATGCGCAGACAGCTTGGGATTATTTGATTGCCAAGGGTTTTCAGCCAGAACAAATATTAATTTACGGGCATTCGATGGGCGGGGCGATCGCGATTGACTTGGCAACCAAGCGCCCTGTGACTAGGGGAATGATTATCGATGGCACATTTACCTCGATTACGGAAATGGCAACCCTTGATCCTAAATATCGAGTTTTTCCGATTAATCTGTTAATTCACCAGCGTTTTGATTCGATTCAAAAAGTGCGATCGCTCAAAGCCCCTGTTTTGTATATTCATGGCACTGAGGATGAACTTATTCCTGCGGCGATGTCGCAGCGTTTGTTTGAGGCAACACCTACTAGAAAAGCGATCGTGTTAATCCGTAATGCGGGTCATAACAACACGGCTTCGACAAACGAGCCTTTGTACTTGGGTTCAATTAAAAGTTTCTTCAAGCGGAGTTAGTCAAGCATCTCGGCTTAATTAACCCCGCAGAGATTGTTCCGTCCGCGATGCGGACGGAACAATCTCTGCGGGGGGTAGTTTACCTAAAGCAGTGTAAAGCGTTGCATTAGCGCTTAGATCTCTTAGCGCTCAAACCCAAACTTGGGAAGAAATTTAGAAGCGTTGCGAAGCAACGCTTCTAAATTTCTTCCCAAGAGATTAATGGCGGCGCGGAGCGCCGCCATTAATCTCTTGGACTTTACAAAACTTATCGTTGGTTTTAGCGGGAAATGCTTGCAAATGAGGCATTTTCTGATGAGATAGAGTTAGATTTATGAGTTGGAAAACCCTATACTGGGTAGACATTATTTCGACTTTTTACATACCATTTAAAGATAATCAGGCAGACCCATGAGCGTAACAGCGTCAAGTGGTGCAGTAAATGCCCGCCCTCGTTTATATCAGACCGCTATATCTTCCACAATTTCCCAGATTGAGCAGCAAGATCGCTTCGCTACCCGCAGCGAACTTGAGGATCTATCTACTTATTTTCAATCTGGTCAAAAACGGATTGAAATCGCGGCGATTATCACCCAGAATTCGGAAAATATCGTTTCTAAAGCCGCTAGCCGTATTTTTACAGGTGGCTCCCCCATGGCTTTCTTGGAAAGACCCAAGAGCGATGAAGCCCTAGAAGTTGATCGCGCTGGTTTCATCGTGGACATCAAGCGCGGCATGGAATTAGGGACAACCATTTATGCTGAGTCCGTCGGTGAAGGTGGCTTTTTAGGCGCAATTAAAAACTTTTTTGCGAATACTGGCATTACGGGCGTAATTGATGCCCCACCGCCCAACTTCCGTCCTATCAATATTTCTCGCTATGGCGCTGACCGTATGAAAAAGTCATTGCGCGATATGTCATGGTTTTTGCGCTATGCCACCTATGCGATCGTGGCGGGTGATCCCAATATCTTGGCGCAGAATGTGCGCGGCTTACGGGAAATCATTGAAGCGGCTTGTTCAACCGATGCTACAATTGTGGCTCTGCAAACCATGAAGCAG
This sequence comes from Oscillatoriales cyanobacterium CG2_30_44_21, assembly GCA_001873375.1. GTDB lineage: Bacteria > Cyanobacteriota > Cyanobacteriia > Pseudanabaenales > Pseudanabaenaceae > Pseudanabaena. The sequence goes on from MNZA01000146.1 coordinate 12,551, forward strand.
GCGGCTGTGGGCTATTTATTGAATGATCCTGTAGCGATCGACATCATCAAGCAATATATGGATGTGGCGATCGCTGAATTTAAAGCTCCCACACCTTCAGCCAAGCTGCGTCAGCGCAATTCTGAAGATTTGCAAGGTTTGGAACTGCCTCAGACCTATTTCAATACCGCCGAGCGCCGTCAGAAGTTTGTGATGAAGACGGGCTTATCGGCTACAGAAAAGAACGAAGTGATCAGGGCTGCTTATCGCCAATTGTTTGAGCGCGATATTACCAGAGCCTATAGCCAGAGCGTATCTGACTTAGATTCTAAGGTGAAAAATGGCGAAATATCCATGCGTGAGTATGTGCGCCGTTTGGGTAAATCACCTTTATACCGTGATCAATTCTTCCTGCCCTTTATCAACTCGCGCGCCGTTGAGTTAGCCTTCAAACATTTCCTTGGACGATCTCCTGAAAGCCGTGAAGAAGTTGCCAAGTACTTTGCGATCGTCTCTAAGGGTGGACTCAATGCTCTCGTTGACGCATTGGTAAACTGCCGCGAGTACAGCGACTATTTTGGTGAAGAAACCGTGCCTTACCTGCGCGGTCTCGGACAAGAAGCCCAAACTGCTCGTAATTGGGGCGCACAGTTTGACCTGTTTAACTACTCGGCTCCTTTCCGCAAGGTTCCTCAGTTCATTACCCTATTTGCGTCTTACAATCAGCCCCTCCCCGATCAGCACGTTTACGGCGCTGGTAATGATCCGCTCGAAATTCAGTTTGGCGCGATCTTCCCTAGAGAAACCCGCAACCCTAATGCTTCCCCTGCGCCCTTTGGTAAGGATACTCGCCGTATCTTGATTCGCAATGGTGCGGGCATCACCAACCAATTGAGCAATCCTAAAGCCACTGGCTCCATCGATCCGATGGCTCCCAAGGTCTTTAAGCTCGATCAAACCCAACGCGATAGCGTCAAGATCAGCAAGGGTGGCAAGTCCAGCATGGTCAAAGGTTTGAGCATCAACAACTCCGAAACCTCCACCCAAGCTGTGATTCGGGCAATTTACCTGCAAATCATTGGCTACATTCCTTTCTCTGGTCAACGTCAAACTACGGCGGAAATCAAGCTGGAAAGTGGTCAAATTTCAGTACGCGAGTTTGTGAGAATCTTGACCAAATCGCCAACTTTCCGCGATCGCTACTGGAGCAAGCTCTATGTCACCAAGGCGATCGAATATACGCACCGCCGCCTCTTGGGTCGCCCCACCTATGGTCGCCAAGAGATGAATGCTTACTTTGATCTCGCATCAAAGAAAGGCTTCTATGCGGTGGTGGATGCAATCATGGGAACCAAGGAATACGAACAAGCCTTTGGTGAAGATACCGTTCCTTACGAGCGTTATTTGACTCCTGCGGGCGTATCGTTGCGTAACAATCGCGTTGGTACATTGACTGAAGATCGCGGCACTAAGGTGGTGGTTGAGACTACGCCTAAGTTTGTGGAAATGGGTCAAGTTACCGAAGAGCGTTCTGCTGTATCGATTCGCGATCGCATTAACCAAGGTGTTGACAAAAAGCGCGAACAACGCAAGATCTTTAAGCTCACCAATACCGATCCTGTGGAAACCGCCGCGTTGGTACGCGCCGCTTACCGTCAAGTATTCGAGCGCGATATGGATGCCTATGTTGCCTCTGAGCAGTTTAGCCAGTATGCCTCGAAGCTGAAGAATCGCGAAATTACCGTTAAGGAATTTATTTTGGCGATCGGTAATTCTGAGCTTTACACCAAGGAGTTCTACGCACCATTCCCTAACACCAAGGTGATCGAACTTGGCACTAAGCACTTCCTCGGACGTGCGCCCATCGATCAAGCAGAAATCCGTAAATACAATGTGATTTTGGCTTCTAAGGGCATCAAGGCGATGGTGACCGAAATGGTGAATAGCATCGAGTTCGGCGAAGCCTTTGGTGAAGATGTGGTTCCTTACAACCGCTTTGAAACTTTCCCTGCGGCAAACTATCCTAATACTCAAGAACTTTACAACCGCTTGACTAAGCAGGATAAGTCGCTGGTTGTACCAAGCTTTGCCCCTGCTCAGTCGAAGATGCCAACGACAGTTTAGTAATTACAGCGCTTCGCGCTTAATTAAACCTCAAAAAATTCTAAAAGCGCGGCTAAGCCGCGCTTTTAA
>MNZA01000166.1 GCA_001873375.1 Oscillatoriales cyanobacterium CG2_30_44_21
TTATGCAAGATACTGTGAGCTACTCTGGAATCTCGCAAACTTCCAAAGTGGGTTTCGATTAGTTTGACAGGACTGATTGTTGCTAGCATTTCGACTTCTCTTTCTAAATATGCTCAATCTTCCCGTTTTTATTTTCCATTTTCGTGCTTGTTAAGAAATATGTCCTTTTTTGTTAAGAAACGTGTGCGGTTGCCCTAATTGTAAGGGCAATTCATGAACTGCCCTTACAATGTGCTGCTAATTTCAAGACATTTTGAGGCTAAAACCGATCAACTAGCTTGTATTTAGCATCGTGGTTAGGCTTCGCGCCTTCGCCGCAGGTGCGGGGAGTCGGCAAAATCTTCGTGGGATTGGCGATCGCATGAGGATCAAAGACATCGCGCACCCACTGCATTGTTTCTAAGTCCGACTCACTAAACATCTCGGACATATAGCATTTCTTGTCTGCGCCAATGCCATGTTCGCCTGAGATACTGCCCCCAACCCGCACACAAAGTTTAAGAATCTCGCCGCCTAGTTCCTCTACAGTTTCCAATGCACCATGCACGGCATTGTTATACAAAATCAAAGGATGCAAATTCCCATCACCCGCATGGAATACATTAGCCACAGGGTAGCCATATTTTTCGCTCAGCTTCTCAATCTCTTGCAATACATAGGTGAGCTTAGTACGCGGGATCACGCCATCCTGCACATAGTAATCTGGACTCATCCGCCCCATTGCTGCAAAAGCAGCTTTGCGCCCTTTCCATAACCGTAAGCGTTGCTCAGGCTCAGTCGCCGAAGATACCTGACGCGCTCCATTGCGATCGCAAATTTCTTTAATCCGCTTCACACTTTCGGCAACCTCGATCGCCAAGCCATCAACTTCAATTAACAAAATCGCTGCCGCATCGCGGGGATAGCAATTAGCCGCCACCGTATCCTCGACCGCATTGATGCTCATGTTATCCATGATTTCCATGCCCCCAGGGATTATTCCTGCGCTGATCACATCGGAGACTGTGGAACCCGCCGCTTCGACAGTCTCAAAATCGGCTAACAGAACCTGAATCGATTCGGCTGATTTTAAAATCTTGAGGGTGATCTCTGTGGCGATGCCGAGCGTGCCTTCAGAACCGACAAAAATTCCTGTTAAGTCATAGCCAGGGCTTTCGGGAATCTTGCTGCCAATATCTTTAATCTCGCCATTGGGCAAAACGATCTTTGCGCCGAGAACATGGTTAGTGGTCACTCCATATTTAAGACAATGCACGCCGCCAGAGTTTTCCGCAACATTACCACCGATGGAACAAATGATTTGGCTGGAAGGATCGGGGGCATAGTAAAATCCTGCACCGCTCACTGCTTGAGTTACCCAGTTATTAATCACTCCCGCTTGGACAACCACCCGCTGATTCTCAAAATCTACATCCAAAATCTTTTTCATGCGGGAGGTGACAATCAACACTGAGTCCAGCAGTGGTAAAGCGCCCCCAGACAACCCCGTACCCGATCCTCTCGCGACAAAAGCAATCCTCTCGCGATCGCATATTTTTAATACTTCAGAGACTTCCTCCGTACTGCTGGGCAAAACGACCAATGCTGGCTGTTGGCGATAGCTGGTCAGGCCATCGCACTCATAGGCAATTAGCTCCTCGCGAGTCTGAACCACGTAGCGATCGCCGACGATGGCAGCAAATTCTTGGGCGATCGCTTGCCAATTAAAGCTGTGATTTTGATTTGGCTTGGATAATGGATTGAGAGTAAGGCTGGGCATAATTTTTGGCGGCGGCAGAATATTGGCTAGGCGCGGAGTTTTTAAGGATTATAATCTAACCAACTTGCAAGCAAAAAGCGCAATGGCTGATCACAATTTTAGTCCCACCATTAATCCAATTAGGGCTTTGGCGATCCAAATCAAAAATAGATTTTGGAATTGGCAGGCGGTCGCCCAGATAATCTTTTTAATAGTCGTGATTGTTTGCAGTATTTTGGCATGGAATACCCTTGCGCGAAATATGCGAAGTTCAGGACTAGCGATTAGTTTTGACTTCCTTAATGATCCTGCTTCCTTTGATATTGCTGATAGCCCTTTTCCTTACAAAGCCTCCGATAGCTATACCAAAGCACTGCAAGTGGGCTTGCTCAATTCCTTTAAGGCGATCGCCGTCAGCATCGTGGCAGCAACTGTGATCGGCGTAACCGTTGGTGTGGCTAGACTTTCTGATAATTGGCTAGTCAAACAGCTTGCCCGTATCTATGTGGAAATCCTGCGAAATACACCCTTACTATTGCAGCTATTTTTTTGGTATTCGGCGATATTTTTAACGCTTCCATCGGCTAGCGATCGCCTCTCCATCGGATTTGCCACCCTTGCCAAAGATGGGATTACTATCTCCGCTTTAAAAATGACCCTAAGCTCAGAGTTTTGCGCCCTCGTGCTAGGACTGACCATGTTTTCAAGTGCCTTTATTGCCGAAATAGTACGCGGTGGGATTCTTGCGGTTGCCAAGGGACAAACAGAAGCCGCCAAAGCCTTGGGACTCAGCAATTGGCAAACCATGCGAAAAATTGTTTTACCTCAAGCCCTGCGCGTGATTATTCCTTCTTTGACTAGCCAATATGTGAATATTGCCAAAAATTCTAGTCTGGCGATCGCGATCGGCTATACGGATATTTATCGGATTGCCTCGACAACGATCAATCAAACAGGTCGTCCCGTCAATGTGATTTTGATTATCATGGCAGTCTATCTGGCGATGAGTTTGACTATTTCTTTGTCAATGAATTTGCTGAATCGCCAGTTTCAAATTGTGGAGCGATAGAAAAGACAGATCGCGGCTTCGCCGCGGTCTGTTTTGACCTATTGGCTGAGCGAAGCCTAAGCCTTGCTACTTAAAAATAAAAAAATAAGGGTTATCGTTGCGGCGCTT
>MNZA01000148.1:0-2804 GCA_001873375.1 Oscillatoriales cyanobacterium CG2_30_44_21
CCAGAGGTTGTTCCGCCCGCATAGCGGGCGGAACAACCTCTGGTTTTAGGTTACTCAAAGCCTCGGTTCTTCTGGGTTTGAGGGGTAAATTGTATAGAGGTGATACAATATTTGATAGCGTTACTAGGCTCTAATTATTGTTCAGAGAGACTTCTGGATACTATCAGTTGTGCTTATCTCCATGAACCCAGAAGAACCAAAGCCTCATCCCAATTCACAAAAGTTTATTCATACAAATAAAGCCTCAGATAGAGATGACGGATACATCGCGATCGCGTAGTTTGTCGCTAAATTTAATATAGTTAGTATTTTTGAGAAGTAAGGATTCATGGTGGCATCTGAGGCGAAATTTACATTTGCAGAATTGGCGACAGCCCAGCACAATCTCAAAAATCTTGGCTTGTATGATGGGGAAATTGATGGGCTTTACGGAAAGCTGTCAGCGGCGGCTTTTTTGCAGTTTGCCAATGCGTTGAGTATTGACACAATTCTTGATGCTAATTCCAGACTGCTTACGGATCAACTTTTGCAGATCCCATCGGTGGTTAGGCATTTATTAGATATTCTTGGCGAAGGGGATCGGTTATTTTTAAAATTCACCAATGCTCAGCGTATTTTTGTGAATATGGGGCAAGCCGATCACAATTATTTAGGATTTTTAGATCGGGGGATTTATGGTTGTCAAACGGGTAAAAAAAAGAGCCTGCCCAATCGCAGCTTTGCCCCTTCACCTTTGCTAAACCATCTGCCTGACTATGCCGATCGCCTTAGTAATCTACCCGATGGCGTAAATGTGGTCTCCTATGGTCAAGTGGCGATGCTGGCAGGCACAAAGGTTAGAGTGAAGTTTCAGCCCTATCCTGCGATCGGGCAAATTCCGAATATCGAAAATATTGGGCTGGAATTTTTAGATAAAAGCATTGAAAATGCCTGTATCAGCATTGGCAGTGTGGTCAATGGACAAATGCTCTGTCGCTGGATCGGGCGGAATCCCCTCAGCAATGTGCAGTTTTGGAGTTCCACCAAAATATTGCCTCTGCTCTATACGATTACCGCCGCCAATCGCGCCGACTTCATTCAGCCGATCGCCAATTGTCTGGTCAGTGGCTCCAACGAGTCAGGCTCTGGGCGCACCTTTTTAGAACTAGCTGAGCGGATCTGTAGCTATGAAGAGGAGGGAAGTATGACCTCCAATGCGCTCTCTGCGGGTTTCAAGCAATTTGCCACACCATCTGCCTTAGAAAACTGGCTCGAAAAAATTACTGGCAATCAAAATCTCGCTTTTCGGGGACGTTATGGCGAAAAGCCATATTTTGAGAAGCCCACCTTGTCCAGCCCCACAGGTACAAAGATATTGACTGGAGAAAGAGAAGCCCATCGCGGCGACAATTTGATTTCTGCCTATGACCTGACGCGAGTGCTATCACAAATTGCGTGGCATCGGCATATTCCCCCCGCCCAGCGCATACCTGCGGCACAGTGGCATAGCTTGACGAGTTTGATTAGGGCGATGGGACAGGACACGGCTCGCTATGTGGATGTGGCGATCGCGGCTTTGGGACTGCCGTATTTTATTAGCGATCCTGTGGTGATTTCCAAGATGGGCTTTGGCTATAGCGATCAACGCAAACAAACTGAGCTTACTTACACCGCTTGCATCCAGTTTATTGATCGCCTTGCTCTATCCGATGATGGGCTGCCCTTACCAAAACTGCGTTCCGTAAATATGACCCTCAGAGCCGTACTCAATCTCAAAGATTCGGCGCGTGAAGCCTTAGAAATTGATGCACGGATGGCAGCCACAGTTACTGAAATTTTGCGTAGAATTGTCACAGAAGAGTTAATCTAAGTAGCTAGGCATAAGTAACCTAGAAACCAACATAATCGTTCCGCCCGCTACGCGGGCGGAGCGATTATGTTGAGCTACTTAGTCTTCTGTTCTGACAATTGAGAAGTAAAATGCACAAACAACGAGCTTGGTCAGCGGTCGGACTGTGGTGGCGCTGGGTACTGGCGACATTAGTTGGGGCGGCGATCGGCAATATGTTTGGGGTTGCAGCCTGCCTCACAGGGATGTATTACGTTAGCGATCGCCTGATCAAAATGGGACTATGCGTTACGGGTGTAGGCAGTCTCAATTGTCGTGTCAGCGTTGGCATTGTCATGGGATCACTAGCTGTGAGTACATTTGTGGGGCTAATGCAATATCTGGTGTTACGCCGACTTCTCAAGACTCCCGCTTGGTGGATTTTGGTGAGCAGTTTTGGTTGGACTTGGGTGGGCTTTGCCGCCACGAGCCTAGCCTATACGCCCCAATTTGGCTTTGCGATCAATATTGATGGTTCTTTTTCAGAGAGCAATATTGTCGATCGCCTTCCTTCCCTTGCCACTAATGCTGTTTGGTTAGTTGCGGCGGGTATTTTATTAGGACTTTTGCAATGTCTGGTGATCTGGAATGGAACGGAACAGAAAGCGCCTAAACGCAGATTATTTTGGTGGTTCTTGTTGAATATCGTATTAATTGCGTTTATGGCGATCGCCATTGTTGCCATCTTTCGCGGTAAGGGCAGCCTTTACAAAATCTTATGGTTTTTCATGGAATTTACGCCCTTTTATGCCACGATTAGCGCAGCAACTCTTGCCAAAATGAAACTCTGATCGAAAGTGGCGGCGCAAAGCGCCGCCACTAATACCAAATGAACAAATGGCGTAGCCATTTCTTTATTTTAAAATCCATACTGGTTTTGGTTTTCAATTCACAAACATTGTAGTCACACTTTCGTGAATCGGTATAAATCCAATAG
>MNZA01000148.1:2858-5417 GCA_001873375.1 Oscillatoriales cyanobacterium CG2_30_44_21
TTGGGTTTAATAAATTTTTATCCCTAACTAGCAAATGTCAGATTTACCGATAGAAGTTCCTTCCCTACGATCGCAATTGACTGAGCCGACATCGATCGCGATGATCGACAAGATTCAATTTTGTCTAGTTTCCACGACATTTGCTGATGAAGTGATTTTGACTAGCTATGTCAGCGATGGAATTACGAATCTGCAAGGAAATACGCAAACCATTGTCTTTTTACATGGCTTTGATAGTTCTCTGTTAGAATTTCGCCGCCTTTTACCGCAACTTACTGATACTTATCAAGTTTTGGCGGTGGATTTGTTTGGCTTTGGCATGACGGAAAGATTGCGAGATGTGCAGGTGAGTCCCATGTCAATCAAGGAACATTTGTATGCTTTTTGGCAAACCGTGATCGCTACGCCAATCATTTTAGTGGGTGCTTCGATGGGTGGGGCGGCGGCGATCGACTTTGCCCTTGCTCATCCTGAAGTTGTGCAGAGGTTGATTTTAATTGACAGTGCAGGAATGCGGGCTGGCACGGCGATGGGTAAATTTTTGATATCGCCGCTAGATCGGATGGCGACAAACTTTTTGAGAAGCCCCAAAGTCCGCCGCGAAGTTAGTCTCAAAGCCTATGCCGATTCTAGCTTTGTTACTCCCGATGCCGAAGCCTGTGCTTCTTTGCATCTAGCGATGCCAAGGTGGAGCGAGTCGCTGATTTCATTTACCAAGAGCGGTGGCTATGGTTCTTTTGCAGAGCCGTTAAAGTATCTGGAGCAGGAAACGCTAATTCTGTGGGGCGATCGCGATCGCATTCTCGGCACAAAAGACGCAACCAAATTTCAATCTGTTATTCCGCGCAATCAGCTTATTTGGATTGATAACTGTGGTCATGTACCGCATTTGGAGCATCCTGCGATCGTGGCTCAGCACATTCGCGAGTTTGTCGGCTAAGGAGCTGCGAGATTCAAAGCCTGTAGCGCACGCGGAGCGTGTGCTACAGGCTTTTAGGTTTGAGCGCAAAGCGCGGGAAATACGCCTAGCCGTTGATCAATAGAAAAATATTTTTTTATTGATCAATAACCACTTGTGTGCTATAAACCAATACCTAAATTCCCTAAACGAAACGCCCCTATGAATGCCACTGTAAATACCCTAGCTAACCCTTCAGCAAACGTGACCGCCAGCCTCCAGCAAGAGATCAGTTTACTCAAGGTTGAACTAGAACAAAAGGATTTGTTAGTCCAGCAGCTTTCGGAAGAGCTATTTCGCTTAGTTAAGGGAAACACCGCCTTTCTGCCTAATCCTGAAGAGCATGAGCAACATTCCGAAGAGATGCGCTTTCTCGCAGAAAAGCTAGCACTTGTCGAAAGACAATTAGTTGCCTCACAAACCCTCGTCCAAGAGCGCGATCGCGAAGCTGTCGAATTACGCCAAACCATCCAAGAGATGAGCGATCGCAATCGGATGTTGGAGCAAGTGGTACAGGAATTACCCAATATCTATCGCGCCAAGTTTGCGGAGCGCATCGTGCCAATCAAGCAAAAAATCGAAGCTCTCCAAAAAGAAAATCGTCAACTCCACATTGAACTCCAAAGTCTCAGCTTCCGCCTATCAGGGCGCACTCGCCGCCCAGCCGCCCAGCAGCAACGTCTGGAGCTACCAAGGGTAATGCCAGCAGTAGGATAGAAGCGCCGCCACTTGCTGGTATCAAGTAAAGAAATGGCTAAGCCATTTCTTTATTTTAAAAACCTAATCCCAGTCGTCACTCCAATCTCCCTCAAAGTCGTCACTGCTTTGGTTGTTAATTTTACTGGATTTATTTTTAATATTATTTCTGGGTATATTTGACGGAGCTTTTGGAATCTTGGGACTGCTTGAGTCGCCAAAGGAAGGCATGGCAGAAGTTTTGAAAGAAGTCATGAGAAGGTTAATGCAATTAGCACCTAGCCCAACGCAGAAGATTAAAAGTAAGCCGATGGGAATCTTGATCGACTCAAAGGATAGGAACTTGAAGGTTACTAAGTTGATATTTTGAGTTGAAAAGATTGCTAAACCGATGGATGTAATCCAAAGCAAGAAATAAATTACTAGACGGATCATAATTCTTGGTTTTATAGGTTTCTGCAATGGATAAGTGGCTCAACATAATTAAAACCCAAAACCAGACCTTGTTCCGCCCGCTACGCGGGCGGAACAAGGTTCTTGGTTTTTAGATTACTTATGCCTAGCTACTTACAAAATAGTTTTTGATTATCGGCGCTTTGCGCCGATAATCAAAAACTATTTTTCTTTTCTCAATACTGCGGACAAATAAAAAAAGGAGACAAAAAAGCTATTCATCGGATAAGGTGCAAGTGTTGAAACAAAACACCAAATGAATAGCATCATCGATATAGTAGCGAAGACAGAGAGTAAAGTACAACAGAAATTTCTATCAATCCTGTTTTCGACAATCATAGTGATGTGCGGGAAAGTAAACTTCAGGAATCTGAGTCGATATAGCGAAATCAGCGAACGCACATATCGACGGCAGTTTGGTCGTTCCTACAACTTCATAAAAGGGAATGCTG
>MNZA01000215.1 GCA_001873375.1 Oscillatoriales cyanobacterium CG2_30_44_21
TGCAAGTTTTACACTGGTATCGCTGGCGAGCGGATTGTGTTTCATCTTTCCCTCGCTTTATTACCTCTGAGCCTTTACATTTTGGACAGCAAACTCCTGTTATCCATCTCATTTGACGCACTGTTTCGTAGCATTTTGCGTCATCGATTAAATGTGTTAAGTTTATGCTCAGCATAGCGATCATCGCTTATAGATTTCCATACAATATTACCAATTTCTTCTTTTGACTCACCTCCCCGAAACACCTATTGAGCCAAATAGATAAGCTACAGGATAGTCACTCACAAAAGCAACCCAGCTAACACCCAAGAATATACTCAGTCCTAATCCTATTTCCCAATACTTGTCTGAAATATTTTTATCTTTGTATGTGTTAGCGAAGTTCTGCGATAGAAGTAATGTCGGCGTAAAAATCAAATGTGGCAGCGCACTGCCCAGCCACCAAGTTATCCAGCTAATTCCATAATTTGTCCACGGAATGATTCCCGTTACGCAGAGACTCGTAATTCCAAATGATGCTGATACAGTTGGTGCAAAAACTGCCGCCAAAATATACAAAACGACTGTACTTACATGGCTAAAAATATCCTTGTAACGCGCAAATTTTTTGATTAAATATGTTGCTATTATTGGCTGTAGGACATTTCCACAAGCACAGGCAATCAGAATTAATGCAAGATTAAAAAATGACAAGGATGGAATTTTTGATAAACTTATTGTCAGGGCGTAGGTAGAGCCAGCAATAATTCCTAAAATGACGCGATTGCCTAGTAAATAAACTAGCGCTAAAGTCATCCCTGAAGGAAACCAAACGGAAGCGACGGTTCCTGGCAAAGTTGCAAAGTCATGGCTAATCCTTACCCCATAAGCATAAGCAATTGCTACCAAAAGATTCACAATGATATATTGAGTGATTACTCTCGGCGATCGCCAATTGCCTTTCATGTGATGCAATCCCCTTCTATTTAAAGACTAACTTTCCTTCTTCAACGGTGACTTCAATTTGATAGCCTTCTCCAAAGATGCCTTCAAGGATTTTATTGGCGATTGGGTTTTCGATTTCGCGTTGAATGGCGCGTTTCAGCGGTCTTGCACCGTAGGAAGGATCATAGCCGATCGCCGCAACATAGTCCTTAGCGGCTTCACTGAGATTAAGCGAGATTTTGCGATCACTCAATCTATTCTCAATGCGTTTAATTTGCAATTCGGCAATTGCGCGAATCTCACTGCGGCGCAGGGCATGAAAGATCACCGTTTCATCAATACGATTGAGAAATTCAGGACGAAAATGCATAGACAAAGCATTGAGAACCTTTTTTCGCATCTCCTCATATTCAGAATCTCCATCAATTTCTGCGGGTAAATCTTTGGAGACTTCGAGAATGCGATCGCTGCCAATATTGCTGGTCATGATGATCACTGTATTTTTGCAATCAATCAAGCGACCTTGACTGTCGGTAATTCTGCCATCATCGAGAACTTGCAAAAGAATATTGAAAACATCAGGATGCGCTTTTTCGACTTCATCAAATAACACCACCGAATAGGGATGGCGGCGCACTGCTTCCGAAAATTGTCCGCCTTCTTCGTAACCCACATAACCCGGGGGAGCGCCGATTAGTCGCGATACAGAATGTTTCTCCATATATTCCGACATATCAATGCGGATCATCGAGCTATCTGTATCAAAAAGGAATTCCGCCAAGGCGCGAGCCAGTTCAGTTTTGCCAACTCCTGTGGGACCTAAAAACAAAAATGAACCAAGGGGACGGTTAGGGTCATTCATACCCGCACGGGCGCGGCGGATTGCCGAAGCTACCGAAGTTACGGCTTCTTCTTGACCAATGACGCGATCATGCAAATGGGTTTCTAGTTCTAATAATTTCTGACGTTCTGATAGCAATAATTTACTAAGAGGGATTCCTGTCCAACGCGCTACGATTTCGGCAATATCATCTTCAGTAACTTGCTCACGAGACAGAGACCCTTCAGAACCCGCAAGACTAATCTCTAACTCAGCTTCATCCAGATTTTTCTCTAGTTCAGTTAATTTCCCATATTTTAATTCTGCGGCTTTGTTAAGGTTGAACTCGCGCTCCATCTGCTCGATTTGCTGTTTAGTTTGATCAATTTGTTCTTTCAATGAACGTAAATTAGTAACCGCATCTTTTTCAAGTTGCCAACGATCATTGAGAGTCGTAAAGCGATCGCTCAATTCATCCATTTCATTATCAAGGCGTTCAAGGCGATCTTGTACCGCCTTACTGCTTTTGTTTTTATAGATTACCTTGCCGTCTGCTTCCACTCGTTCAACTGCCGTAGCATCTTTTTCTTTCTGCAAAGAAAATCTTTCCATTTCCAACTGTCTGATGCGGCGATCAATTTCATCTAGCTCTAATGGTCGCGAGTCCATTTCCATTTTCAACTTTGCCGCCGATTCATCGACAAGATCGATCGCTTTATCTGGTAAGAAGCGATCAGAAATATAGCGATCGGAGAGGGTCGCCGCCGCCACCAGTGCCGAATCGGAAATAGTTACACCATGATGTAATTCGTAACGTTCTTTCAATCCCCGCAAAATCGAAATCGTATCTTCTACTGTCGGCTGATCAACCATTACTTGCTGAAATCTTCTTTCGAGAGCGGCATCTTTTTCAATATATTGCCGATACTCATCGAGGGTGGTTGCACCGATACAGCGTAACTCTCCCCTTGCTAACATCGGCTTGAGGATATTCCCCGCATCCATTGCACCCTGCTGCGTGGCTCCCGCGCCAACAACCGTATGCAGTTCATCAATAAACAAGACAATCTTACCGTCAGAATTAAGAACTTCTTTTAAGACTGCCTTGAGTCGATCTTCAAATTCACCGCGATATTTTGCGCCTGCAATTAGCGATCCCATATCAAGACTAATAATTGTGCGGTCTTTGAGAGATTCAGGCACATCACCACGGATGATTCTTTGCGCCAATCCTTCAGCGATCGCAGTTTTACCCACTCCAGGTTCACCGATTAGCACTGGATTATTTTTAGTCCGCCGTGACAAGACTTGCACTACGCGCCGAATTTCATCATCACGTCCAATCACAGGATCGAGCCTACCTTCCTTCGCCTGTTCGGTTAAATCTCGACCATATTTTTCCAGAGCCGCATATTTTGCTTCAGGATTTTGATCGGTGACAGTCTGGCTGCCGCGCAATGACTTGATCGATTCTTCTAGTCGTTTGCGGTCAATGCTCAAGTCTCGATATAGGCGTTTGCCAAGGCGATCGTCATCCGCCAAGCCCAACAGCAAATGCTCAACCGCGATAAAATCATCGCCAAAACCCTTGCGACTTTCTTCCGCCCGATCCAGCCATACTTCCAGATTGCGCCCCAAATACAATTGCTCAGGACTAGTCACGCGATTCTGCCGCCGCAAAAACTCCTCCACCTGTCGCCGCGCCCGCGCCATCGGCACTGACAACGCCGTAAATATACTTGCGGTTAAGCCTTCTTCCTGCTCCAATAGCGCCATTAGCAAATGCTCAACTTCGAGTTGCTGATGTTGCGATCGCCTTGCGACTTCCTGCGACTTCACGATCGCTTCCCATGCTTTTTCAGTAAATTTTTTGGGATCAGTTGGTTGCATTGGTTTTAATAACAGGAAGGGCAGGGAATTTAGATAGTTAGGCGCAATTAAGTATAAAACTTTAAAAGCTGTAAAGTTTGCTGCGCGTGAGCTACAGCTTATGATTCTAATTTTTAAATCATGATTTGTTTAAGTAAGTTTACATTACAGCGCTTAGAGCTGACCTAAAACCCAGAAATAAATTTGAAAGCTACACTTTCAAATTTATTTCTGGGTCAGGGTTGCCTTTGGCGACAAGTCAGCGTCAAGAACTGTAAGCAGCTCGGCTTAAATAAAACCAAGAAAGTTGTTCCGCCCGCGTAGCGGGCGGAACAACTTTCTTGGTTTTATTTACTTTTCGTTGCTAATCTCAAAAGTAATATGGTTGAGACAATCATTCCCCACAAGATTGTTAAGATCCAACTTTTTAAATTCCATTCCACTGCGCCTAGATAACTAGAACCGATCGCAATAGTATGAATGGAAGCGAGTACTAGAGCAGGGACAGACAGCAAATGTAAATAGCGCCAAGCTTTACCGAGTTTTGACACCATCCAATCTGAACTAGTAAGAGCCGCAGGAGTTATTAATATGATCGCGATCGCGCCGATCCAAATGGAAGTTTGATGCTGCGGAATCATGAAGGTTAGCGCGTCAAAGTTCCATTGAAAAGTATGCTCAATTTTATGAAAAGTATGGGCGAGGGATAGAACAAACGCACCAACGCCGATCGCGCGGCGATAAAGCATTAAAACTGAACAGAACTTAAAAATCTGGCTAAGGGGACGCGCTGCAAGGGCAAGGGCAAGCAAAATCAAGCCCCCATGCCCCGTATAGTCCACCATGTCACTAGTGCGTAAAAGGGTTAGCACGCCGATAGTTAAGGTAATCCATCCGCCTAATTGAAAAAGCTGACTGCGGCGATCGCGGCTGAGCATTCCTGCAAATACACCGATGCCAAGCATTGAAGGCAGAGTGCCAACTCCAAAAGCGAGCATCGTCAGCGAACCCTGCATCATGTCGCTAGTTTCCGCTGCCTTGAGTTGAGCCGTGTAGAGGAATCCACAGGGAATTAAGCCCCATGTCATACCTAAAAGTGCGGGTGTTAGAGGATGAGAATGCAGCGATAGACGCATTATGGCATTGCTTAACTTTTGATGCAGTCCTAATTTGGCGATCGGATTTAAGAAAGGAATACTCGGCAATCCTGACGGAATAATCTGAGCAAGCCCCATCCAAACCAGTAAAATCCCTGTAAATATGGCTAGCCAACGGCGTAGATCGCTCTCTATTCCTGCAAACTGACCTCCTGCCACTAAAACCGACCCGATCGCTCCAATCGCTGCCCCCGCGATCGCATAGCTCAAGATTCTGCCAACATTTAGCAAAAGATGAAAATATAATTGCTGTTGCCAATTGCGAGAAGTGCTATCTTTTTTGGAGAGCGAGAAAGCGACAGTCAATGGTCCACACATTCCTACGCAATGACCAAAACTCCCGACAAAACCCAAAGCGACAACTAGCAATAAATCTAACATCATCGACCAACATTCGTTGTAAAGGTCAGTTCAAAGGGAGAAAAGTATTCTCCATCCTTGGCTGAGCCTACTAATTTTAATTCATACCTTCCTACTTCTGGGAAAATCACTTCTTTACTCGGCAAACCGAGAACTTGTTCGATAATTGAGAAAGAATTTAAAATCTGAAATTTGATATTCCGATTGGTTAGCGATCGCACTTCCATTGTGCAATTACATTTTGCGTAAGGGATTATTTCTCCCCCTCGTTTAGTCAGCGCCACCCAGATGCGCGTCCTTTTACCCGCCACAGGGCGATCATGCGGCTCAATGTGAATTGTGCCGCCCACCTGTGCTGATGTCTTAACTTCATGGGCGATGCGGAGAGGTAAATTTTGAGTTTCCAAATTAGGAGTTGTAGATAAATTTAAAACTATAGAGGCAACTTCAAACATATTTACTCCTATAAATAATAAAATACGGCGCTATGAGCCGTATTTTATTATTTGGCAACACTAGCCTTTCCCCAATTACTCTGAGACTGCTCTAGTACATAGTTAGCAACTACAGTGATTTCCTCAGCAGTCAACTTCTTCCCAAAAACTGGCATTGCTCCTTTTCCTTTAGCCACCTGTTTTGAAATCGCCTCTACAGAATTCATTCCATACTTTTCCAAGGCGGCAGCCTTGAGCGTCTTTGCTGCCACTACTCGGTTTAAGCCTCCTGCATGACAAGAAGCACAATTACTGTTAAAAATCTTTGCCCCTGCTGATAGTTCGGCAAAAGCGGGTTGACTGAAGGTCAGATTAGCAATTAGGGTAGAAGCGATCGCCAAAATCAAAAAAATGCGTTTCATAGTTATTTAGCCCTTGAAAAATGCGTGTAAAGGTTTAATTATAAATACTTACAAAAATAAGGGCAAAGCCTTAGCTAATGCCCCACGCGGTTTAGCCGCAATATCAAGTTAAATTTTAGTCTGCACTTATAATGACTGTTATTGCTAGAGTCGTCAAAAGACAGCTTGTCAAACAAAAATAAAATGAACTAGATTCGTGATGGCGCGGCAAAGCCCTAAGATAATGAAAAACCTTTGGCGATCGCCTCTTGAATCAACTGAATGAATCGTAAATTTTGGATTATCGCTCTTATCTCTTTTACTAATTCCCTTAGTTTTACGGTTCTAATTCCTGTTTTGTATCTTTACGGCAGACAGTTTAAATTAGATGACTTTCAAACTAGTTTGCTGTTTGCGATTTACTCGATCGCCCAGTTTTTTGCGACTCCTGTGATCGGCAAACTTAGCGATCGCTTTGGGCGCAAGCCATTACTGATCATCAGCCTCGCGGGGACAGTGATCGCAAATCTGCTAGCGGGGACGGCTGGCAGTGCTGTATTTTTATTTTTCGCCAGATTTTTGGATGGGATCACGGGGGGCAATGCTTCCGTTGCCCAAGCCGTCATTTCCGATGTCACCACCCCCGAAAATCGGGCCAAAGCCTTTGGCATCAACGGAGCCGCCTTTGGGCTTGGTTTTATTTTGGGTCCGCCACTTAGCTTGATTGCTCAAAAAGTTGCGCTCAATACGCCTCTAGGTCAGTCCTTTGGCGCTTCCTTTTTAGTGTCGGCTTTTATTGCGGCGATCGCCCTATTTATGACGATCTTCTTCTTGCCCGAAACCCTGAAAGTCAAGGCAGAGAAAGCTCAAAATATCTTCGATCTTGGCTTAGAAAATCTCGTTAAAGGATTATTCATGCCCAAGATTGGCATTCTCTTAATTCTTAACTTTCTCACAGGATTAACTTTTACCCTATTTACCTTTGCCTTTCAGCCTTACTTTATTATCGTTCTCAAACAAAATAGTGATGCTCTCACGCTGATGTTCTTTCTATTTGGAGTCTTGGGCGTAATCGTCCAGACTTTGGGGATTTCTAAATTAGTGAAGCGTTTTCAGTTAGTACAGATTCTATTTATGGGGCTGTTAATTCGCAGCATATCTTTTGGATTGATGCCAATTTGGCAAAATATCTATTATTTTGTCGCAGTCTGCGTTCTATTTTCACTACTTAACTCAGTTGTGCAACCGATGATTAGTGCCTTAATTTCTCTCAATGCCAGCCCCGCTGAGCAGGGAACGATTCTCGGTCTAAACTCTTCCTATCTCAGCGTCTCCAATGCCTTTGGCCCCATCATTGCAGGCTTACTGGTCAATGAGAACTATCCCCAATCCTATGGTTATCCCCTCTATCTAGCGGGACTCTGCACTTTTCTCGTGCTAATCCTAGCCGTTACTAAGCGCAAAAGTTACAACGCTCAAGCTGTTTCAAAATAAGGTGGGCGGCGCAAAGTGCTGTCAAGTCGATATTGCGATGTAGTGGCAATTCATGAATTGCCACTACATCGCAATATCGATTTTAAGGAATCAATGTAAAGCTATCGACAAATTCTTCAAAGGCTCTCGTGGCTGCCATATCTGGTTGCAGGCTAGGTTGATAGTGGCGAATGGTGTAAATAAATTGCTCAGTCACGAAGGTTAATTCTTCAATATTTCCTATTTTTTCACTCCCCGATTTGTCCTTTCTACTAGTGTTAAACCTTCTCTTCGTGCCTGATTTAAAACCTCTGCTCTGAGTATCCAAGGGAGTTGTGATTAAGTCTTTGGGAACTTCACTAGCGACCAGATCGCTGCTAATTGATTGGTTGTCAACTGCGCGTTTAGCGATCGCCGTGTAAATCTGGTGACTTTGCTGTAGCCCTTGCAGAATCTGGTCAAGACTTTGTTCAGTGGGAATGGTAAAGCGAGTAGGTGTAAAGATGACGGTGCTAGTTCCTGTTGGCTCTAGTCCAAGGTCGGTAACTTGCCAGTCCGATGGGTAGCGCAGGAGATAGCCCGCACCTGTGTATTTTGAACTTGTTGGGGGCTGGGCATCTTCGGAGTGGCAAAGTTCAATTTTGCTGGCATCGGCGTTGGTTTGTAAAATGTAGCGCTGTCCTGCGGCAACTAGGGAGATTTCTAACCCCTCTTCGACAGGCGGCATGGCTTGACAGAGATCGTTGATATTGGCAGGATTTTTTTTCTGTGACTCAGCAACGATCGCTAAATCTGCGGATAGATTAAGCTCTGTGCGTAAGTAACTAATCGCTTTGCTGGCAATTGCGCTATCGAGACTATTACCTGTTGAGCTATTTGATGGATTTTGCTGACAGCCAATCAGAACAATGGCGATCGCAGCAATGGAAAACGGAATCTTGGGCATAGCATCGAGTTGTAAGCAAGATAGTTTAGAGTAATGACATTTCGCGCCGCCACTCATTTCTTGGGTATGGTTGCTATATTACAGCGCTTGGCGCTGACTTAAAATCCAGAGAAGCTTTTGAAAGTCCTGCGGTGCAGAGCTTTCAAAAGCTTCGCCGTACTACTTAAAGGCTTTATCAATTAACAAAATGGATATTCAAAAGTTTGTATTTCCCGCGATCGCCACCCTCGGCGCATTGATTGTTTACTTTGGCTTAGGGATTGGCGTGGGCGTAGCGAGGTTTAAGTACAAGATTGCGCCGCCGCAAACTACGGGCAATGAGACCTTTGAGCGAGTCTATCGCGCCCATCAGAATACCCTTGAGCAGATTGTGATTTTCTTGCCTGCCTTGTGGTTATACAGCATTTTTGTAGATCCTAAGCTGGGCGCAATTTTGGGAGCAGTGTGGATCGTGGGTCGCATTGCCTATGCGTGGGGCTACTACATCGAAGCGGGAAAACGCGCCGCAGGCAATGCGATCGCCTCTTTGGCTACTCTATTTCTGATTTTCGGTACGCTTTTTAATTTGGTAAAAGGGCTGATTAGCTAGGCGCAATTAAACAAAAAGATCTGATTCGCCCGCGAAGCGGACGAATCAGATCTTTGGGGGTACAGAGAGATTTTTAAGTCAGCGCATAGCGCTGTACTTAGAGACGTAATTCTTTACGACCATTCTGGACAATTTTGATCATGTCGATTAACTGAGTCTCGAGATTGCCCAATACGCGATCGCTATATTCATCAGCGCCCCTCTGCATATCTTGGACTTCTCCTGTGACTCGTTGGTGCAACATATCGAGATCCTTTTGAGCTTGACGGCGCATTTGGTTTACTTCCGTTAGGGTTTGCGATCGCACCTGTTCGCACTCTTCTTGGATCTGGCGGCGAATTTGATTGGCTTCCTGTTCAGCTTGACGGACAATTACCGAGTCTTCTAACAGTTGGCTAGCCCGCAATTCCGCCGATTTAATTAAGTCTTCAACATACTGTTGAGTCTCTGCGAGTATTTCCTGTTTGTAGCGCAAAATTTCTTCGGCTTTGGCGATCGACTCAGGCACAGACAATCGCACTTGATCAATTTGCTGACACAGCTTTTCCTCATCGATGACAGTATGCCCCATCACTCGCGGACCACTTTCTAGCACCATTTCTTCAAGGTGATCTAGCTCTCTGTGTAAGCTCATGTAGTAATCGGTTCTCAGTGTTGGCACTGCTGAACCGTTGTAGTTGCCGTTGGTAGGCTTACTACTAGCAGTTGAGTTTTCTGTCAGCATCAGATTTTTGTAAAAGAAGTTTCAGCGCTTTGGTTTCATTTGCTTTAGGAAAAAATCCTAGAACAACCTTGTATTAACTTACAGCCTTTTTCCCGTAATCACAGTAAATAAGTACTTTTTACGTTAGAAAAGCACTTTAGGCTGCAAAAGATTACACTACATTGTAAAGGAATTTGCAAAAAAACTGTAACAGCATGAACTTTTTGCTGCAAAGCAAGATTGGTACAACGCTTTGCGCCGCACCAGTCTTGCTTTGCGCCTCAGGCGCTAGAAACTACGACGTAGGAATCTGTGACAATACGATTCGTGCAGCTTCTAAAGTGTCCGCCACATCAGCATCGGTATGTGCCAACGAGGTAAAACCCGCCTCAAACTGCGAAGGAGCTAGATATACGCCATGCTCTAACATTCCACGGTGAAACTTGGCAAATTTGGCGGTGTCGCTGGTCTTCGCATCTTCATAGTCATAGACCTGCTTATCCGTAAAGAACAAGCCAAACATTGCGCCCACCAAATTACCTGTAGCCGCGTGTCCTGTTTCATGGGCGATCGCCAGCATTCCATCAGCAAGCTTTTTAGTGATTTGCTCCAGATACTCATAGGAGCCAGCCCGCTTCAAGATTTCCATGGTCTTAATCCCCGCCGTCATCGCCAAGGGATTGCCCGATAGCGTTCCCGCCTGATACATGGGTCCCGCAGGCGCGACCATCGCCATGATGTCTTGACGACCACCATAGGCTCCAACGGGTAAGCCACCACCGATCACTTTGCCCATCGTGGTCAAGTCAGGAGTAACCCCAAATCGCGCCTGCGCCCCACCATAGGAGAGGCGAAAACCAGTCATCACTTCATCAAATATGAGTAACGCACCATTGGCATGACAGAGATCCTTTAGCCCTTGCAAGAATCCGTCCTTAGGTACGATACATCCCGCGTTACCGACCACTGGCTCAATGATTACGCCAGAAATTTGATCAGGGTTTTCCGCAAATAAAACTTTAACGGCTTCCAAGTCATTGTAAGGAGCGGTCAGAGTATTGGCAGTGGTGGACTTGGGAACTCCAGGAGAATCTGGTAAGCCCAACGTGGCAACCCCCGAACCCGCCTTCACCAAGAACATATCGGCGTGTCCGTGATAACAACCTTCAAACTTGATGATCTTGTCGCGCCCTGTAAAAGCTCGCATCAAGCGCAATACGGACATACAAGCTTCTGTACCAGAGTTAACAAAGCGTACCATTTCCACGCTGGGAACTGCTTCGATTACCATTTCTGCTAATTGATTTTCGAGGACGCAGGGTGCGCCGAAACTGGTGCCTTTTTCGAGGGCTTTATGCAATGCTTCGATCACTTCAGGATGGGAATGCCCCACGATCGCAGGTCCCCATGAGCCGATATAGTCGATATATCGATTGCCATCGATATCCCATGCATAAGCGCCCTTGACGCGATCAAACACGATCGGTTCACCGCCAACCGATTTGAAAGCACGGACGGGAGAGCTAACTCCACCAGGCATCAAGTGCTTAGCCTTGGCAAAGATTTCTTGGGACGCAGTTGTTTTGAAGGTAGATAAGTTCGCAATCATGTTTTGATAAAGATTTTTAGTTATGCTGAGATGCCTATAGACTCAATTTAACTTAGCAACGATGCGATCGCTATAGAATTTGGCAATAAAGTTGGAAATTAGTGCTGCGCCGCAAAGCGCCGCGCCATTATGTAGTTGGCTTTATAAGCCTATTTTTCCATTGAGCAGGGAGTATGTCTCTGCAAAGACTAAAACAGTCGTTCTAGATCCAAGGTTTTTGTCCTTACTGCAAGATGTCTCAGCAATATTTTAAAAATGCAAGGCGATCGCTAAAGACACAAACCTTAACAAATATCAGTACTCTCTCAATCCCGCTTAAAATTTTTGCATATATGAAAAAGTATTCGACATTTCGTATATGATGCAAATAGATAGGGGTGGATCATGTTAACGATATTTATGAAGTTCATGTTTTCTATGAATGTATAAAGGTTTTCGCTAGCATAAAATTAACTCCTATCAAGCTTAAATAGTTAAGATTTGTTCGAGCCAATGAGAATTCTCCTTGTAGAAGATGATGTAAATCTGGCTGATACCCTAGCAGAAGTGCTAACGGGTCAGCATTGTGTAGTAGATATCGCTAGAGATGGTGAAGAGGGCTGGGAAAAATCCCAATCCGATGATTACAACCTGATCTTGTTGGATGTGATGTTGCCTAAGCTAGATGGCATCAATCTTTGCCGTCGCCTTCGCGCCCACAGCAACAACATCCCGATTTTGATCGTAACAGCACTAGACATGAGTTCCGACAAGGTACAAGGGCTAGATGCTGGTGCTGATGATTATCTGGTTAAACCCATCGATCCACCCGAATTAATGGCAAGAATTCGCGCTTTGTCGCGTCGCGCTCAGGTGGCAGAGCCAACTGTATTGCGATGGGGTGAACTGCAACTCGATCCTGGAATGCATGAGGTTTCTTACACTGGGCAGTCAGTGCATTTAACACCAAAGGAATACAACATTTTAGAATTGTTGTTGCATCACGGTCGCCAAGTCCTCAAGCGCATCACCATTGTGGAACACGTTTGGTCTTTGACCGATCCTCCTCGTGAAGATACGATCAATGCCACGATCAAGAGCTTACGCAATAAGCTCAAGGGTGCAGGTGCGCCTCATAACCTGATCGAGACGATTCACGGGGTTGGTTATCGTTTAAGTCAACAGTCATAAAAGAAGGGAGTGCGATGCACTCCCTTCTTTTATGACTGTAGCCAAACCCAGCAGAATGCTCTGCCCGCGTAGCGGGCGGGACATCCTGCTGGACTGCTACGAGCATCCGCCTTGATTTAGGCTCTCTTTGACGATCGCACATTGCGATCGCACTTCTTCCTGTAGCCAACCCAGCAACCCAAGGCGATCGCTATCCGCCGAAACAGTAACACCGAACACGAGGTCAGCTAAAGAAATATGCGATCGCCCACATAGCCGCCAGAGCTTATCTGTATCTGAAGAAGATGGATCGCCATCGCCAATTAGAGATATATCCATCAATCCTTGCTCAACGGCAAGCCTCTGTTCTCGTGGTGAGAGGGTCACCTGAATAATCGCATCACATCGAACTTCCATACATAACATTCTCTAGTGCAACTCAAGTGCAGAATTAATTGCAGATTGAATCTTGCGAATTGTAGTTACATCTGGACTGACATATGCCTTTTGGTCTGCACCTCCCGAAACTACAACGATGTAATACAGTTCCTTTTGAGAAATCCACCAAAAAACACCTAGACCAATACCAATTAGTCCCAGCCCATAAGCCCCAAGCAGTAGTACTCCCAAAACAATACAAATAATTGGTCCCTTTCGGTCTGGAGATTCAGTAAGCGTTTTGACAGCGGCAATATTGCGAATTGGGAATTGAGTGCCACCTGCTTCAAACAAGGAACGAGTAACTCTAACAGCACCATCGTCATAGAATAAATTTGAGTCCATTGAATGTATTCTCCGTTGGGTTGATTTTAATTTAATCGAGAAAAGAAGTTATACCAATTCATAAAAGTGTAGTCACACTTTTATGAATTAAAAACCAAACCTAGTATGGGTTTTCAAGTAAAGAAATGGCGTAGCCATTTCTTTACTTGGTATTACTAATTAGGGGGCGTAAAAATGAATGAACTTTGATACAGAACTGGTTTTAATGTTGCGAGTACCATAACCATGGCGTGACCCATAGTTATATTCAGAAATGTCAATCGTGCCATTCGGCAGAACACGCTCAACATAAGCCACATGACCAGAACTGAACCAAGCCACATCACCCCATTTAGGGGTTACATTTGAGTCATCTTGAGGGATACCTGCGTTAGTAGCAGCATTTGACCAGTTGCTTGCATTGCCCCATCGAGGACTTTTGTACTGATTGGTAAAAGGAACGCCGCGTCTATTTAGTCTGCTTGCCACATAGGATGTGCATTCACACTTATAAAAGTTCCAAGGATCAACACGCAGTCCTCCGCCAGAAGGACTTGGGCATTCTCCCGCAAAGGGATAATAGCGATTTTGGATTGGGGCGCTAGCTGGAGCAGCGATCGCGTTTGCAACTCCTGTCAGTGAAACCCCTGCAAGTAATAGCATCGTTGATAGTGATAATTTTCTCATGGTAATTCCATTCATACTAATTTCAAGTGATAGAAAGTATTTTCTCAATTGCCAAAGAATCTTTTAGATTCTTGAATAGACTTATCCATTTGCTCAACAATTGCTCCAGCTTTGGACATGGTGGGAATAAAGCTCAGCAGAGTGAGGGTGTTAATTGCCAGCAAGATGAGACTGATCACTGCGATTTTGTTTTGTGTTTCCTGATTCATTGACTGCCTTTAAGGTAAATCTGGAGTGAATTAAATTGAATGAGCTTTAATTTGAGAAGCTATTTAATAGCCGCGTAGAGCCTTAGAGACGTTTTGCTCTAATTGATCACACTTAGTTACAGTCTGCATAACGACCTTCTGAAAGTAGTTCACATCAATCAGGCTAATTTCGGCATTGTGCATCATGGATAGAACTTGACGGTTGTCAATGTTTTCGATGCACCAAAAGCCAACTTTATAAGTTGCATTTTCACAAAGCATCAGCGTTGAAAGCCAGCCAGGAACATCTTCTTGAGTATCAAACTTGAGTCCACTGGGATAGGAAAACTCCAGCGTTGTATCATAGCGGATGATAAAAGCAGTTTGTGTAGTTCCAGAATCCATAGAGAACTTAATGATCGTGCGGCGATCATTGATATCTGAGATAGTCCACCCCAATTGGTTGCAATATCTTCGGATTGTCTGTTGATAATTATTGCTAGAAAAAAGATCGAGATTAATAGCCATAATGCAGTGAGTATCTAGTTGATAGAAAGTATTTGCTCATAACACTCATACCAGAAGTGTTGAACGATAGGAAATAATCAGAAAAAAGCACTCCTAATCTTTTAAACTAGAAGCAATAAATTAAAAAAATAATATCTGTGATGTTATCCAACTTCCCCCATATTGTCAAACATTTGCTTTCACTTTTACCTCAAAACGATTATCCGAAGCTAGACACATTTTCGTTTGTAAGTTGTTGGCTAAGTTTTGTACTCG
>MNZA01000213.1 GCA_001873375.1 Oscillatoriales cyanobacterium CG2_30_44_21
TGTAAATCCCTACCTAACCACCTGTCATCAAATGCTCAAATCTAAAATAAAAATGGGGGGGGGTGACTGCTCTCCTAGCAACCACTCTAGCCTTTTCTAGCTCCGCCGAAGCAATCAATCTCATCGGTAACTTACCTTCAAATGATTTAGAGGGTTTTCCGATTGACGATGGTGGAACTCAGGTCGCTGTCGGTTTTACATTACCCGTAGGCGTGGGCTATCAATTAGATAACATTGTTTTGCGACTCGGTAACTACAGCGCCACTGAAGGTGATGTAGCCCTGCTGCAAATCTATGCCGATGCCGCTAAAAACAGTAGTAGTCCATTAGAAGCCACACTCCAGTCAGTTTTCTTCACTAACCCCATATCTAATTCTGCTGCAATTAATGACTTTACCTTCATTCCCACCGCCAACTTCACCTTTGCCGCAGATACCCGCTATTGGCTATTAGTCGATGCTACATCTGATTTTTATGTTTGGAATGGTAGTAGCCCTGCTGTCACGCCAACAGGAGTTGCTGCTTTTAATAGTTATCAGGTTAGTTTCGACGATGGCGGAAGCTACTTTAATGACACCAATCGCTATTCCTTTCAAGTCAATGCTACACCTGTTCCCTTTGACTTTTCGCCACAGTTTGGCATAGCCGTCCTCGGCGGCGGTTGGCTCTTGCGTAAAAAGTTTAAAAAATCAAAATAAACAAGAGAGGCGGCGCATTGCGCCGCCTCTCTTGTTTCAGTTGGAGCGCAAAGCGCTATAACTTTAAGAATCTCAACTTTTTGCAGCGATCGCACCGCAATTGAGCTTTACTCAAGGTATAAAATCCAATTTAAAGTCCATAAACATATGTTTCATCAAGTTTTATTGGCTGTTGATGGCTCAGGGCGATCGCGGGAAATGTTGAATATGCTGCTAGCCCTGCCTAGTATGCAAAATGTGCAAATCAATGTCCTGCACGTTATTCCTAATTTGATTAACTCTGAAGCAGTCACAGAGTATCGCCTTGCAGGTGAAAAAATTATCGAAAGAGAAGTTAAAAACTTACGCCTATCTTCTAGCAATACCACCGTCTCACTCCTCAAAGAAGGAGAGCCCAAGGATATCGTTTGTCAAGTCGCCGAAGATCTAAAGCCAGAGCTAATGATCATGGGTTCGCGGGGTATGGGTCGCTTGCAAGCGATCTTGGCAAACTCTGTTAGTCAGTATGTCTTTCAGCTAGCAGACGCGCCCATGTTGCTAGTCAAGGATGATGTCTATATCAAGACCATTCGTAACATTATGGTTTCGGTTGATGGCTCCGCTTCGGCGAATAACTGTTTAGAACTGGCAATTAATCTGGTCAGTGGTGCGAAAGATGTGGAAATTCTCCTCGCCAGAGTGGTAAAAAACAAGGAAGATGTCAACGCTAATAGTGATCCTGTATTAGTTGAAGCAAGCGCAAAGCTGAAGCGTCTCAATATTCCTTCGCGATCGCTAATCAGTTCTGGCGATGTAGGCAAAGAAATTTGCAAAATGGCAGACGATGCCAATGCCACACTTTTAATGATTGGTTCACCCGATCGCCGTCCCTCGATCGCCCGTAGTTTGCCCGACCTTGATCGGTTGTTGGGTACATCTGTATCTGACTATGTGCGCGTCAATGCCACTTGTCCAGTGCTGTTGACCCGCACGATTGAGTAAAACCAAAAAACAAAAAATTAGACGTTGCGCCGCAACGTCTAATTTTGTTTTGTAATGTAGTCAACCAATTTAATTAACTTAATCCTCAAATCAATCACAGCGCTGAAATAATAAAATAGAATATACCTAAAAAACTCCTTAACTGAAATAGGATTATGAAAAATAAGTTTTTAGTCTACAGCTTGATAGGGATTCTTAGTAGTGGAGTCGTAGCTAGTTTTATTATTGACAATAGCATCCAAGCTCAGTCTTCACCTGCATCAGAAAAGCCCCAACAATCTAGATCCGCCCAATTCGATCAGCATTTTATAGAAATGATGATTCCTCATCACCAAGATGCGATCGTTATGGCTGACCTTGCTTTAACTCGTTCTCAACGCCCAGAAGTTAAGAAAATCGCTGAAGCGATTAAAAAAGATCAAACTCGCGAAATTCAAGAAATGCGTACTTGGTATAAACAGTGGTACGGCAAAGAAGTTCCTTTAACATCAATGACTAACATGGGGATGATGGGAAATTCTCCTAAGCGAGATTCAGACTCTCTCATGATGAATATGGATAAAAACATGATGCATAGCATGATGAGCGAAGGCTCTCCTATGATGAGCATGGGAAAAGACACTATGAGTATGGGGTCTAACATGATCGCCATGGGACATAGCATGATGAGGATGGGACAAAACATGATGAATATAGGGCATAGCATGATGAGTATGAACATGGAGGCACTCAAGACAGCTTCAGATTTCGACAAGGAATTTGTGCGGCAAATGATTCCCCATCATCAAATGGCGGTGATGATGGCTCAGATGGCATCTACTCGTGCTAATCGTTCAGAAATTCGTACGTTGGCTCAGTCAATCATCAAATCTCAAAATGCTGAAATTATGCAAATGAAGGGATGGCAGCAAGCTTGGAATCGATAAGCTAGGTAGCAGCTTAATAATCACCATAAGCAGACTTCAAGAAGTCTGCTTATGGTGATACAGCGCTTTGCGCTTAACTAAAACCCAGAAAAGTTTTTGAAAGCGCGGCGGAGCCGCGCTTTCAAAAACTTTTCTGTACTACTCCCAGCCTCAACAGGCTGCAAATGTAAAAAATAAGGTTTAACTTCATGAAACTCCAATTAAATGTTCCTGACATGACCTGTGATGGCTGTGTAAGAAATATCACTTATGCGATTAAAGCAGTCGATGCAAACGCTTCTATTCATGGCGATCCAAAAACCAAGATTGTATTAGCCAAGATTGTATTAGTAGAAACTGAAGCCTCTGAAGTTGCGATTAAGAGTGCAATTTCGGCGGCTGGCTATCAGGTGAATTAATATAGCAATAAGTAACCTAAAAACCAAGAAGGTCGTTCCGCCCGCTTAGCGGGCGGAACGACCTCTGGTTTTGGGTTTTAATTATGTTGAGCTACTTACAACCAGCCCAGAAAAGTTTTTAAAAGCGCGGCGGAGCCGCGCTTTTAAAAACTTTTCTGGGCTTTAACTGAAAATATTGAGTTAAAAAGGATTCTAAATGAGTAAAGTCACATTTAACTTGCGCGGCATGAACTGTGCTTCTTGCGCGAACAGCATCCAAACTTCGACCCGCGCTATTTTGGGCGTGGCAAGCAGTAACGTCAACTTTGCTGTAGAACAAGCCGTAATTGAGTTTGACCAAACAAAAACCTCAGCGGCGGCTATTCAAAAAGTAATCAAAGATATTGGCTATGAAGCAATTCTGCCAGAGCAAGTAGATGATGACCTCGAAAAGAAATCTCGTTTAGCAGAGACTCATAACTTAACTCACAAAGTCTGGTTCGGCGGTGCGATCGGCGTAATCTTAGTAATTGGCTCTCTACCAATGATGACAGGATTATCGATTCCGTTTATTCCTGCATGGTTACATAATAATTGGTTCCAGCTTGCCCTTGCGCTTCCAGTTCAATTATGGTGTGGAAGTTCTTTTTATATTGGTGCTGGGAAAGCCTTTAAAAATCATACTGCCACGATGGATACATTGATCGCTTTGGGAACTCTGGCGGCTTTTTCCTACTCGATTACGGTTACTTTAAATCCTGCTTTCTTTATATCTCAAGGATTACAGCCTGAAGTTTACTATGAAGTATCGGTAGTCGTGATTACTTTGATTTTGCTAGGTAAGTTATTTGAGAATCGAGCTAAGGGAGAAACATCGGATGCGATTCGGAAGCTGATTGGATTGCAAGCAAAGACAGCGCGAGTCCTGCGTGATGGCATCGAAACCGACATTCCGATTGCAGATGTGCAGATTAATGACATTGTGCTGGTGCGCCCTGGAGAGAAAATCCCTGTTGATGGTGAGGCGATCGCAGGGAACTCGACCGTCGATGAGTCAATGGTGACAGGCGAAAGTATCCCGATTGAGAAAAAGGTGGGCGATTCGGTAATTGGCGCAACCATGAATAAGTCTGGTAGCTTGCAAATTCGCGCAAATCGCATTGGTAAAGATACGGTGCTGTCGCAAATTGTGCAGCTAGTCAAGGATGCTCAAGGTTCTAAGGCTCCCATTCAAAGGCTGGCTGATCAAGTTACAGGTTGGTTTGTGCCTGCGGTGATTTCGATTGCGATCGCCACATTTATAATTTGGTTCGAGATTATGGGCAATATTACTCTCGCGACTATCTCGGCGGTGGGTGTGCTGATTATTGCCTGTCCTTGTGCCTTGGGTTTAGCGGCTCCCACTTCGATTATGGTCGGCACTGGCAAAGGTGCGGAAAATGGAATTTTAATTAAAGATGCAGGTAGTTTGGAGCTTGCTCACAAAATCCAAACTATCGTTTTAGATAAAACGGGAACTTTGACCGAAGGCAAGCCTGTTGTTACAGATGTGTTTGCCCTCACCCCCAGCCCCTCTCCCAGTGGGGAGAGGGGAGAAAGAGATTTGCTAGAGCTAGTTGCAGCAATCGAGCGTAATTCTGAACATCCTCTCGCTGAGGCGATCGTTAACTACACCAAACAAAAGGATATCAATATTCCTGCAGTGGCGGATTTTATGGCGATCGCGGGTAGTGGTGTGCAAGGTAAAGTCAATAACTCATTAGTCCAAGTTGGCACAAGGCGCTGGATGGATGAGTTGCAGATTGATACGAGCGATCTGCATCAATACCAAGATGCATGGGAGACAGGTGGAAAAACTGTTGTTTTAGTTGCAGTTGACAATACTGCATGTGGTTTAATCGGTATTGCGGACAAGCTTAAGCCTTCATCACAAGTGGCGGTTGCAGTTTTACAAAGGATGAAAATAGAAGTCGTAATGTTGACTGGAGATAATCAATCAACAGCAGAGGCGATCGCTCGTGAAGTTGGTATTAAACGGGTATTTGCGGGAGTAAGACCCGATCAGAAAGTAGCAAAAATCAGAGAGTTGCAAGCTGAAGGTAAAGTCGTGGCGATGGTTGGCGATGGCATTAATGACGCGCCAGCCTTGGCACAAGCGGATGTTGGTTTGGCGATCGGGACAGGCACAGATGTCGCGATCGCGGCGAGCGACATTACTCTGATTTCAGGTGACTTGCAAGGAATTGTCACCGCGATCCAACTCAGTCACGCCACCATTAATAACATTCAACAAAACCTCTTTTTTGCGTTCATCTACAATGTTGCAGGTATTCCCATCGCCGCAGGTATTCTCTACCCATTATCAGGTTGGTTACTCAACCCGATCATCGCGGGTGCAGCGATGGCGTTTAGCTCTGTCTCTGTAGTCACAAATGCGTTAAGGCTGCGAAACTTTCGACCTCAGTAAAATAAATTTTTAAAGATTCCCAGACCCTCACCCCTAGCCCCTCTCCCATGAAGGGAGAGGGGAACAAGAAAAATATGGATTTTGCTCCCCTTCTCCTGCGGGAGAAGGGGCTGGGGGATGATGGTAATTTATATCTTAATAACTAGCCAATCACTGAAAAACCATGAAAAAGCGTCAAATAATTAGCATTTTAGGAAGCGTTAGTTTATCTTTTTGCCTTGCACTTGATATGTCCGCCGAAGAGATGATGAATCATAACTCATCGAAGGAGTCGCATCAGGGATTTCAAACTATTGAACAGCCTGTAGCCCTAAGAGTGGCGATCGCAATTGGTGGACTATCGCTGATGGCGGCGCAACTATGGTGGTTTTTGGGAAGCAAGCCCAAAGCTCAACAAGCAGAAATTCAAGATGGTGTTCAGGAAGTCACGATCACCGTGGATGGTGGCTATACGCCTTCCTTGGTGACAGTTAAGCGCGGTCAGCCTGTGCGATTGCAGTTTGATCGCCGCGATCCTAGTAGTTGTCTCGAAAAAGTGCTTTTCCCTGAATTTCATGTTGCCGAAGACTTAGTTCTTAACCAGACCACACCTGTCGAATTTACGCCCCAGACTGTCGGCATATTTCAGTTTAGTTGCGGTATGGGGATGTTTCACGGCGCGATCGCGGTAGAAAATTGAGATTAAAAGTTATAGTACAGATGGTCTCAAGCATTACCTAAAATGTCTCAACTAACCAACCTGATTACGACCCCATCTATTTTGCAAAAGCTACAGTGGGTTGCCGACCCTGTGGGTTACATGAAGACGGCGGTGCAGAAATACCCTGATATTTTCACATCGCAAGTTGTGGGTTTTGGCGCAAATCTAGTGTTTGTCAATGAGCCGCAAGCGATTCAACAAATTTTGACTAATGATCGCAAACAGTTCACTGCCCCTGGGGAATTGAATCAGATTTTAAGTCCGATTATGGGTAATACATCGGTGATGACCATTAGTGGCGATCGCCATAAAAAGCGGCGACAGTTAGTGATGCCAGCTTTTCATGGTTCACGGATGCAAAACTACGGACAGTTAGTGGCAGATTTGACTAACAAGGTATTGCAAGCTGCGGTAAAAAAGTCTCAGGGAACCAACACATTTTTAGTGCGGAACGAGATGCAAAACATCTCTTTGCAAATTATCTTGCAAGCTGTATTTGGTCTGTATGAAGGCGATCGCGCCGATCAGATTAAGCATTTAATGGGGCAGATAAGCGAACTATTTCGTTCACCATTGACTTCGGCGGCACTTTTCTTTAGTCAGTTGCAAAAGGATTGGGGCGAGTGGAGTCCTTGGGGAAATTTTATTCGCCAAAGAGCTAACCTTGATCGGCTCCTGTATCAAGAAATTGCTGACCGCCGCGCCCATCTTGATCTCAATCAAACCGATATTCTAACGATGCTGCTATCTTCGACCGATGAAGATGGCAATGGCATGACCGATGTGGAAGTTCGCGATGAGTTGATGGCGCTGCTTTTGGCGGGGCATGAAACTACAGCCACATCTATGGCTTGGTGCTTGTATTGGGTGCATCAATTACCAGAAGTGAAAGAGAAACTCCAGCATGAGTTAAGTACTATTAGCGATCGCCGTGATTGGATGAGCATTTTCAAGCTGCCATATTTAACCGCTGTGTGCAATGAGACTTTACGGATTCATCCGATCGCGATGTTAACTTTTCCAAGAGTTGCCCAAGAGGATGTGCAACTGCTGGGACATCAACTTGAAGCCAATACAATTTTATGTGGTTGCATTTATCTATTACATCAGCGCGAAGAGTTGTATCCAGAGCCAGAAAAGTTTAAGCCAGAGCGATTTTTAGAGCGTCAGTTTTCGCCCTATGAGTTCATGCCCTTTGGTGGTGGGGCGCGGCGCTGTGTCGGTGAGGCTTTGGCGCAGTTTGAAATGAAGATTGTATTAGCCACGATTATGTCGAATTATGAGCTAGAGCTATGCGATCGCCGTCCTGTCAAGCCACAGCGCCGAGGTGTCACCCTTGCCCCTGCGGGTGATCTAAAAATGCGAATCAAATAGTAACAGGTGAGCGGCTTCGCCGCTCACCTGTTATAACAAGGGGCTTAAGCCCCTTGCCTGTAGATAATTTCATCGAAACTAATGACTGCCACAGAACACCCCACATTCCTGCTCATTGACGGACATTCCCTTGCGTTCCGTGCTTTTTATGCCTTTGGCAAACATCCTGAAGGCGGCTTGCGTACTTCCACAGGTGTTCCCACCAGCATTTGTTTTGGATTTCTCAAAGCACTTATTGAAATGCTTGATCGCGAAAAACCCGCGGCAGTGGCGATCGCCTTTGATCTGGCTGTTCCCACATTTCGCCATGAGATTGACGATACTTACAAGGCAAATCGGGCGGAAACGCCTGAAAGCTTTATTCCTGATATGCAGAACTTGCAGAAAGTGTTAGCGGCGATGAATTTGCCAGCAATTACGCAGGCGGGATTTGAGGCGGATGATGTATTGGGAACCTTGTCGCAAGTGGCGAGTGCGGAGGGCTATACGGTCAAGATATTAAGTGGCGATCGCGATTTGTTTCAACTAGTAGATGCCGATAAGCGCATATCGGTATTGAACTTAGGTCAAAAAGATAAAATTGTGGAATACCACGCCGATGAGGTCAAAGCAAGGCTAGGAGTCACTCCTGAGCAAGTAGTGGACTATAAAGCCCTTTGTGGCGATACTTCCGATAATATATCTGGAGTGCGGGGAATTGGCGAAAAGACGGCGATCAAGTTAATTGAAGAATATGGCACTTTAGAGAATATTCTGGCGGCTGTGCCACAAATGAAAGGGGCGATTAAAGTCAAGCTAGAGCAGGGGATTGAGTCAGCAAAGCATTCGCAGTTTATGGCAACGATTAAAACCGATGTGCCATTACCAATTGATATTACAGATTGTAAGTTGACAGGATTTGATACGGAGAAGTTAATTCCGTTACTCGAAGAATTGGAACTTAAAGCCTTTGTGAATAAGGTAGATCATATCCAAGCGAAGTTGTCAGGCAACTATGAGCAGCCTGAACGCAAGAAGACCTTAGATTCTGAACCGATCCCTGAGATCAAGCTTAATGAGGATGAGGAGCTATGGTTTGATTTTGCTAAGCAAGAGAAGGATCAAGCGATCGCGGCGACCGCTTCTTTGAAATTAGATGTGCAGATCATCGATACGATCGCTAAGTTAGAGCGGTTGTGTGTGACGCTTAGTAATAAAACACCGACAGCATGGGATACCGAAACCTCGGCTCTAAATCCCTTTGAGGCGGAATTAGTCGGCATTGGTTGCTGTTGGGGTGAACAGATTAACCAAGTTGCTTATATTCCTTTGAGTCATGATCAAGGACAAAACCTCAATTGGATAGAAGTTCGTGAAATCCTGAAACCGATTCTCGAAGATGCCAGTTATCCTAAATATTTACAAAATGCCAAGTTCGATCGCTTGATGTTTAAATCGGCAGGAATTGAGCTAGCAGGCGTGACTTTTGACACGATGATTGCCAGTTATGTGATCGATCCTGAAGCTAGCCACAAGCTTGATGACATGGCGATGGATTTATTGCAGATTCGCACGGTCAGTTATAAAACTCTGGTTGGTAAGCGCAAATCAATCGCCGAAGTTGAGATTCCCACTGTGGCTCTATATTGTGGAATGGATTGCTACCTCACCTATAAACTTGTGCCAATTTTAGAAGCCAAGCTCAAGGAAGAAGCCGAACTCTGGGATCTGTTTATTAATCTAGAAATGCCCCTAGAGCCAATTTTGGCAGAAATGGAATGGCGTGGTATTAGGATTGACAAGGAATATCTGGGTATATTTTCGCAGGAGTTAGAGAAGGATCTCGATACTTTGGAGAATAAGGCTTACGAAGAGGCTGGCAAGAAGTTTAATCTTAATTCTCCCAAGCAATTAAGTGAAATTTTATTAGAACTATTGGGTGACAAGTTTACTAAAAGCTCACGTAAAAGCAAGACAGGCTATTCCACCGATGTCGCTGTGCTGAATAAACTGGAAGGGACTCATCCTCTGATTGATACGATTTTGGAAAATCGCACCCTTGCTAAGCTCAAATCCACATATGTCGATGCTTTGCCATCACTGATTCAACCGAAGACTGAGCGTGTGCATACAGATTTCAATCAAACCGTTACTGCCACAGGACGTTTAAGTAGTTCCAACCCCAACTTACAAAATATTCCCATCCGTACAGCCTTTAGTAAACGAATTCGAGCAGGATTTCTACCCAAAGAAGATTGGATTTTGATGGCGGCGGACTACTCCCAGATTGAGTTGCGGATTTTGGCGCATTTGAGTCAAGAGCCTGAATTGCTGAGAGCTTTTAATGCGGGTGAAGATGTGCATACAGTCACAGCGCAGTTGCTAATGGAAAAGGAAGAAGTCACCAGTGAAGAACGCCGCCTAGCCAAAATCATTAACTACGGTGTGATTTATGGCATGGGAGCGCAAAAGTTTAGTCGTGATATCGGTGTGCCTGTCAAACAAGCCAAGCAATTTATTGATAAGTTCAATCAGCGCTATGCAAGGATTGCTGACTATATGCTGGGTGTGGAAGTTGAAGCGGAGCGCGATCGCTATGTCAAGACTATATTGGGTCGGCGGCGCTATTTTCGGGGGCTTGACCAAATTGGCGGCTATCAAAAAGCTGCCATGTTGCGATCGGCAGTTAATGCACCAATTCAGGGGACGAGTGCCGATATTATTAAAGTCGCGATGCTCAAAGTGCATCAAATTTTGCAAGAATATCAAGCAAGATTATTGCTACAGGTTCATGATGAATTAGTGTTTGAAGTGCCGATCGCAGAAGTTGCTGAACTACAGCCCAAAATCAAAAATGCAATGGAAACTGCTGTGGAATTATCGGTCAAATTGGAAGTAGATATTCATACTGGTAAAAACTGGATGGAGGCGAAATAAGGTTGCTGGTCACAAATTCCCGCACTAAGGCTTTTTTCTTGATTGTGGCAGCGATCGCGTCTCTATTAGCGATCGCCGCTTTATATATAGACCGCTACGAGTTTGTTTATGTAAGCCTAGGCATAATTTTATCGATTGTATTACCAATCTTATTGCCGCCTTTTTTTAATGCGATCGCCACTTCACCATTAGGAAAGCATTGGGATTTAACAGTAGCTACTCTCATCGGCGGCGTTGCTGTCCTGATTATGGCGCACATCACAGGCTTTGATCATGCCTTTGCGCAATGGTTCGACAGCCTCAAATGGGAAGCATTGGGCGCAGTCGGACAGATTTTGATCGCAATTTTGGCAGTGTTTGTAGCTTGGCGACAAAATCAAATCTCAGAAGAATTAACGGGTCAACAAAATGTAATTACGCAGCAGCAAACCATTGATGCTTATTTTCAAGGTATTTCTGACCTAGTTCTCGATCCGCAAGGTCAATTGGAAGATTGGCCGCTCGAACGGGCGATCGCCCAAGCCCGAACAGCAGCTCTGCTCGGTGGTTGTGACTCTGATGGTTGCGCCAAAATCATTCGTTTTCTATCCAGTGCAAATTTATTAACACCGCTCAAACGTGACGGTTTGCTTGGTCGTCCAATTCTTGATGGCACTGGCGGCTATGTGGTGGATTTAGCTAATGGCGTGAGGGTTGTCAATTTAGGAATGATGTTAGCGGGACGAAATATTGCCAAAACTGACTTACGCAACGCCGATCTGAGTGGGGCAAATTTGATGAAAGCAAATTTTAATAATTGCGATCTGACAGGCGCGAATCTCAGTGGTGCTATTTTAGTCAAAGCCAATCTGCGTGGCACGGATCTCAGTCGAGTCAAGCTGTTCTATGGCAATATTGCCACTGCCTCACCCCGCGATCGCACTAACCCACCTAATTTCGAGACTGGCGAATATACTGGCGCAGTGATTGAAGATGCTGACTTTAGCAAAGCGATCGACCTCTCCGAAGAAACCCGTCAGTACCTAGCTGCATGGTGTGGCAAAAAATCTCGTAAAACTATCCCTGGAGGCTGTGATGACATACCAAACCGATTGGGGCGTTAAATCAAAATCAATTGCGACCTTACTCAGTTTGCAATTGACCAGCCTGATCCTGCCATTACAAATTTTCGCCACAACTCCCAATTTAGCGACAGAAGAAGATATTCCTGAAGAAGTTTTGCGTGTCGAAATTTATACCGATGCGCGATCGCCTATCGATGGCAAAAAGTTAACCGCCGCCGAATATGTAGAACTCATGGAAAAACTGCGATCGCTGGATGGTATTCCCCCAGAGGATCTAGTTAATCCTAGAATTCAAGAAGTAATTGGTCTCTTAAAGCTACGTAAGTTTTTAAGACAATTTATTCCATTCATTCCATAAGCCACATCACGAACCTTAGGGGCAGAGCATTCTCGCCACAATTTTCAAATTTATAGGCAACCTCAATACGGGAATGCTCTGCCCTAAATCTCAAACATTTGCACCACAAATTCTCAACCGCAGTCCCAATTTATTGGTGAATTGCACCAAGGGTTTAGCATTTGCGAATAAAAACAGTAGTAACAATTGAGAGATATCTACGCAAATGCTAAACCCCTACGAATCAGGATTGGTATGGATTATGGCGATTTTTTACTTTTTGCGAATGGGAATCTGCACTTCGCGACGTTTTAATGGTGAAGGCGTATAGGGAGAATCATAGAGAAATTCCCTTGGCTCTCCCACTACTTCATATTCTGGATGAGCCGCCAGCCATTGCTTTAACTTAGCAATGTGCTCTTGGAAACTGCCATAACCATAGGCTCCCTGCACACCCAAACTCACCACCAACATCGGCGGATGATTCTCTACTTCAATGTCTTGAGCTACTTGCTGAGGATTAATTTCGTTATTATTATATAGAAAAGACACTCTCGCTCTGCCCCGTTGCACAGGCTGATCAATAGTGGCGATCGGGTATCTTGCCTCAACAGGCGTAGTCATCGAGATATTGTTACTACTGATATGTCGAAATAGCGGATTGAAAGAGTTGCTAGTCGCGTCACTGAGATTACCCTCATAGGTATATGTGCCCGAACGATAGGCAGGGTATTGCTTAACTTCGATTTTATTATGGGCAGTAGGTTCAGGAAATCCAACAGGAAGAGGTGCAGACATAGCTTTTTTTACGGCAAAAAATGCAAAGGGTAAGGCGATCGCGCCAAAAATAAGCAGCAATGTAGAAGGTTTCATTACTCAATTGTATAGCGATCTAAAATAATTGGCTTTTATTGGTCAGACCGCTAAGCTTGTTTCCGATTAAGCATTTCGATCATTAACCTGATACTCTCAGCTTGAGTCTTAGCAATATCAGATTGAGTTTGAGCAGTAAGAGCTTGCTGTTTCGTAATTTCCTTGAGAGATTCAGCTTGAGTTTGGGCAACAATTGCTTGTTGTCTGGTAATTTCCTTGATTTCTACAAGTTCAGCATGAAGGGTTTCACGTTGCTCTCTGGCTTCTTCGCCAATGCTATGTATTTCAGCTTTGATATTGGGCAATTCAAGATATAGAGCCTCAATCAGTCTCGAAATTTGATCACTTTGCAAATCAATTTTGTCGGCAATCCGATCAACCTTGTCAGCAAATCGGTCTAATCGTTCATCTGTCCATCTTTCAGTCATATTTTTATTGCCTTAGTAGTACAAATAAACTTTTGAAACCTTTGCTCCACGAAGGTTTCAAAAGTTTATTTGGTTTTTACATTACTGGTCATATCTAATATTACTTTATGACCCTGCAACTTATGCAAACAAGACAAGCTTACGAAATTAAACAGTTTGCGTAAATAGCCATTATCGTAAACTAAGTAACTTCATAAGCTTAGTTGTCTGGGTCAAGTTAGCGTCCCCCGCCCCCAAATCCCTTTGAGCCGATTACGCCTTCCTTTCCTTTCCGCTCTTTTTTAAAATTCTTCAGGTTGACCTTTGTGTTCTGCCGTCATACACACCTCATCGCACTCGACTGACCCAGATAGCTTGCTTTGGTCAATACCTTCTCACAGTTGAGTAGTCGTATCTTTGTCTAGCTCTTGGGCAATTGTCAAAAGTCTCTCTGGGCTTTAAGTCAGCGCAAAATATCGTAGTATCTACAGAATATTGAGAATCCTATTTTTTATTCTCAATATTTTATTAATAAGTCGAGAATAGATGGATGGGCTAATTGGAATCTTTGGTAAAACTCCCTCGTTTATAACATACTGCCCATCATGGTTGTCGTATAAAAGCTTGGATGATTGAACTACTCTTTCATGCCACGACTGCGGTAAGTAGTCTTTATCATATGAAAAGATTTTTTCATCGTCATTTAGGCTGTTCACATTGCCAATTTCATTTTCCCAGCTTTTCCGCTTCTCATGAAGAAACACTCCATTTTGCATCGCTTCTGCACGAGATAATAATCTTTTTTGAATTTGTTGCGGTGAACGATATTGGAAATGTTTAAGTCTAATTCTTTTCGTGTAAGAACTCCCAATCCCAAATGGCATATGTGCTTCACTTCTTACTAGGCTTTTCGCCCAAATCAGACTTTCCTTATACCTAAAAAAGCGAGGCTCTGACCAATCATTTATGTAATATCGACATTTCTCATCAACTGGTACATCATCTGCATATAATTGCGGATTTTGGTTATAAAGAGCTAGGCTCAATAGGTGTTTCGGGGAGGTAAGACAAAGAAAGAAATTGGTAATATTGTATGGAAATCTATAAGCAGTGTAAAACTTGCAACGCCAACTTTGATGACCTAACCGACACAATATTCGCAGGACACCATCAACCATTACGGATGTGGATATTGTGCCTGTACTTGATGGGATTAAATCTCTCGAATCGACAAATTGCCCAAGAGCTAGATTTAGACAAAGACGTGGTGCAAGATATGACCACCCAATTGCGAGAAGGGATTGACCAAAGCAAGCCTGAAGTCAACTTATCTGGGTCAGTCGAGTGCGATGAAGTGTATGTGACGGCAGGACACAAAGGTCAACCCGAAG
>MNZA01000211.1:0-10535 GCA_001873375.1 Oscillatoriales cyanobacterium CG2_30_44_21
CCACTCGTTTCTTGGGTTTTGTGTCTTAACAAGATTGGTATTACTCTTTATATTGCCTTGAGTGTGATTTCGGCAAGTTTGCTGGCTGCGCCTGATCGCCCACAAACTTCAGTGAGGCGATCGCGCATTTTCTGGATTTCTTCACCATGACTCATATAAAACAAAATCTTGTCAGCGACTTGTGTCGGTGTGATTTTGCCGAGCATCTCAGGCACAATTTCCTTGCCAGCCCAGATATTCGGCCAGGCTAAGAGTTGTCCTTTTTCTTGAATTTGCGAAATTAAGAAGGAATTGATGATTACCCCCAAAAACTTACCCAATAAGGGTGCGGTGGCTATCAAGCCGAGGAGTCCATCCCAACCGACTTTCATATCTGCAAAATTAGTGGGTAACAAGACGATCATTGGTTGACTGAGGGCGGCTAATTCCGCCGTGTTTGCGCCTACAGTGGTAATGCAAATTTGGCTACTTTTGATCAAGGCATGAGCGGGAAACTGCTTGTGAATTTTAATTACTGCTCCTTTGGATGTCACTAAGTTGTCGTCAACCAATTGGGCGGTGGCGCGATCGCTGTCAGGGGTAGGAAAAATATTTTGGGCATATTCGGCGAGAATTTCGGGAGTAACTGTGGGCGCGAGGGCAATCACTAGTTCTAGATCTGGGGATCGCTCATGGAGAATATTGGCGATCGCTACAGCTAAGGGAACCCCAATCTTCAATTTATTTCCCTTAGAACCTGGCATAAAACAAATTCGCTTAGTTATGTCGGTGGGGCTAACGGGATTTTTCTCAGCTTGATCGACCATCAGATCACCGATCACTTGAGCCTTAGCTCGAAACTTGACAGGAATTTTATCGGCGATCGCTTGATTACGCACGGCAAAAAGTTCTGCCCAGCGATACCAACGCGCTTCCCATTCTGCATAAATGAGAGTTTTGTAACCCAATCGCTTGGCGATCGCCAAGGCAAAGAATTGATCCCCACCCAAAAAAACTACAATTCCCTGCTTTGACCATCTCCACATAGGGCTTCTGCCCCACAGCAAGAAATCAAAAAATTGCTCCTGTGCCAAGACTCTCTCCACAAGGGGAAAACCTTGCGCGAGTTGAGCTTCCCGTCCGCTCGCGTTTTGGCAGGGAGCTAAAACGACAGAAATGCGGATTTTGGTCTGTTCTGAATTATTTCGTATTTCTTGAGCCACTTCCAAAGCCTTGAGAAATGGATAAACCCATGTCGTTAATTCCCCAGGACCATTGGACAAAATTAAAATATCTGTAGACATATTTGTAAGGAATGCCAATAGAGAGCCATATTTTTGATGGCTCTCTATTTTACGGCGCAGCCATTCCCCTTTTAGCTCTGCGGCAAAATTGCTTTTTGATCATGAGAAATTAAAATGGCGGGATCGAATTCGCGATAAAATGATGCACTTATGATCGAGTCAAATTAATCGAGTTAAATTAAAGGCTCATAACTTAGTTTTTTATTCCAGTCTTTTATAAGCGTCACTCATGTGGATTTAAGTAGTTTATTTGATACACCCAAGCCCGTCATCGGAGTTATCCATCTCTTGCCATTGCCTACTTCGCCGCGTTGGGGGAGCAGTCTCAAGGAAGTAATTGATCGTGCCGAACAGGAGGCTACTGCCCTCGCCGCAGGTGGGGTGCATGGCA
Source organism: Oscillatoriales cyanobacterium CG2_30_44_21 (assembly GCA_001873375.1). Taxonomy (GTDB): domain Bacteria; phylum Cyanobacteriota; class Cyanobacteriia; order Pseudanabaenales; family Pseudanabaenaceae; genus Pseudanabaena. Next base: position 1,675 of record MNZA01000211.1, read on the forward strand.
TTGTTGTCGAAAATTTCTTTGATGCGCCATTTACTAAAAATCGAGTTGATCCCGCAGTGGTTAGCTCTATGAGCCTGATCGTGCATCGCGTCAAGCATATGGTTAGCATTCCTGTGGGCATCAATGTTTTACGAAATGATGGTCATAGTGCGTTGGCGATCGCCTCCTGTGTCGGCGCAAAGTTCATTCGCGTTAATGTTTTGACGGGAGTAATGGCGACAGATCAAGGAGTTATTGAGGGCGATGCCTACAATCTCCTGCGCTACCGCCGCGAACTAGGCACGGATGTGAAAATCTTTGCTGATGTTTTGGTGAAGCACGCCCAGCCGATGTCAGTGCCTCAGATTGCGGTGGCTGTCCACGATACAATTCATCGTGGGCTTGCGGATGCGGTTATTTTGTCAGGATGGGCAACAGGTTATCCGCCGACATCAGAAGACCTCAAGGAAGCGAAGCTTGCCTGTGGCGATACGCCACTTTTGGTTGGTTCTGGCGCAAATTGGGATAATGTATCTCAATTAATGGAGTACGCTGACGGTGTGATCGTCTCCAGTTCTCTCAAGCGCAATGGTCAGATTCAACAGCCGATCGATCCGATTCGAGTTAGTCGTTTTGTCGATGCTGTGCGGTTGGACATTGCTAATAAAAAGATAATCCGCAACGCCGAAGAGCAGATATTGCGATCGCCACCTGTGTCGCTCAAATAATAAATAAGGCGGATGACAGCTCATCGCGCCGCCATCCGCTTTTGGAGCTATATCTATTACAATTGTTGAAACTATTATTGTTTTGGTAGGTATAAATTGTCAGGAACTGCTACACGAAAACGATCTGAGCCTCGGTTGCATCGGTGGTCGCGCCCTGCGATCATGTTCATAGCGCTATTTGGCTTTTCCATAACCACCTATTTGACTGTAACCCATTTCTTTGGTGGAGATGTTGCTTATTGCAAAACTCAAGGTGGTGGCTGTGATTTGGTTTTAAGCAGTTCATACGCCAAGGTTTTTGGAATTCCATTGACGATTTTTGGGGCGCTATCTTATATGGTGTTGGGGCTTTTGGCAGGATTACCACTTTTTGTAAAGCGTGACGAACCTAAAGCTCAAGCCCAAATTAAGGAATTCGCAAATTTTTTAATGTTCATGGTTTCTTCGTCAACATTGGTGTTTAGTGGTTACTTAATGTATTTACTTGCATCAGGAAAAGTTGATGAGGTTAATGGTCAACCACAAATTTGTCTATACTGTATAACCTCAGCAACCAACATGGCTCTGATCTGGCTGTTAACCATATTCGGCAATGCGTGGAAAGATGTGGGAAACCTAATATTTACAGGTGCGCTCGTTGCTATTGTCACGCTCACGGGTACTCTCGGTGTCTATGCTAGTCAAGGTAAGCTGGCGGCGCAGAGCAATTCATTTGCTGGTAGATTAGCCCAACATTTAACGGCGACCAATGCCAAGATGTATGGTGCATATTGGTGTTCGCATTGTGCGGAGCAGAAGCAAATATTCGGTGAAGCTAAGAGTTTGATCCCCTATGTGGAATGCGATGCTAAAGGTGTAAACCCTCAGACTCAGCTATGCCAACAGAAGGGCATTACTGGGTTTCCCACTTGGGAAATCGACGGCAAAATGCTGTCTGGTAGACGCAGCTTAGAAGAGCTAGCCGAAGCATCCAAATATACAGGCGATCGCAGTTAATACCAAATAAAAAAATGGTGGAGCCATTTTTTTATTTGGTATTAGGCAGCGCTTAGAGCCATAAAAAAACCTCGCAATGCGAGTTTTTTTATGGCTCTAAGGTAAATTCCAATACTTAGCTCTCTCTTTGAGCCAGCCATTTTTTCGCCATTTATCAACTATTGAAAATACTTGATCGCGCAAAGCTAAATGTTGCAAACCTTTTGGCAAGGCGATCGCCAAACTATGCACAGCCAAAGGCTGCCCAATCACCGCATATTCAGGATTTTCATTTAGCCATTGCCAAAGACTAGTGCGATCGCCCACAAAAGCTTTGATTTTCCCTGCTCGTAAAGCTTCTAGCCCAATCCCATAGGAACTTACGCCAATTATTGATGCTTTCGGAAATCGAGACTGAATCACCGCGATCGCCGCCGAGTTTTTAAGAACTCCCATTGCAAGTGTTTGTTCTAGTTCTTGGGGTGATATGTCCCGCCTCGCGATCGCCACTGTACTGTCAGTGTAGTAAGGCAATGAAAAATCAATTAGCCGAGAACGATTAGTTGTAACCGTGACTTGGGCGATCGTGAGATCAACTTGACTGTTTTGGATTGCTAAAAGGCGATCACGATTTTTAAGGGGAACTAACTCAACGGCTAAGTTTAGTTCTTTTGCCAACTCACGGGCAATGTCAATTTCTAATCCCAATAAGTTGCCATTGCGATCGCGAAATCCCAAAGGAGGCAAATTATCTTTTACACCAATGGTCAACTTACCGCGTTTAGTTGTATTGATCGCTGGCAAATCTGAAGCAAGCAGGGATTGAGCGTGATGGGGCAATAGAAAACTTTCTAAACTGAAGACGGCAAAAACGATCAAAAACAATGATCTTGGTAGGCGCTGATTGCACCAATTATTTTTAACCATTTGCAAAGCCTGCCTAAGCAGTTTTAAGAAGATGCTGATGATTTTATCGCATAGCGATCACTAGATTTTCCCATCGCAAACTTAAATGACCCTGCCACAGTTGGATTAGATTGCGTACAAAATACAAACAATCCCAGTACGCATATTCCCGTTGCGATCGCAAAAATATTAGTGATCCCCACCAGACCAATCATCTTGCCCATGATTGGTCCCGCCAGAGCAATGCCCACATCAAAGCCCACCCAAGTCATCCCAAATATATAGCCACGCTCCTGCGGCAATGTGCGATCGGCTAATAAAGCAATAACCGATGGGATCACAATACCAGCGCCAATTCCCTCTGCAATTCCTGACAATAAAAATGCAATATCGTGGCTAGCAAAAAATATGATGATCATCGAAATCCCATAAAAGCAGATGCCAATCGAAATAAAAATGCCCCGTCCCCATACATCACTAAACCTTGCCACAGGGAACCTAATAATAAATCCCGACAAGGCGGCTGCCATATAAAACACACCAGCATTGAGAGACATATTTTTTTGTTCCATCAGAATTGGCATAAAAGAACTAAGCGTCCCAAAGGCAAGTCCCACCAATAACAAGACTGTCGATGGAACCCTAACTCGGGGACTGAGCAGAGTTTGCCAAAAGCCTAGTTTTACCGCGGTTGACACTTCGCGATCGCTTACCTTACCTTCAGCCTCGATTTGTGTAGTCAAGATCAGTCCAATCAAAGCGAATAAAGATGCACAAACAAATAGAAGCTGGTATCCCCAAACTTCATAAATTACACCACCGATCGCAGGACCAAAAGCCAGTCCTAAAGGGTTAACTAAACTCATATATCCAATTATTTCACCACGCTTCTCTAAGGGAGCAAGGTCAGCGATCAAAGCGCTATAGCTCGAAGCAAAGGCAGCAATACTGATCCCATGTATAGCGCGACAAACCATTAATAAAGGAATGGAAGGTAACACTGCATAACATAAAGGAATGATGGTTGCCACAATTAACCCAATTCTCATTGTGTAACGTCTACCTTTGCGGTCAGAAACTCTTCCTAAATAGGAACGACAGATAAGTAAGCCGATCGCAAAAGAACCCATTACCATACCAATCTCATCATATGATTGCGTCAAGGAACGGATATATAGGGGAATGGTTGGCAGTTGCGATGACATACTTGACCAGAAAAATAGACCAACCCAAAAAATCGCCGTCAAATTTTTGCGAAGTGAAGTATCAAGGCTAGAAAAAGTATTAAGAGACTGCATGACACGTACTCATATCAATTAGTTGGTTTTCTAGCTATATAGCCGTAGCCACTCTTGTTAGGTCACAAACCCAGAAGGCGAGTGGCGGCGCTTCTTAGGTTTTGGTTTGTCCCAATATAGGTGGCGACAGCGATGGTGAAAGAAAGAGAAATACGCATTTTCTCTTTTGGTATCAAATATTTAGCCCAAGCTACTTGCTAAAGCTTCCTAAAGAAACCTGTTGCAAACAACTTGGGCTGCGATTAATTATTTAAGATTGTCGCCTGATGTACTATTCAAAAGAACCTATCTATGTAGATGGATTCTTTTAATGTGAGAACAGGCAGGGCTTTATACCGCCAATCCTTACTTTTTCTAGTACTTAACAGGAGCAGATGAGCGATCGCGGGTAGGACGGCGCGAGTCATAGCCACCTTCGCGACCACCGCCGCCGCCTTCACGACCGCGATAGCCACTCTGACCACGCTTAATTGGCTTACCACTGTTATAGGAGCCGCCACCACCATCGCGATCGCGACCACCCGAAGGGCTATGGGGCTGCTTAGCCAAAACTTGCAACGCTGCTTGTTCAGACTTCTCTGATTGCAATTGAGTGTAAGCAAGCTGTAAAGCAGCAGCCGCGATCGCTTGGGGATCGTAATCTTCAACCAATTGCGATACCAAAGGCAAGAAAGAAGCTAACCGTTCTCCGGCGAGAGCCTGAAGGATCTGCTCAGTAAAGCGCCCAATGCGACGTTCCTGAATTTGAGCGACACTAGGCAAAGGAATTGGAGGTAAAGGCATTCCCACTTGCTGCTCTAGCTGACGCAACTTGTAACGCTCTTTTCCAGAAATCAAAGTAATCGCAATTCCCTTCTTGCCAGCGCGACCAGTCCGACCAATGCGGTGAACATAGCGCTCGGGATCATCGGGAATGTCAAGGTTAAATACATGAGTCAACCCATCAATGTCCAAACCACGCGCCGCAATGTCTGTCGCCACAACCCAACGAACTTGTTGATTGCGGAAACGACGCAGTAAGTTCTCGCGCTGAGACTGGGATAGATTACCGTGGTACTCATCAACACTATGACCAGAGGATTGCAGAACTTCTGTCAATCGGCTTGCAGAGTCCTTAGTACGCACAAAAATAATTGCTGAAGTAGGAGCTTCATACTCCAAAACAGGCAACAGAGCCTCTTCCTTAGTCAAATGATAAGGAACCATATAAATCTGTTGATCAATACGAGTTGGCGTTGAATCTTGAGTCTCAACCTTAACAGTGACAGGTGACTTCAAGAAATTTTTAACCAGACGCTTAACCGCAGGTGGCATTGTCGCCGAAAAGAAAGTGCTTTGTTTAGAAGCAGGAGTTGTGACTAGGATCTTTTCCACGTCTTGAATAAAGCCCATATTGAGCATTTCATCAGCTTCGTCAAGTACAAACCAAGCTAAATGCTCAAGTTTAAGTTTGCCACGTTCCATTAAGTCAATGACGCGACCTGGCGTACCAACGACCACATGAACACCACGATCAAGCTGGATCATTTGACGATCAATAGCCGATCCGCCATAGACAGTCAGGATTTTTGCACCAGGCTTAGTATTAAAGCTCCTTAAAGCCTGACCAACTTGAATAGCAAGTTCTCGAGTTGGAGTTAAAATCAGCGCCTGTAAAGCATCGCTGTTTAGATCAAGTCGCTCCAAGATTGGCAGTGCAAAAGCAGCAGTTTTGCCTGTGCCAGTTTGAGCCTGTCCGAGTACATCTGCACCCGCCAATAGTTGAGGAATAGCCTGTCGCTGAATCGCTGTGGGTTCGGTGAAACCGATAGACTCCAACTTAGCAACGCGAGCTTCCGAAATACCGAGAGAAAGAAAAGATGAGGGCATAGATGATCCTAAGATTTGCAGCAAATTTGTTCTAAGAACAGTTCACCTATTCTGCCAATCGCACGCGATAAACAATCAAATACAAAGCCGAAGGACATCTCTGCCCTAAATTTTAAGGGATTTAAAAAAAGTTTTCCTATGAAAACCTCAGCTTCCAAAGGTTTAAGATTGCTTTGGATAGTCATGCAATGGGAGAAGTCAGCAAAATGACGTTAATTATTAAACAGTATAAACCCATGTTAAAGAATGTAAACAACCTTTTAGTGGATCTATAGCTAATGGTAGGCAGATTTGATTAAGTGTGAGCGCTGTTTAACTAGTCATCCAAAAGATTTTTACGAGAATAATCTAGCTGAATCCACAGCTCTTTGATTTGATTGTAAGCCTCGATCGGGGTGATTTTACCCCTGTCTCCAGTCCACATATCAGAGAAACTCGATTAGTGAATTCTTGCAAATTTGCATCAAATGCAACGTTCTGAGGCGAAAACTCGCCCCTATATTTAGGCATAGGATTCAAAAATTTATCTTTCTCGGAATTGGACATTTAGATACAACGGCAAAATAATCTTAACCATAAGTAGTTAGACAGATTGAAAAAAGCTCACCGTCACCAGGAATTTTCCAGTGACCTCTGCGACAAACTGCCTAAATATTTCAGCTATTCAAAAACTTTATTCTGTAGAGAAGTTCGTAAGGCGACTTTGGAAACCTTTATTCAACTAGGTAGGTTTAACAAAAAACTTTTTTCACATTGAATCAATCTAAGTTTAACAGCTAAAGCAATGACTCCTCTAATTACTTTATAAAATGTTACCACTTGGAAAACATTGCTTTAGCCATAAATTTTGTGGAAGAGACTTCCGTAAATTCCTGCGTTTTGTCTTGCTCAACGCAGCTAAACTCAAATCCAGATGCTAACAAAAACGGGTTAACTAGCAAACTAAATTAGTTTGTAGCAACTGCTTTCTTGAGAGCGACAGCAAGTTTAGACTTACGGCGTGCGCCTGTGTTGCCATGTAGAACTCCTCGCTTAACGGCGCGGTCAATTTTGCTATAAGCCAAAGATTGCTTAGCGTTCACAGACTCCAGTGCTTCAGGGGTGGGATTGGCTTTGTATGCCGCAACTGCTTCTAAATAGCTTTTCATTAAAGTCTTGACGGCTGACTTATATGATTTATTATGCAGACGGTTACGTTCAGCGATTTGAATACGCTTCTTGGATGACTTGATGTTTGCCACAGTTTATTCTCTCAGCGAAATGACATGGTTTAAAGCATTTATCATCGTAACATTTTGATTGGATTTTACAAGGGCAAACCTAAATTTAATTTTTGATTTTGCCTTTTGATACTTACTAACTGCCATCTAGCCTCTACCTGTTCTTCCCCTAGTCTCTGAGTAATTTTTTACGCAAGCAGCCATGACTTACCTAAATTTTGTTTCTTTTTTTGGCATTTTTGGATTTTGCTTCATCGCTTGGATCTTTTCTGAAGACCGCCGCATTATTCCTTGGCGGGTAATTATTTGGGGAATAGGCTTGCAACTGGTACTTGGATATTTGGTGTTTCAACAGCCCCAAACCAGAGAGGCTTTGAGGTGGTTCAGTGCACTGCTAGATGGCATATTCGCTTCGGCTGATACTGGCGCAAGGTTTGTGTTTGGGCGTTTGCTTGTTCCCCCCACTGGTCAGGATCCTTATGTATTATTGCCACTAAGACCCGATGGTACCTGTCCTCCAGGTCAAGTCTTACTCGATGATTTAACCAGTGTGGCAAATGCGGGGGCGAGTTACTGCACTTCTAATCGTTTGTCCTATGTGTTTGCTTTTCGGGCTTTACCTGCCGTGATTTTTTTCTCAGGGTTTATGGCTTTACTGGAAAATTTGGGACTCATTCAAAAGATTGTCGATATATTTGCTAAGTTGTTCTTCTGGACAATGCGCCTAAGTGGTGCAGAGTCTTTGAGCGGCGCGGCTAACATATTTGTGGGTATTGAGGCGGCGATCGTTGTTAAGCCATATCTTCCCAAAATGACCCGCAGTGAGCTATGTGCGATTTTATCTTGTTGTTTTGGGACTGCGGCTTCTTCGACCCTAGCTATCTACACTAGTTTCTTACGCCCCGTGTTTCCCAACATTTTGGGACATTTAGTTTCAGCTTCAATCATTGCCATTCCTGCTTGTTTTGTGTTGTCAAAGATTTTGGTGCCTGAAACAGAAGTGCCTCTGACTATGGGGGGGATTCCTAAGGAGGACAAATCCGCAAAACCCGAAGAAGATGGTGAGTTGGAAAACGTGGGCGGCGAGGTGATGAAAAAGATGAGTCCCATGGATGCCACGATCATCGGCGCTTTGGATGGCTTGAAAATGGCAGCTTCGATCGCCGCAATCCTAATTTTAGTTGTTGGTCTGGTTGATCTTGTTAATCAAATTTTTGGTTGGTTAGCAACGATTAACAATATTTTCAAGGTAATTAACTTACCCAATATCCAAGGAGCTTTGTTTTATCCCTTAACCCTGCTAACTGGCGTATCTCTCGATGACTCTTGGACGGCTTCGGTAATTATTGGTCGCCGTTTGCTTGAAACAGCGATACCTCCCTATCAAGCTTTAGCTCAAGCCTCTAAAGATGGATTAATTAGCGATCGCACTGTAATTATTGTCAGTTATGCCCTATCTGGTTTCGCTCACCTTGCTTCTGTGGGGATTTTTGTAGGCGGCACAATTGCCCTCATTCCTTCTCGCCGTCGTGATATTTCTGATTTAGGTTGGAAAGCCTTATTTGTGGGGACTTTAGCCACATTAATGATTTCTAGTATCGCAGGCGTATTTGATGACGGTAGTCCTAGTATTTTGGGAGAAAAGCAAAAAGTTGACGCTCCCACACCCACGCAACCAACTACATCGCCTAGCCCTGCAAGCTCTCCCACTATTAATTCCACCCCACCAATTAATCAACCTATTACGACTCCCAGTGGCACACCTAAATCTTCGCCGACATTACCAACTACACGTTAGTTTTTAATTCACAAAAGTGTAGTCATACTTTTGTGAATTAAAAACTAAATCCAGTATGGACTTTTAAATAAGGAATAGTAGTGCGCGG
>MNZA01000211.1:10558-24843 GCA_001873375.1 Oscillatoriales cyanobacterium CG2_30_44_21
AAAACCCAGAGAGTCGTTGCTTTGCAACGACTCTCTGGGTTTTTATGCATCTGTCAAACACTAATTGGCGGCGCGAAGCACTGCCAATTAGTGTTTGATTAGCCGCGAAATTGTTGGAGTTCAGACTTTAACTGGGCAATTTCGGCACGAAGATTATCGATAGTTTCTTGAAGTTCATCAGCGTTGATATCTTCATCTTCGCTAGTGACATTCCCCTTTTGCTGCTGAGCTTTTTCTAAAATCGTTTCAACAAAAATACGAATTTGTTCGCGCTGTTCGGCATCGAACTTACTCAAGGCACTAATTGTATCGGTGACAGTTTCTTCGATACGATCAATTACAGCCTCAGCAGTGGCTCTGCCAATAAAGAAAGCGTCTAACGGTGATTTACTCATGTTTTTTGATTATTGGATCTAGTTTATGAAGCTGTTTAGGACTTGATGTTAGTCAAAGTACTTGTAGATTTGGCTCTAATCGACTTAGATCAGACTAGCAGAGCCTAAGTCTTACAAACTTGGTAAAATGTTTTATCGCCAAGTGCCTTTATTTGCTTACTAATATAGCCTTTTCAGCAGTTCTGTAACCAGCCGCTAATTCCTTTTTTTATCAATAATCTGTTAGCAGGGAGTCAGTACAGCGTTTTGCGCTGACTTAAAACTTTCTCTGTACCCCTCAAAGCCTAAATAGGTTGTAGGCGATCGCGGCTTTGCTGCAACATCATAATCTTGATTCTCTCCTCAAATTGCAGAAACCTAATCATAGAATAGCTCACGATGAAATTCTTAAAAGTGTTTTTATAGTGAGAATTGCTGGAACACTAATACTACAATTGACTTTGTGATAGTAGTCTTGTTATGATTGTGTGCTGTTAATTAGAATACACAGCTGCAGATATACCAAATCACCACTTATGCCCACGATCCAACAGCTCATCCGCACTGAGCGCCAAACCATAAACACCAAAACAAAATCTCCTGCCCTAAAAAGTTGTCCTCAACGCAGGGGAGTATGTACTCGCGTTTACACTACAACACCCAAAAAGCCAAACTCTGCTCTCAGAAAGGTGGCACGGGTACGCTTGACTTCTGGATTTGAGGTCACTGCATACATCCCTGGGATTGGACATAATCTTCAAGAACACTCTGTTGTGATGATTAGAGGTGGTCGTGTGAAAGACCTACCTGGCGTGCGTTATCACATCATTCGTGGCACTCTTGATACCTCGGGCGTGAAGGATCGCAAGCAGGGTCGTTCTAAGTATGGTGCGAAAAGACCCAAGCCAGGACAAGCATCTGCTGCTAGCACTGGCAAGAAAAAGAAATAGGAGAGCCGATTAATTAAGGCTTACTTACCAGCAATCTACTCTAGTAAAATTAGCAATTCATTTTATAAGGTGAATTTACACTGCAATGTCTCGTAGAACGAAAGCTTCAAAGCGCATAACTCCTCCCGATTCCGTTTATAACAGCCGCCTTATCAGTATGTTGATTCGTCGTGTGATGTCACGCGGAAAGCATTCCGTCGCATCTCGCATTGTTTACAAAGCACTAGACACGATTGGCGAACGTACTGGCAACCCTCCCCTCGAAGTGTTTGATCGGGCGATTCGCAACGCAACTCCCCTAGTCGAAGTCAAGGCTCGCCGTGTTGGTGGTGCAACTTACCAAGTACCCATGGAGGTTCGCACTGATCGTGGTGTCGCTCTCGCTTTACGTTGGTTAGTTCAATATTCTCGTTCCCGTGCGGGACGCAGCATGATCACAAAACTCGCCAATGAGCTGATGGATGCTGCCAATGAGACAGGGCAAACCATTCGTAAGCGCGAAGAAACACACAAGATGGCAGAAGCAAACAAAGCATTTGCTCATTATCGTTACTAATTCAGCGATCGTGAAATGTAGCCTGTCTCGCTATACTATTCTTAATATAAATTATCAATTCCTGACACACACGAGGAAACTATTGTGGAACGCTCTATTGCCTTAGATAAGGTACGCAATATCGGTATTGCAGCTCACATTGACGCTGGTAAAACCACAACTACAGAGCGCATCCTTTTTTATTCTGGCGTTGTTCATAAAATAGGCGAAGTTCATGATGGAACTGCAACGACAGATTGGATGGCTCAAGAACGTGAGCGTGGCATTACGATCACTGCTGCCGCAATCAGCACCAGTTGGAAAGACCATCGAATCAATATTATTGATACTCCTGGACACGTAGATTTCACAATCGAAGTAGAGCGTTCTATGCGTGTACTCGATGGTGTAGTTGCAGTTTTCTGCGCTGTAGGCGGTGTTCAGCCCCAGTCTGAAACTGTATGGAGACAAGCAGATCGTTACAAAGTCCCACGCCTTGTATTCGTTAACAAAATGGATCGCATGGGCGCGAACTTTTTAAGAGTAAGAGAGCAGATTCGCGCTCGCTTTGGCTCTAATGCCGTTCCCATTCAATTACCTATCGGAAGTGAAGCAGATCTGATTGGCATCATTGACCTAGTCAAGATGAAAGCCTTTATCTACAAAGATGAAATCGGTAAAGATATCGATGAAATAGATATCCCTGCGGACTTAGTTGAACTATCCAATGAGTGGCGCAGCAATCTGCTGGAATCAGTGGCTGACTCTGACGATGTCTTGATGGAAAAGTACATGGAAGGTGAAGAACTCACCGAAGAAGAAGTCAGAACGGGACTGCGCAAGGGTACTTTGAGCGGCAAGATCGTGCCAATGACTTGTGGCTCAGCATTTAAAAACAAGGGTGTACAACTCTTATTGGATGCTGTGATCGATTATCTTCCTGCACCTAGCGATGTTAAACCAGTTTCAGGCTTGCTTCCTAACGGCGAAGAGGCGATTCGTGAAGCCAAAGATGATGCGCCCATGTCGGCACTTGCCTTCAAAATCATGGCTGACCCCTATGGTCGTCTCACCTTTGTGCGTGTTTACTCTGGCATCCTAAAGAAAGGTTCCTACGCGCTAAACTCCAGCAAGAATAAGAAGGAACGCATTTCTCGACTGATCATTTTGAAGGCTGACGATCGCCAAGAAGTTGATGAGCTAAGAGCAGGCGACCTTGGCGCAGTACTAGGACTCAAAGACACCTTTACTGGTGACACTCTTTGTGATGACAATGCCCAAATTGTGCTTGAGACATTGTTTATTCCTGAACCTGTTATTTCTGTTGCGGTTGAACCGAAAACGAAGCAGGATATGGAAAAGCTGTCCAAGGCTTTGCAATCACTTTCTGAAGAAGATCCAACTTTCCGCGTCATGACTGATCCAGAAACCAATCAAACGATTATTTCTGGCATGGGAGAACTTCACCTTGAAATTCTTGTGGATCGGATGAAGCGTGAGTTTGGTGTGGAAGCTAATGTGGGTGCACCTCAAGTAGCTTACCGTGAAACTATCCGCAAGACTGTCACCGATATCGAAGGCAAGTTTGCTCGTCAAAGCGGTGGTAAGGGACAATATGGTCACGTTGTAATCAATTTGGAACCTACCGAACCAGGTACAGGATTTGAATTTGTATCAAAGATCGTTGGCGGTGTAATTCCTAAGGAGTTCATCAAACCTTCGGAGCAAGGTATGAAAGAAGCCTGTGAGTCGGGAATTCTGGCGGGCTATCCTGTGATTGACCTCAGAGCCACTCTAGTTCATGGTTCGTTCCATGATGTTGACTCTTCAGAAATGGCTTTTAAAATTGCTGGTTCTATGGCAATCAAAGAAGCTGTGATGAAGGCTCAGCCTGTGCTGCTGGAACCGATGATGAAGGTTGAAGTCGAAACCCCTGAAGATTACATGGGTGACGTAATCGGTGACCTTAGTCGTCGTCGTGGCAATATCATCGGCATGGAAGATACTGCATCTGGTAAAAGCGTTGAGTCAAGGGTTCCCTTGTCTGAGATGTTTGGTTACTCAACTGACCTTCGCTCATCAACGCAAGGCAGGGCTAGCTTCTCAATGGAATTTAGCCATTATGAAGAAGTCCCCAGGAATGTGGCTGAAGCCATTATTGCCAAAAGCAAGGGCAAAGAGTAGTCCTCTAAAATACTCTACCAATACTCTATAAACTAGAGTAGCAATTGCATGAAATGCTCTATAAACTAGAGTAACAATTACCAAAGTTAAGGATAATTACTAAAAAATGGCACGCGCTAAATTTGAGAGAACCAAGCCCCACGTTAACATCGGTACCATCGGTCACGTTGACCATGGTAAGACCACTTTAACTGCTGCAATCACCATGTCTTTGGCAGCCGCAGGTCAAGCAACTGCTAAAGCTTATGACCAAATTGATGCTGCTCCTGAAGAAAAGGCTCGTGGTATTACGATTAACACTGCTCACGTTGAGTATCAAACCGTTGAGCGTCACTATGCTCATGTAGACTGCCCAGGTCACGCTGACTATGTGAAGAACATGATCACTGGAGCCGCTCAAATGGACGGCGCAATTCTTCTTGTATCGGCTGCCGACGGCCCTGAGCCTCAAACTCGTGAGCACATCTTGCTTGCTCGTCAGGTTGGTGTACCTAACCTAGTGGTTTTCTTGAACAAGGAAGACCAAATGGAAGGTGAAGAAGAACTAGTTGAGCTAGTTGAGCTTGAAGTTCGTGAGTTGCTCTCCTCCTATGATTTTGATGGTGACAATATTCCTATCACCCGTGGTTCGGCGCTGAAGGCTGTTGAGCAAATGACCAAAGATCCTAAGACTGCCCGTGGTACTAATCCTTGGGTGGATAAAATTTGGGCTTTGATGGATTCTGTTGACTCTTTTATTCCTACTCCTGAGCGGGCTGTTGATAAGCCTTTCTTGATGGCTGTTGAAGATGTATTCTCGATTACTGGTCGTGGTACGGTGGCAACGGGGCGGATTGAGCGTGGTACTGTCAAGGTTGGCGATGTGGTTGAGCTAGTTGGTATCACTGATACTCGTACTACTACCGTCACTGGTATCGAAATGTTCAAGAAGAGCTTGGAAGAAGGCTTGGCTGGGGATAACGCAGGGCTTCTGCTGCGTGGTATCCAGAAGGCTGATATCGAGCGTGGTATGGTTTTAGCCAAGCCCAAGTCTATCAACCCTCACACAGAATTTGAAGGTCAAGTTTACATCTTGACAGAGAAAGAGGGAGGTCGAAAGACTCCTTTCTTCCCTGGTTATCGCCCTCAGTTCTATGTGCGGACAACTGACGTAACTGGGACTATTGCTAGCTTCACAGCTGATGATGGGAGTGAGGCAGAAATGGTCATGCCTGGCGATCGCATTAAGATGACTGTTGAATTGATCAACCCCATTGCGATCGAAAACGAAATGCGCTTCGCGATTCGTGAAGGCGGTCGTACCGTTGGATCGGGTGTTGTAACTAAGATCTTGAAATAGTTATTAGTTTTCGACAATAAAAAAGCCTCGCATAGCGAGGCTTTTTTATTGTTAAATTATGTAGGCGGGGTGGATCTGAGATGCTTGTAAAGCCAGCTACAGCCTCCTAAACAGGTTCTTTTATCTTCCTCTGATACGTTTATATTTGTTCTTAGGTATTCTTGTAACCACTGACAACCGCGCATTAATAAATTCTCTAGGTCAAGATTCCACATAATTATTTTGCGATCTTCTCCAGAGGATATTAGTATTTTTCCATTGGGACTAAAGCAAATACATCGGACAGGACCTTGATGACCATTAAAAGTTCTCAACAATGTCCCGTCACCACTCCAAAACTGAATTGTCGAATCTTCGCTGGCGGAAACAATTGATTTTCCGTCTGGGCTAAAGCACACACTTGTCACCTCGGCGCTATGCCCATTGAGCGTTTTGATCAAATCACCTTCGATACTCCATAGTTTTACGCTTTGATCCATGCTGCCACTGGCGATCATATTACCGTTGGGATTGAAGGAAACCGTATAAACTTCGGCACTATGACCATCTAGAGTTCGGAGCAAGGTTCCGTCCCAACTCCAGAGGTTAATTAATTTGTCTTTGCTAGCGGAAGCAAGCATACTTCCATCGGGACTAAAGTCAATGCTATATACTTCGGCGGTATGTCCAGTCAGCGTTTGCAGCCATTTTCCGTCGGCACTCCATACGCGAACTGTCCCGTCGGCGCTGCAAGAAGCGAATACTTGACCATCGCATCGGTAGACGACTTTATAAATCTCGGCGCGGTGGGCGCTAATAGTATCAATCAGGGTTCCGTCGGCTCTCCACATTTTTATACTGGCATCAGCCGCCGCAGTCAGAATTGTGGAACTGTCTGGGCTGAACGTTACGCAGTTAACTTTGTCGTTGTGTCCTTCTAAAACCGCTTCCAGAGTACCGTTGGCATTCCAGAGATTGATAGTTTTGTCTTTGCAAGTTGAGGCTAGTAATTTTGAATTGGGACTGACGGCGACAGACGTAACTTCGTCGGTATGTCCTAGCAATGTTCTTAAAGGTGTGCCACGAATTGCCCATAGCTTAACAGTAGTGTCTCGGCTGGCTGAGGCTAAGGTTTTGCCATCGGGGCTAAAGGCGATGCTATTGACGACATCTCCATGTCCTTGAAATGTGGATAGTAATCCCTGTTCTACATCCCATATCCGCACGGAGCGATCAAAACCACTGGAGGCGATGGTGTGGTTGTCGTTACTGAAGGCTACGCTCCAAACTTTATCTAAGTGTCCATAAAAGGTTTTGATTAAAACTCCGTCTGATCCCCACATTTTTACGGTGCGATCGCGGCTTCCAGAGACAATTGCTAAGCCATTAGGAGCATAGGCAACGCTTTCCACAAAGCTATCGTGACCGCGCAAATGTCTGATCGGCACACCTTGAAGGTTCCAAATGATTAAATTGCGATCGGCACTTCCTGAGATGATCGATTTACCATTGGGGTGAAAAGCTACGCAAGTCACCCAGCGATCATGTCCGCCTCTCAAGGTGCGAATTAGGGTTCCATCATTTTTCCATAGCTTGATAGTGGTATCTTCACTTGCCGAAGCAATTATTTCACCGTCATGGCTAAAACATACATCTAAGATAGGGCCGTCATGTCCTTTGAGGATAGCAACTGGCTGAGTCGCAAACAGTCCTACGTCAGCTCTGCGCCATAGCTTTGTCATGTTGTCACGACTCCCAGAGACGAGGAGATTGCCGTCGGGGCTAAATGCTATGCTCGTGACCCAGTTGGTATGCCCCGCTAATGTCTGCACTAGGGTTCCCGATGTGTTCCAAATTTTTATGGTGCGATCGCTACTGGCGGAAGCGATAAATTGACCATCGCGGGAGTAGCAAACTTTATTAACCCAAAAGCCATGTCCTTCTAGTCGATTGTATTCGTGGGTTCCATAGACAACTTGCTCTAGGGCAGTAATTGCCCTGATTTGAGTATTTGCTCTCAAGTTTTCGAGTGTGCTTTCGTCAACTTGAGTGGTCAGGCGCTTGAGTTGGACTCCGCCAATTACGCCTGCAATCATTGCCTCAATGTGATTATTAGAGAGATACAGGGCTTCCGAAGAAATGGTCATGGCGACAATTTTTTCGTTAATTTCACCCATCTCCGCGATTACCCGTTGGCGGCGCTCTGCATCGAGACTATGCTCTAGTTCTTGGCTGAGTTGTTCGAGACGATCAGCGTCCGCAGCGCGGGCGGCGATGAGTTGTTCCCGCTCATTAATTCTTTGCGATGCTTCTAAGAAGCTAATATCAACCTGAGATAAATCCGTTTGCTTTTGCGACCATTCTAGGGCTTCGGCAAGGCGAATACCACGCAGTAACGCCGATTCATTGGTCTCGCCAGATCGTTGCCACGCTTGGAGAGATTCCAGATAGGGACAGTTTCTCAGTTCGGCAAAGTTAACCTTTTGTTTGAGTTTAATGACTACGATGGATACGTCATCATCAGGTATCTCCCTTTCTGAAAATTGATCAAGCGCCGTTTTTAAACCATGGAGGATATCTAGGGCGGAAGATTGGGCTAATTGAATTACAGTTTGGCGAAGGGGCGATATGTCATTTGCTGGTGATCTGCCGAATTCTTCGCCAATGGGACTGGTTGCCTCAAATAGACCATCGCTAAAAAATACGGCAATGTCACCTTGGTGTAGTGATTTGGAAATGCCGCGGTAGGTGGCGCTATCGATCCGTCCCAAAGCGATCGCAGGGTTGACGATTTCTTCGCAGGTGTTGGTTGCAGCGCGATAGATTAGCGGACCAGGGATACCTGCATTACCCAAGTGAAGCTCATAATTTACGAGATCTATAGCTCCATAGCAAAGAGCTACGGCATCGTCAGTGCCGCTTTTACATAGCAACTGATTGAGAGAATTAAGCATGGAAGCGGGGTTTTGTAGCAGTCTACCCTGCTGCCCGTAAGCATCGAGTTGCCCTTTAAATAGGGCGGCATGAATTGCTCCTGCCACTGACTTGCCAGAAGAGTCGGCGATCGCTACTGCCAATGTTCCTGACTGTTCTAAAAACTGGTAATAATCTCCGCCGAGGTCTACCGCTGTCCAGACTTCCGCAGCAATATCTAGTCCAGGATAGGAGGGAAGGCTTTGTGGCAGTAAGCTTCTTTGAAGGAGGCGACCACTTGATAGGTCGCTGGAAGTTTCATTTAACTGCATATGAGATAGGCAGAGAGCAATCCTCGGAGAAGTTTCAAAACAAGTATTGGCAACAAAATTACTTATTTTTGCAAAAGCCAAATACCTCAACGAAGGATGAGTTTTTAGTAACAAAAAACCTTCTGAAATTAATCATAACCTTTTAGCTTGAATAAAGTAACACTAGCTAACCTTGAGATATGGCGCTTTGCGCTGTCTTGAAAACCCGAAAGATTTAAAATGTGCGGCTTCGCTGCGCTTTTAAAATCTTTCGGGGAGTTAGTCACACTCAAGAGTATCGCGGGTCATTCTTCCTGTGACGGGGTTTTTGCCTTGGGCGACTTGACAAAGTTTTTGGCGCACAGGCGGTCTTAGATCGACATCGGTAAAGTCGGCTCCATCAATGATCACGTTGCTAAAAGAAGTACCGTAGGCAAAAGAACCTTCTACAACAGCGTTAGTTAAATTGGCGCGATCAAGACGGGCATTATCTAGGGTGCTGTAACTGAGGTTGGCTCCTGAGAGGTTTGCTTCCTTCATATTTGCGGCAAAAAAGCTAACTCCTTGGGCGTTAGCATTCACAAAAGATGTATTTCTCAAATCTGATTCGTTAAATTGGTAGCCCAAAAGAGACTTCCCTGAAAAGTCGGCTCCTTGAAGAAAAGCTTTGACATATACATCTGCTAAGCTGGGCTGCACAGCGACTAAAAACAGGCAAAGACTTGCTAGACAAAATAAATTTGTTATCTTGAAGATCAAGTTGTGTACTTTAAAATCTGGTTTTTTCATAACACTGGGAATATATAAGTCCTAGCATCAAGTCTATGTCAAAAGAAGTCGGCGATCGCGGCGAAATGCTAGTTGCAAAACTCTTAAAAGATAGCGGCTGGCAAATTTTAGCAACTCAGTGGCGCTGTAGATGGGGGGAGATTGATCTGGTGGCTTGCGATCGCCAGTGGCTCATATTTGTGGAAGTGAAGACAAGGGGAATTCATAATTTAGATGCTGATGGCAGTTTGGCGATCACACCCAAGAAGCAAGCTAAATTAATTAAAACTGCCTTAACTTTTTTGGATATGCATCCTCAATTGTCGGAGTTAGCCTGTCGGTTTGATGTGGCTCTGGTTCGTTATCAGAAAAACATAAATAGTTTTGATAACGCTTCCAAATTAGGTGTTTCCCCAGAAACACCTGCTAACCATATTTACTTGCAAGACTATATAGAGCAAGCTTTTGTGGCTTATTAAAAGTAGAGTGGCGGCGCTTCGCGCCGCCACTCTACTTTGTCTGGTATTAAAACTCATGCTTACAGAGACTAGCTGGATGCGGCTCTGGGTCAAAAGATACCTTTCTTTTCAACCCTAAAGCATTGATGTACTTTGGCACAGCCTTGTCAACGGTGTATTTTAGCTCTAATAATTTACGCGCATTGTTGCCCAAGTTAGCCTGAAGTTCGGGATTAGCCTCAAGTAAGCAGATGTAATCCGCTAATCCCTGCGCGTCCCCGTTATTAAAATAGTTACCGCAGTTTCCTTCATCAACTATTTCACGCAAGTAGCTATCTTCGGGACAGATTGCCGCCACGGGTCGTCCTGCCGCTAAGATGCCGTACATCTTGGAAGGGGCAACAGTATCGCCGACATTGGGCAGAATGCTTACTAATGATAGGTCGCAGGCTGTCAGCGAGAAGGGAAGCACGTCCTTATCTTGATAGGGTAACTGCAAGGCGTTGGGTAAATCTCCAGAGGCGATCGCGGATTTGATGATCTGGGAGCCGACGCCATTGCCGATAAATACGAATTTAATACTGGAATGATGCTTTAAGATTTGAGCGCATTTTAAAATCGTTTGACAGTCATGACAGCGCCCCAGATTGCCAGAATAGAGAACCACAAAGTGATCCGTTAAGCCATGTTGCTCGGCAAACCAATTCTTTTCCTTGGCGATCGGCTGAATAAATTTCGGATCAGCCCAACTATGAATTACATGGATTTTATCGGCTAGGTTTCTGTTTTTACTAACCAATAAATCCTTCATTGGCTCACTCAGAACAATCAGAGAGTCGGCTCTTTCCCAGACTTTTTTATTTACAAACTCCCAAAATTTAACAATCCAGTGATCTGGGGCAACTACTTTTAAGCGAACCGCCACTTCTGGATAGATGTCGTAAATGATGCAGCTATAGGAGTGATTAAAAACCTTGTTGTAAAACCAGCCGATTAATCCTAAGAAGGGTGGAGCCGAGGTAATGACTAAGTGAGAACCACGAATGCCTTTGCTACGAAATTTAATCATGCAACGCAGTACAAACAAAACACTGCCGAAAACTTTGCTACGAATCCGTTTTGGTATTAAATGAACTGAGCCAGTCCGACGGATAAACACGCCATTTATATCATCTTCTTGGCGTTTGACCTCGGTTTGCTTAAATGCATATCCTGGCATTCCCGTAAACACACTGACAGCGAAACCCTGTTCAACTAAAGCTCCCGCTAAATCATATACAAATTGTCCAGTTGCCGCATAGTCAGGTGGATAAAATTGAGTAATGATGCTGATTTTGAGGCGATCATTAGCGATCGTTGTTTTTTTCATTATTTACTACTCGTGGGCTTGACATTTCTACAACTAGCCACATATCAAGTCTCTAAATCAATCACTGCTGGATAATTGCCTTTGTTTATCATAGTTAACCAGAACCCCAAGAAGCTGATTCGCCCAAGAAGCAGACAAATCAGCTTCTTGGGGTTTCATATTTAATTATGCCCCGTTACTTATATAAATAACTTCGTTTTCGAGAATGATGGTTCTAGCTCAACAATTGTAAGACTATACGCCAAAATTAAAACCATACTATCACTGGATTTGCCGTTGAAATCTTAGCTCAAGTTCGCTTAGTTAAGTTGTAATCATAGTTGCTAATTATGGCAAAAATATATGCTTTTACCGATCAAAGCAACACTAGCCATTGATCGGTAAAAGCATATAGTACATTTACTACATAAATTTCTTTTAGGCTACCGCAAAAATACTTGCAAGGGGGGAACGGCACGAAGCGCCGCCCCTCCCTTGGGGAGATTTATAAATGGCTTTCACTGCGGAGCATTTTTTTGTAAGCTAGCCAGCCAGAGGCGATCGCTACTGCAAAAAAGCCAAGTAAAAAACGAATATGCAACAATAAATCGTTGTTGGTTAGATTTTTACTGTCTGTGGAGATAGCTGTAAAAGCTTCGCTCATGTGATAAACAGGATTAAATTGAGTAATTAAAAGTAAGTCTTTGGATAAAAAAGTAGTTGGGAAAAATGCGCCACCCAAGATCAGTAAAGGCACCCCAACGGCTGCTACTAAAGAGTTTACATCCTCGGCGCGGCGGGCAAACTTGGTTGCCAGCACAAAGCCCATGCCCACATAGGAACCAATACTTGCCAGCACTACAGCTAGCCCCAGCACAATCGAGCCACCGAAGCGGACTCCCCAAAAAGCAGCTACAGTATAAATAATTAAGCTCTGCCCTAAACCGATCACACCATAGGCAAAGAAAATCCCTAAAAAATACGATACTCCTCTGATCGGCGCAATTAATAATCTTTTAATTGTTAAATTTTCTCTTTCGGTGACAATTGTGGACATCGTGCCGCCAAGACAACTAAAAAATAGAGCCGAGCCAATTAATGTCGCTGGTGCAGCTAGTTTGAAGGATTCTGCGGTGGTTATTTTAGAACCTTCAGCGAGGACAAATCCATTCAGCAGCAGCATCGAAATTGGAAAAACAACCCATAAAAGCATGGTGCGATAGGTGCGGAATAGTTCTAGTAAAATACGTCGCCCGATCGCGATCGCTTCATAGCCATGATTCATTTGAAATTTTTATTAATTTAAGTAAATCCAGCCCATTGGAACTTTGTTTAGGTTCAGAAATTTCCAGAAAGGCTGACCGAATCTCTTCTCAGCCTAAAAATAGACCTCATACCAAAAACCAATAGTTAGAGATGCAGCGCTTTGCGCCGCATCTCCAATTTTTGAGTCCTCAGCCTTTCCAAAAATTTCTGGAGTTTTAGGAAAGTGCCAAGCGCTGTATGTGCTAATTATAAGTAGAGCCGTTACAAAACTCGATATTAGGTTTTCACTCTCCCAGATGAAACTGTGATCAAAGGTAAAAACTTTCTAACTAGATATCTCAAGCAAATTGTGTTTTTGGCGATCGCCATATACTTTGCCTTCAGACTGCGGCAGACTGTGCAGCTATTGCTGACTAGTTTGTTTTTGGCGGGATCCATCACGCCTATGGTTGAGTATCTGACTAAGTTTCGATTTAAGTATCAACGGTGGGAATTTGGGGTTGGGCGCGTTGGTGCGGTGATTATTTTGTATTTATTCTTGATGGTGATGCTAGTTTTAGCGATCGCCCCCGCGCCACAGATCATTTTGGAGCTAGGGCAGTTTTTTATTAAGTTGCCCAAACTGTTAGAGCAGATTCAATTACCTCAAGGCGGCTTACTAAATATTAGCCAAGAACAATTGAGTAAACTACTGCAAACACAGCCTCTGATCGATCAAGCTCAGAATTTTGGTAGAAATTTGGTCGGTCAGACCTTTGAGTTCACCTTGCAAGTTGTCAATGCGATCGGGGTGGGTATTTTGAGTATGTTGATTGCAGCTTACATGGTTGTCAATTCCAGCAGTTTACTGAGACGCTGCTTGAAACTTTTTTCCGAAAAGATCCGAACAGAAGTCATCATTTTAATTCCACCAATTACCAGATGCCTTGGAGCCTATGTCGTGGGGCGCATTGGTACTTCTAGCTTGTTGGGTTTCTGCACCTATTTAGTCCTGATGATGTTCGGAATTCCCTTTGCTGGAGCTTTGGGGTTATTGGTGGCAGTCACCAATTTAGTGCCATACATTGGCGGGTTAGCAGCTTTGATTGCCATCTTGATTGCTGGCTGGGGCGTTGACTTAGAGCGTAGCGCGATCGCCCTCTTTATTTGTTTTGTACTACAGCAAGTCGAAGCTTTTATTTTGCAGCCTTGGTTGGTTGCGCCCCATTTAAACCTTGATCCTTTTGAGTTGTTGTTATCAATAATTATCGGTGCAGAACTATTGGGTGTTTTGGGTGCAGTGATTGCTCCACCGATCGCAGGCATTAGTCGAATTCTGTTCAATCATTTTGTGATCAAGCCCAGTAGTCCTGAAGTATAAAGACTAATGGCGGCGCAAAGCACCGCCATTGCAGTCTCTTGTCCAGAGAAAGTTTGGGAAGCGTCGCGGAGCGACGCTTCCCAAACTTTCTCTGGGTTTTGATTAAGCGCAAAGCGCTGTAATCTTTGTTTTTTTTAGTAAACTTGAATCCACTCATGAATTTCGTAATCAGTCCAAATCTGGTTTAGCCAATAGGGATCAGATTCTACGAGCTGCCGCGCTATGGACTCATCAGTGGCAACGTAAATGGCAAATACTTTTTTAACATCATGAGTTGGACCAATCGTTAGCAATTTGCCTGCCTCATGCAAGGCTTTAAGATTATCAAGATGCGCTTGACGAAAGGGGGGGCGCTTTTCTAAAACGCCTTCGCAATAGCTACCCCACATGACAAATTTTTTTAACTCAGTAGTCAATTTTTTATTACTCCATTGCGACTTGTCAGAATTTTACAGGGCTTCGCGCTGACTTATAGCCATAAAGCATAAGAAAGGAGTGGC
>MNZA01000140.1 GCA_001873375.1 Oscillatoriales cyanobacterium CG2_30_44_21
CGACTTAAATCAAGACTACACCCCTGAAGTACAAGCTATTTGCTCCATCAGGTGGATTATTGAGGAATTTCATCGGGAAATTAAGCAATTGACGGGGATTGAGGCTTGCCAGTGCCGTAAATCCAGAATTCAGCGTAATCACATTGCTTGTGCCATGCTTGTTTGGCATCATCTTAAACGTTTAGCTTTTCAATCTGGTAAAACTATCTACCAACTCAAATGCGGACTTTTATCTGATTATTTACGGAGCCAGCTTAATCATCCTTCTATTCCTATGGTTCTTGCGTAAGTCCTAATCTTTATCTAAAATCGTTCCCAATGCAGGATAAAAGCTAAACTGCTCCAAAAAATCCGCCCGCATTCCCAAAATAATCCGAACCGAACCATCGCCAGACTTGACGATTTTGACAATACCATCGATAAAATTCTGTCTAATACTCTCATCACCACAGTTGGTAAATAATTCTTCAAACTGATCGATAAACCATAGCCAGCGCTCATCCTTGTCCTTGAGGCGATCAATCACCTGTGCGATCGCATCCGCTTTTTTGGTCAAAACTATTTGAGCGTCACTTTCACTAAACTGATAATCCTTCTCTTCGTTCAGCAAACATCGATACAGCGATTCAAAGGGATCTTGGCTCGGTGTGAAAATGAAATCTTTAATCGAATAATGAGATAAAGATTGCTTCAGTTCAGGAATTACCCCCGCACGGATTACGGAAGATTTACCGCTTCCCGATGCACCTGTAACTAGAGTTAAGCCACTGGCATTAATCGCTTCTAAGATCCTTCTAATTAATTTATCGCGTCCATAAAAGCGATCGCGATCGGCGGCATTAAACCGATTTAACCCCTTGTAGGGAGATGCTTTGATCAGCTGTTGCTGCGTTACCTTCTGTACGGAAATCTGAATAACTTGCGTTTCAATAACCGTATTTTGGGTAGGCGCAAAGGTAATAATATTGCTGCTGCCTTGAATATTAATATCCTGAAGGACATTTTCTTGGCTCTGAGAGACGTTATAGGTTCCTTTGCTTTCACTCATTGATTTATTAATAGAATAGATAAATTAAAAAAGCGCAGTTTCACCGCACTTTTTTAAATGAATACTATGGCAAGGGAAAGCCGTATAGCTTGGCAACGAGACCAGCGATTTTAAGAGTGGGTTCAACTAGAGAAATTGCTCCTTCCAAGCCTGTCTTGATCGTGGCAAGTGTACTTTCGACAAAAGTGGGATTTGGTTCAGGTTTCTGCAATTCCTCTTCCAGTTTCTGTACTTCTAGTTTGACGGGTTCCTTTAATAACGGATTAATTTCTTGACTGTCAGCAATGCTTGCTTTAAGTTGGCTAAGATCTTCTAGAACTTTTTTGACCTCAGGATTAACCGTATAACTCTGATTAAAGTTAGATGCAACATTGACATTGCCGCCTTGATTTTGAACAGGCGCAAAGTTGAGCGCATTGTTAGCACCACCACTAAAATTAATTCCACTCAAGGAATTACTTTGACTTTGTCCAGTTGCCATAGATTTATTATCATTTGCATCTAACAATTGACTGACTTTTGTAAGCAGGTCAGACTTATCAGCCGCAGACATTGAAGCCACAACTGGGCGCAACATATTCAAGACCATTTCGACTTGGGACATATCTGATTTAATATTACGAATATGTGAATACGATGGTTATTAGGTTAATGAGGGTAGTTTAATAGTAATTGTAAAAACAGGAAAAATAGCTTGAAAATCCTTTTTAAAAGAATCTTAGCCAAAAAATTGCAATCCTTGTGGGCAAGATTTTTGAACAGTTTTCTGTCCAATTTTTGACTCTTTATCCAGCACTTAAACTGTAATTACAAAAACTAAAGAATCCTTGTCAACTTGCATAACTTTACCACATCAGAAAAGTTTTTTATGAAAATTGCTATAACATCTTGACATTTAACTAGAAATTTTTTTAGTTGCTTCTCCGCGCATTTCATCAACATCAAGAATGCTAATGATCACGCCTGTGATAGGGATGGAAAGAAAAACCCCAATCAATCCCGCTACTCGCGCTCCCACCAAGAGTGATAAGAACATAATCACAGGATTTATATTAATAGAGCCTTTCATAATTCGCGGCATCAGTAAATTTTCTTCTATTTGCTGCAAAATAATGCAACCAACTAAAATGTTCAAACTGAGAAAAATTCCTTGAGGTAAAACAATTAAACTAATCAAACTAATTCCAATCGTTGCACCAATCCCAGGAATTAGGTCAAATGCACCAGCAACAAATGCTAAAACTAGTGGATAGGGACTTTTTAGGATGATCAATATCAAAAATGTAGAGATTCCAAAGAAAATCGACAACAACAGTCTCCCCCAAAAGAAACCTAGAAAATTCTTTTGAACTGATTTTGTTACATCATGGCGTAAATGTGATGGAAATAGCTTCATAATTAGATGCCACAATCTCTTGCCATCTGACAACATAAAAAAGCTAATCACTCCTACTAAAATTATATCTAGTAAGTTAAATAGTACATTTTGTAATGTGGTTAAGCCTATACCAATTGCTCCGAGAGCCTGTTCGCGAATTTGTCCTTCAAAGGTGCTTAAATCAACTTTAATATTTTGATTTTCCATAAAGGATTGGATGATTGCCACTTGGGCGATCATTGATTCTAGAAGTTGTGGAGACTGTGCTAGTAGTTGTTGTGCTTGAGCAATGACTGCTAATCCTAATGTAGCTGTTAAGCCACCGATAATTAGCACAGTAAGCAAGAATACAATCAATACCGCGATCGATCGCGGCATAAACCTCGATATAAATTTGACTGGATAATTCAGTAAAAATGCGAGAATGGCAGAAAAAATGAAGATAATTATAACGGCTGCAAAATATGCCAATACCTGTGTGATCACCCAAGCAACTGCGAACAGTAACAAGTAGCGAAGGAGTTGGGCGTTATTGAAGTTTCTCCATATCCGTCTGTTGTTGCCTTGGTGATCTTCCATCAGAAAATCTCAGTAATTTTTGGTAACTCTACCACATTTGAAATAACTAAGTAGCTCAACATAACTAAAACCCGAAACCAGATCTCGTTCCGCCCGCATAGCGGGCGGAACGATCTTCTTGTTTTTTAGGTTACTTATGTCTACTCCCTTCTCAATGAATAATTAGGCTTTGCGGCGCTTCGCGCCGCAAAGCCTAATTATTCATTGAGAAGGGAGTACTTACGACAAAATCAAAATTGTGGTGTGGTTGGAATTTCGTAGTAAAATAGAGAAAGATTGTATAGATTGCAATGAATTCTCAAACTGGACGCATTCACTCAATTGAAACCTTCGGCACAGTCGATGGACCTGGAATTAGATTTATCGTTTTCACTCAGGGCTGTCCCCTGCGTTGTCTCTATTGCCACAATCCCGACTGTCGCAACGCCCATGATGGCAAAGAAGTCACCGTTGACTATTTGATCACCGAGATCAAAAAATGTAAATCCTTCATTCGTAAAGGCGGCGTAACCGTTAGTGGTGGTGAACCATTGATGCAGCCCGAATTCACTAGAGAAATCTTTCGGCGTTGCCATGAACTGGGCTTGCACAATGCTCTTGATACTTCTGGTTATTGCGAGATCAATACTGCCAAAAGTGTCCTTGAGGAGACAGATTTAGTTCTGTTAGATATTAAGTCCTATAAGCCTGATTTATTCTATCAAGTTACCCATGTTTCCATTGAGCCGACTCTGGCGATCGCCCAATATCTTAGCGACACCAATAAGCCCGCTTGGATTCGCTTTGTGCTAGTGCCGCACCTTACCGATGATCTGGAAAATATCCATCAACTCGCTGATTTTGTGGCAACTCTCACAAATGTGGAACGCTTGGAAGTTTTACCATTCCACAAAATGGGAGAATATAAATGGGAACAATTAGGTTTGCCCTATACGTTGCGCGACACCCCCCCTGCCACGACTGAGCTAGTAGATCAAGCGATCGCCATTTTCAAACAACGCGGGATCAATGCGATCGGCGCAGTTGGGGTTTAGGTAGGGGCTTTTAGCTTTTTAAAATTGTTGACCAATCAATATTGAGTTCTCAACTCTAGTTATGGCTAACAGCTAACAGCCAAAAAAATTAAAATTCAGGAGTGATTATGCTAGTTGCGAATGTTGAAGAATTGGAACTGTTAATTGGACGGGTGAAAAAAGCTCAAGCGGAGTTTGCCACCTTCTCGCAAGAAAAGGTTGATTATATTTTCAAGAAAGCAGCGCTGGCGGCAAATGCGGCGCGGATCCCCTTAGCGAAGGCAGCGGTGCAAGAGTCAGGAATGGGTGTGATCGAAGATAAGGCGATTAAAAACCACTTTGCTTCGGAAATGATTTACAACAAGTACAAAAATGATAAAACCTGCGGTGTAATCGAGTCGGATAAGCATTTTGGCTATGAACGCATCGCTGAACCCGTGGGCATTCTCGCGGGGATCGTACCTGTAACTAACCCCACTTCCACGACAATTTTTAAAGCGCTAATTGCCCTAAAAACCCGCAACGGGATCATCTTTTCGCCCCATCCTCGCACGAAGAACTGTACGCGACAGGCGGCGGAAATTGTCTTGAATGCGGCGATCGCTGCGGGTGCGCCCCCTGACATCATCGGCTGGATCGATGAGCCGACCGTGCCACTGTCTCAAGCATTGATGCAGCACCCCTCGATCAAATTGATCTTGGCAACGGGAGGACCTGGTATGGTCAAGGCTGCCTATTCTTCAGGACATCCTTCCATCGGTGTGGGCGCTGGCAATACCCCTGCAATTATTGATGAAACTGCTCATATCCAGATGGCGGTGAGTTCGATCATTCTCAGCAAGACCTTTGATAACGGAACGATTTGCGCTTCCGAGCAGTCGGTGGTGGTGGTTGATGAAATTTATGATACGGTGCGTGAAGAGTTTATTAAGCGCGGCGCGTATTTCCTCAATACTGAGGAACGAGATAAAATTCGTAATGTAATCCTCGCCGATGGACACTTGAATGCAGCGATCGTCGGTCAGTCGGTGGCAGCGATCGCCGAAGTGGCAGGATTCTCGATCCCCGACAATACACGGGTGTTGATTGGTGAAGTGGAGGCGATCGACAAGAGCGAACCCTTTGCCTATGAAAAACTCTCGCCAATTCTGGCAATGTATCGTGCCAAGGACTTTTTGAATGCAGTGGATAAAGCCGAAGAGTTAGTGCTGTTTGGTGGACATGGACATACTTCATCACTTTACACTGCGCCTAACAATCAAACTAATATTCGTTATTTTGAGAGCAAGCTAGAAACCTCGCGAATTCTGATCAATACGCCATCTTCACAGGGGGCGATCGGCGACCTTTATAACTTCCGCCTTGATCCTTCCTTAACTCTTGGTTGCGGTTCTTGGGGTGGTAATTCGATCTCGGCAAATGTCACACCACAGCATTTGTTGAACATCAAAACTGCCGCCGAACGCCGCGAAAATATGCTGTGGTTCCGCATTCCACCCAAAATCTATTTCAAAGCGGGCTGTTTGCCGATCGCTCTGCGCGACCTCAAGGATCGCAAACGCGCTCTAATTGTCACCGATCGCCCTCTCTATGAATTGGGCTTGACCAAAGAAGTTACGGATAGTCTTGAAGAGATTGGCGTTGCCCATTACACCTTCTACGATGTTGAACCCGATCCTTCCCTTGCCACCGTCCGCAAAGGTTTAGACATTTGCAATAGCTTCCATCCCGATGTAATTATCGCCTTTGGCGGTGGTTCGCCGATGGATGCTGCCAAAATCATGTGGTTGATGTATGAGCATCCCGATATCGAATTTGAAGGGATTGCCATGCGCTTTATGGATATTCGTAAGCGCGTTTACGAGCTTCCTCCCTTGGGCGCAAAGGCAATCATGGTATCGGTTCCCACCACTTCAGGCACTGGTTCCGAAGTCACTCCCTTTGCGGTCGTCACCGACGAGAAAACGCATATCAAATATCCCCTAGCCGACTATGCGCTGACTCCAACCATTGCGATCGTCGATCCCGAATTGACGATGCATATTCCTAAGCGCCTCACTGCCTATGGTGGTATTGATGCCCTCACCCATGCGATCGAAGCCTATGTCTCTGTCCTTGCTTCGGAATATACCAATGGCTTAGCACTAGAAGCAATCAGGCTTTTGTTTAAGTATTTGCCCAGTGCCTATACTAACGGCGCGAAAGATCCCAAAGCGCGGGAAAAGGTGCATTACGCCGCCACGATCGCAGGGATGGCGTTTGCCAATGCCTTCTTGGGTGTTTGTCACTCGATCGCCCACCAGTTGGGCGGCACTTGCCACATCGCTCACGGACTCGCCAATGCGCTGATGATCACCCATGTGATCCGCTACAACGCCACCGATGTTCCGTTTAAACAAGCGACTTTCTCGCAAAATAAATATCCCAATAGCAAGTGGCGCTATGCCCAGATTGCCAATTATCTAAATCTCGGCGGCGATACCGATGATCAGAAAGTGGAGCTATTAATTGCGGCAGTGGAAGACCTCAAGCGTCAAGTTGATATTCCTGCCACGATTAAGGATGTGCTGATTGAGCAGGGTACAAGTGAGGAGTTCTTCATGTCCCATTTGGAAACGATGGCAGAACAAGCCTTTGATGACCAATGCACTGGCGCAAATCCCCGCTATCCTTTGATTGTGGATCTCAAGGAGTTGATGGTAAAGGCATACGGTTAGAAGTAAAGATGATCGGCGCAATGCGCCGATCATCTTTTTTAAAATTCGATCTGTTGAGCGTTTACCCATGAACTTTTGGAACTGGTCATGATTTCTTTGAGTGAGTCGATATATCCATGTATGGAGTTTAGATAGATAGTCAACGTATCTCCCGTTTAGTTCGTAAAACTCTCTCCTTCTCTAAAAAACTAGAAAATCACATTGGTGCTATCTGGTTCTTTATTCATCACTACAACTCATCCTTACTTGTTTAGGACTACCCTTTTTGTAAACTTAAATAATAACTACTTAGCCTATTTTATTGTGGCTTGCTCAGTTATAGCGCTTTGCGCTTAATTAAGATCCAAATAAATCTCGAGAATCGGCGCGGAGCGCCGATCCTCGAGATTTATTTGGGCGACTCAAAGCCTCAACAGGCTATAAACCAATTCACTATCTAAAATTATGAGCAAAGAAAAAAGTTCTTCTATCTCTCAGCCTGTAAATTTACCGCCTGGAGATTTGGGATTACCAATCATTGGACAAACTTTACAGCTTCTTTTTGATCAACAATTTCCAGAAAAACAATATGCCAAGTATGGAGCTATCTCAAAAACTAACTTACTGGGAAAACCAACCATTTTCATGATTGGCTCTGAGGCTGCCGAGTTTGTTTTGTCTAGCCACATGGACTGTTTTTCATGGAAAGATGGATGGCCAGACAACTTCAAAAAACTATTGGGTGAGTCGTTATTTCTGCAAGATGGAGAAGAACATCGCCGCAATCGTCGTTTGATGATGCCTGCCTTTCATGGTCAGGCTTTGGCGGGCTACATCTCCACCATGGAAGAAATTACCCAGCGATATTTGGACAAATGGACTCAAAAATGTGAATTTAATTGGTTTGATGAATTCAAGCAACTCACCTTTGAAATAGCCAGTCAACTTTTGGTTGGCGCTGATGCTGGCGAAGATGTGGAGCGTTTGAGCGGGCTATTTGCAGATCTGACTAATGGACTATTTGCGATCGCGCCTTTTGAGTTGCCATTTACAGCCTTAGGCAAAGCCGTGAAAGCCCGTGATTTGCTGCTGCAACATATCACCAAAGTAATTGAAGATCGCCAAAAGAATCCCACTAAAGATGTTCTGAGTATGCTGGTTCAAGTTCAGGATGAAGATGGAAGTAGATTTGGAATCGAAGAACTGAAAGCGCAGGCGATGTTGATGCTATTTGCAGGGCATGAAACCACTACTTCTATGCTGACTTGGCTATGTTTGGAGTTAGGTCGGCATCCCCAAGTTTTAGCGATCGCCCGTCAAGAGCAAATGGAACTAGCGACAACTGGCAGCTTAAATCTAGAACAATTGGGACAAATGCCCTACTTGGATCAAATTTTGCAAGAAGTAGAACGTCTGCGTCCTTCCATAGGCGGCGGCTTTCGCGCTGTGGTCAAGCCATTTGACTTCAAGGGCTACCATGTGCCTAAGGGTTGGCAGGTTCTCTACTCGATTAGAGTTACCCACAAACAGGAGGACATCTACTCCAATCCTGAAAAGTTTGATCCCGATCGCTTTAGCCCCGAGCGTCAAGAGCATAAACAGAAGCCCTTTAGCCTGATCGGATTTGGCGGCGGCTCAAGAATCTGTATTGGGATTGCCTTTGCGAAGCTGGAAATGAAAATAATTGCATCCCATCTATTACGGAACTATCAATGGGAAGTCTTACCTTCGCAAAATCTCGAACCTTTTCCAATCCCAACTTTACGCCCTAGAGATGGGCTTAAAGTCAAGTTCACTAAGTTATAGCGCTTTGCATAAGTTCAAACAAAGAAATGGCGTAGCCATTTCTTTGTTTGAACTTATGAGAAATTACCCGAAACGTTCCCGTGAATAAGTGTGCCATGATTACGGCGATCGCTTGTTGATTGATAGCGGCGATCACCTCTCTCATAAAATCAGCTAACCAAAAGCGCGATCGCCTAAGTTGCTAGTCAAGTTTAAATTTTGAGGTTCCTAAAAGTACGATTGAAATGGACTAGATAGAATACCCAGCAATTTACCAATTTCCTTTATGAAGTAATCTTCTTGATCAATCCAAAGTATTCTCTCTTCAATCCGCAAAAACTTCCAAATCATGCCTGTTGTCACTACACCATAAATAGGGAGACTATTATCACTTCTAGCATTAAATCTTTGAGCCGCGACCATCTCAGCAATACATTGACCTAAGCCACCTTTAATATTTTCGTTTTTTGCCTCGACAAGAGTAATTACTGGACAAGAGATTTCATAGATTTCACTGGAGGCTGTCAACATAAAATCACAAAATCCATTTAAGCCAGATTCTATGTCAACATTAAATTCTGTCCCAGAGAAGAAGCCCACCTTTTGATCAAATATGTGCCGAATTTCCATCAAGATCGGCGTAATCAACAACTCAGATCGCGCTTTTTCGGTGTTGATGGCATTGGCAACGGAGAGATTTCGTTTGAGGGTTTGTTGCAGATAGTCACTAATCGCTAAGGGCTGAATATTCTCAAACAAATTTTTCGATTCCTTAACCGTCAAGCCAAATTTTTCTTGGACTTGAGCGATCGTCTTGAATTCACTATATGACATCGGTTTAAACTCCAACTTCGTAAATTTACTAATATCTATTTTGTCATCGCTATCTTTTCCAAAATGAATATTCCCTTCATTAGTTTTTACAAAATTTCCTTTATTGATATTTACACAGCCAAAATTACCGCCTTGAAATGCTCGATATTGTCTTTCTAGCACAGATTGTAAACTATCCTTATTAATTTCTACTCCCAATAAATGACTCAGTCTTTTCCACAAATTAGCCGCTAGCTTCTTAATATGCGACTCACTACAATGTAATTCCTTTGATATCTGAGTATAATTCTTTCTTTCCCAAGCCCCTTTCAAAATGCCTTCTTCCAAAGATGTTAGATGTTCCTGTGTATCTTCCGACACTAGATCATCAACGTATTGCAGAACATCAGCAATGGTTTTCATAGATATTGTGGGCTTTGACAGGAAATATTGCAGTGATTATACCAAATCCAACTAACAGTGAACCAAATCACACCTAAAAGTGTACTGAGTAAAGAACTTGATTTAAGTGAAAAGATTTATAGTTTGCATGTACAAATATACTCGTAATTTATATGAGATTTTTGCTTAAGTTTGCAGGAGCCTTAATTGGTCTAGCTGTTTGTTTAGGTGTTCATTACATAGCAGGATTCATGGGAGGCAACGCTTCTTCCGTTATGAGGCTTAACCCTGGTCTGGGAGGTGCTTTTTCTGCTGTTCTATTATTATTCGCGGGAGGATTGGGATTCATTCTTGTTAGATATGTGTTTTTTAAAAAAGATTATTACTATGAGAAAGATCGTCCCTTACCACTGGAATTTGTTAGCGGCTTAGTAGGTGGATACTATCTTCCTCTAGCTTTCTATACATATGTTCTTGTGCTAATTATTTCAATTGCCTGTGGAGGTGCTGCTTCACCCGAATTTATCGTTATTATTTTTAAATAAATCTTTTAACCGTCTTTAATTTCTACTGTTAAGTGATCGCTGTTTGATGTTATTGATTTGTTGAAGGGCGATCGCTTGTGTGGTGAGAGTGTGGATGTTTTAGGCGATCGCTTATAATTGTTACTAGCAAGAGAATGGAGTTAAATAAATGATGACTCAAACAATGGTCAAGCCATCTTCGTGGATATCTACAGGAATTATTACCGCAAAAGTTCGCGATCGCTATTTATTTAAATTCTCTGAAGAATTACAAAGCCGCTTAGATGACTTGAATGAACGGCTCAAAGGAATTGGACTAAATGACAGAGAAAAAGCGGAATTAGCAGGAATTTTAGAATTAGACCAAATTTTCACCCTGCTTAATGCCAAGATTATTAGCGAATTCTAGATTTTACATGGCAATCCTTACAGCAATAAGACTCCAAATAAGACAAAGAGCTAATTTCTTGTGTGAATATTGCCATTCTTCAGAAGAAATTAGTCCTGCAAGGTTTGAGATAGATCACATTCAACCGAGATCCATTGGTGGTTCAGACAATATAGATAACTTAGCCCTAGCGTGCCAGCGCTGTAACTCACATCATTACAACTTCACACAAGGAAAAGATCCCGCAACATTAAACGCAGTAAATCTATTTCATCCTCGCCAGCAAGTATGGAATGATCATTTTATTTGGAGTGAAGATGGCTGTAGAATTATTGGTATTACTGAAACAGGAAGAGCAACTGTAAATCGGCTAGATTTGAATGATGAAGTTCGCGGTGAAGCAGAAATTGTGAGAGCCAGACAAGCATGGGTGAAAGTTGGTTGGCATCCTCCATTGAGTGATTCAAGAAAATTTTTTTAGTTTTTGTTACAAGTTAATATGGCGATCGCTGTTTTGTGTTGTTGGTTTGTTGAGGGGCGATCGCTTGTGTGGTGGAAGTGTGGATATTTTAGGCGATCGCTTTTTGATTGAGATTAGGGGCGATCTGATAAAATGAACGCCAAAAGCTAACATTAATAATCACTTACTAACTATGCAAATCACCCTAGATGTGCCAGACGATATCGCCGCTACTGTACAAGAAACCTGCCGCAAATATTAGCTCTAGGATTGCGAGAAATAAACGCTAATCCCAATAACGTTTTTTCTGGATTGACGGAAATATTGCATTTCTTAGCTAAACTTCCATCTCCTCAAGAAGTCTTAAATTTACGCCTTGCACCAGATGTACAGCAAGAAATTGATCATCTGTTAGAAAAAAATCGTACACAAGATTTTAATGAAAGCGATCGCCTGTTATGGCAGCATTATGAATTTATCGAACATCTAGTGCGTCTTGCCAAAACTCAAGCCCTAATTAAGCTTCAGCAGAGCCAATGAGTAAGAGCTATATCTCCACTAAAATTAGAAAACTAGTCAGCGATCGCGCCCAAAACTGTTGTGAATATTGTCTAATTCCTGAAAGTCGTCAATTCAAGTTTCTAATTTCGTTGCTAAATTAGTAGCAAACAACAGTCCTTTTTTGACTTTGTTATCCTGCTCTCTACTGACTGTAGGTTTTATACCAAATATAAAAACGCATACTGGTTTTGACTTTCAATTCACACGTATTGTAGCCACACTTTTAAACTATTCTGCTCTCTTGATCGTTACTTTGTATTATCTCTTGGAAACAAATAATGTCCTTACGTGGATCGACTTCGCCAGTTTTAATTTGCAAATTATCACCCGCTTGAATTTGTCGATTAATACGCATTGGCAACTTCAAGCCCAAATCTTCAATCAAAACTAAGGCTAGCCTCTCATTTTCGCGCAGCCAATCCAGCATCAAGGCTTCCCAAACGACATCCTTTTGACGGCGCAGATATTCCAAGCTCCAATACCTGACTGACTGCTTTTCGACCTGATTGGCATCCCAAATCGCAGGGTCGATCGCCTGCAAAATCGATGTCAGCATTTCCGCCGTAAAGGGTAAAGCCTGTTCGCGTAAAAAAGCTTTGATTTGCCAATGGGCAAGCAAATCACTATAGCGCCGAATCGGTGAAGTCACCTGTGCATAAGCATCTAGCCCCAAGCCCGAATGCCGAGAAGCATACAGTCCCAGCAAGCCCTTAGTCATGCATCGACAAATGGCAAACTCGCGCACTGGTCCCGAAGGCAATTGCATCAGCGTATCGAGGGGTGGCAATTCAGGCTGTTCTTGATAGCGATAGGGAATGGGGATATTATTGGTTTGGGCAAATTTAGCGGCAACCTCTCCCGCCAAAATCATCATTTCTGCCACCAGTTGCCGCGAGAAGCTATCTTCCATCAGTTCTAGGGTGACACCGCCGCCTTGATCTTCGGGCTGGGGATCAACCTTGACCGTTGTATCAGGTAAATGAATTTCGATCGCCCCCTGAGCCACCCGCCACTTTTTCCTCAACCGTGCAAACTGAGCAAGGCGTTCCAGATCATCCTCGACCCCCAGTTGCAGCATTTCTTCGACATCTTCATAGGTGAGACGATAGTTGGGTTTTACTAAAGTTGCCATAATTTCATATTTGGCAACGGCTCCCTCTTCATCCAAGTCAACCGCAAAGGACAAGGCATAACAAACCTTGCCTTGAATCAAGCTCATGGGTCCTGCCGCCAACTCGATGGGAAACATGGGAATTACGCCCGTCGGCAAATAAACGCTCGTACCGCGCTTCCTTGCATCGCGATCAAGTGAACTTTCAGGATCGACCCAACGGGTCGGATCGGCGATATGAATCCAGATCCGCTTACTACCATCTGCGAGGGTTTCGATGCTCAAGCCGTCATCAATTTCGGTAGTACTAATGTCGTCAATGGTGTAAACGTGCAGATGCGTAAGGTCTTTTCGTAACTCTTGCATACTGTCGGGAATCGGCTTAGCGAGACATGCTTGAGCCGCCGCCAGCACCTCATTGGCAAACCTGATGGGAACTTGGCTACGCAGCAAGTTTAGATTTTCATGTTCACTCCAAATGCCGAGGTCAACCAACATTTGAAAAGCCGCTTGTTCATTCTTAGAACGTTTTGCGAAGTTTAAAAGCTCTTGAGCATTCGCTTTGTCCGAAGTCTCATCACCATGCAGGGCGTAACGTTCTAGGCATTCCAATCGAGTGCGATCGCTGAGCGTCCATGTCACCTCCGCCCCCGCTAATTTTTCAGTCAACTTTTGTTGAAATTCTTCAATTAACTTAGCCTTTTGACTAGCAGCTTCGGCTTGGTGTTTTAGTTCTGATATTTGAGAACTTGAGCGCGGTTCGTAGAGATTGCCCTTTTGTTTGAAATAAATTTTGTCATCACTCAATAAACAATAGGCAGCGTAGGAAGTGACTGCTGAAATTTCCGAAAAGAGGAGATTAGCTAGCTCATTGGGGCCGATCGTTTGATTGTCTTCAATCAAAATTTCCCAAGCAACTTCGAGGCTAGAGGGATCGAGAAACTTTTGAATTTTTTGCAAAAATGAGGGGATCTGCGTGTGGGTAAAACTAAAACCTTCGATGCTGCCCTTCACAATAAAATTAATTTCACGGGGATGAATAGTATGACTGTTCCCATTTTCATCGATCGCCTGAAAATGCTTTTTTCCTTCAGGACGATCAATCACGACAAGGCGGCGATCGCCATGCAACTTCACTTCGACTAGCGTACCTTTTTCCAAAATTGCCCCTTGTCCAGTCAAGCCAAAAATTCTTTTTAATTAGCTCGGCTTAGTTAAAACCTAAGACCAAAGGTTGTTCCGCCAGCTACGCTGGCGGAACAACCTTCTAGGTTCTTAGTTTACTTATGCCCAACCATTTAATATTCTACCTGCTTACACTGCCTTCATACTCAAGGATTATTAAACTTAGCTATCGCGGCGCAAAGCACCGCCTACCTCTGATTTTCAAACAAGATTATCTTGAATCGCACTGGCGATGATGCCCACCGCAGAAGCGGCGATCGCGGGTTGGTAATTACTGAGTACGTTTAATGTCGAGGCTACTGGTCGTTTGGGAGAGGCAAACATGGCGACTCCTAAAACAAGCAAGGCAATACTAGATTTAAGGCTAAAGTTGCTGTTCATCTCTATATCCCTCCAATTGTCTTGTATTGACGAAACCAATGACTAAAAATTGTATTTTTTGTTTCTTAACAATTTTTTAGTTGTTTCATCTTATTCGCTAAAATTACTTAAAAATGCAATCTACATCACTTACCGACCAGTAGAATCGCAATGTAGCGCTTTGCGCTTAATCAAAAAACA
>MNZA01000186.1 GCA_001873375.1 Oscillatoriales cyanobacterium CG2_30_44_21
CGAAGCGCCGCCACTTTTTTAGTTAGGGGATTCACTTAAACCCGAATAGGTAAGACTTACGCAAAAGGACTTGAAACCGTTGTTGTAGCGTAGGTGCAATTCATGAATTGCACCTACTTTTGGCTGTTTTTCGTAAGTCCTAATAGTTTGAGGCGGCGCAAAGCGCCGCCTCAACTAACTCAACAAATTTATTTCTTTAGAGAGACGGTTTTTGATAGACTAGGCAAAGTGTTTGAAGGCAATTGACAAAAAATCTTCCAAACTACACCTTACAAAAAACTACTCACCCCATCTTTTGTCTCGGAGATAACCACACTATGGCTCGGATGTACTACGACACGGACGCAAATCTTGAATTTCTAGCAGATAAGACAGTCGCGATTATCGGCTACGGTTCTCAGGGTCACGCCCATGCCCTCAACCTCAAAGATAGCGGCGTGGATGTCATCGTGGGGTTATACGAAGGCAGTTCCTCATGGAAAAAAGCCGAATCGGAAGGACTCACCGTTAAGACTGTTGCCGATGCATCGGCGGCGGCTGACCTGATCATGATTTTGTTGCCAGACGAAACTCAAAAGACTATCTACGCTACCGAAATCGCCCCAAACCTCAAGGCAGGAGACACCCTCGCCTTTGCTCACGGGTTTAATATCCACTTCGCGCAGATTGTTCCTCCTACCGATGTTGATGTGATCATGGTCGCACCCAAAGGTCCTGGACACTTGGTACGTCGCACCTACACTCAAGGTCAAGGCGTTCCCGCCTTATTTGCCGTTTATCAAGATGCCACTGGTCAAGCACGCGATCGCGCGATGGCATACGCTAAGGGTATCGGCGGCACACGCGGCGGCATTTTAGAAACCACTTTCCGTGAAGAAACCGAAACCGATCTATTCGGCGAACAAGCAGTACTTTGTGGCGGTTTGTGTGCGCTAGTCAAGGCAGGCTTTGAAACCCTTGTCGAAGCTGGCTACCAACCTGAACTCGCTTACTTTGAATGTATGCACGAAGTTAAGCTAATCGTAGACTTGATGGTTGAAGGTGGCATGGCAAATATGCGCTATAGCATCTCTAATACTGCTGAATACGGCGATTACACCCGTGGTCCTCGCGTAGTCAATGCTGACACCAAAGCCGAAATGAAGAAGATTCTTTCGGAAATTCAGTCTGGTCAGTTTGCTCGTGAGTTTGTCCTCGAAAATCTATCTGGCAAAGCTGGTTTCACCGCCATGCGCCGCCAAGAAGCAGAACATCAAATCGAGTCTGTCGGTAAAGAGCTTCGCTCTATGTTTAGCTGGTTGAAGAAGATTTAATTTAATTTTCAAGCTATAAAAAAGCAGTCCATAGGGCTGCTTTTTTATTTGCGATCGCTATTTGGTAATTCATTTTGCACTTAGCATCTCTCTTTTGCCCTTTCATAAGCCAAATCATGCTCGGCAAAGCTAATCACCTGCACCCGTTTCGGCGTAGGCGACTCATACACCCGATAAACCAAACGAAAGCTAACACCGTTATAGTCAATCTCCAAGGCACGATAATGCTTTAAATCGCCCCGCAAATCATGGCTAGGCAAACCAAAGCAACCATAAGGATCTTCAGTAAAAGCAGTATTACAGATTTCTTGAAAATCTCTTTGTAACTCTGCGGTTAACTCAGGCAAATCTTGCTGACGCACTAAATTATGCACTCTTAGCAAGTACTTCGACTTTGTAGCCACGATTTTTTAAATACTCCAAACTAGCATCAACATCAACCTCTTCACCCTCTTCAATAACCGTGATCCATTGGGATTCGTCATCCTCATCCGCTAAACGGGCGATCGCCTTTGCCTCTGCTGACTGGGGCGCAAGCTCCGCACCCAACGCTTGATAAATCTGCCATTTTTGTTCCTTGGGCAAAGTTTGAATCAGCGTCAGCAAACTCGCAAACGATACTTGGGCGTTAATAGACAACAAAGCCGAATCATGCGATGGTTCAGGCGCTTGCTCAATCACCTGAGCCTCAACTTGTTCAGTTTGGTCATTACTAACGGGCTTTTCAGTTACTTGCATAGATTTAACTCTCCAATAATTGCTCTAACTCTCGCACCTCAGCCGCTATAAAAGATTCTAGCTTGAGCATCTGTCCCATCGTTATCTCTGGCAAGGCGATCGCTATTTCAATCGGAATAGTTTAACTTGAAAATTTGAGCTAATATTGTTGCAATTCCTGACGCGAAGATATTGTCGCCGCTATGTCTTACGGGGTTGATTGACGGCATGGGTGTAGAGATTTGTTTTGATGGTTATTTGCGATCGCTGGTAAGTGCTTATCAGCAGTGGTGGCGTTTGTATACGCTGACGGATGCGACGGGACGGGAATCGCAACGGGTAGAAAGTGATCGCATTGCACCTGCTTTTTTTGACTTCGGCTTGATGGTGAAAGATGCAGTCATAGAGAATAGAAAAAAGTGAAAAATCGAGCGATCACCTCACTCACATCTAAACTAAATGACGATCGCTAAAGCAATAAATTTTCTTCTAAAAATCAGATGAATTATATTTCGCAAATGTACGCTACCAGTTCGGAGATCTGGCTGTCGTGGTAGTTTAATAGTGGGAACAGGTTTAGTCGTAGTAATAGACTAGGATCCAGAAGTGTTGAACGACAGGAAATAATCAGAAAAAAGTGCTCCTAATTTGTTAAACTAGAAGCAATAAATAAAAAAAATAATATCTGCAATGCTATCCAACTTCCCCAGTATTGTCAAATATTTACTTTCACTTTTACCTCAA
>MNZA01000116.1 GCA_001873375.1 Oscillatoriales cyanobacterium CG2_30_44_21
CGCGCCGCCATTACTCTTTTGGGTTTTAAAAGAGCGTAAACTCTGCAAGATTTTTTCTATGTTCTGACACATTTGGTCGCAACGGCAGGCAACACTTTAAGCGGAGTATTTTGCAGATGTCGATTGGGTAAGCGATACCAAGGAGTCATCGGATATTCGTGGTGTTCCCAGTGGTAACGTCCAAAGTTGTAACAGCTTACAAATGACCAGAAAATCCAGTAAGCACTTCGCTCTAGTCTAGGCGAGAAGTCAGGATTGTTATAAATCTGGCGATGGGGCAGATAAGTACCAAAGTAAAACAATTGTAAGGAGCTAATTACTAAGGGAACAATCCAAACCAAAAGCAGGTTGACTAGGGAAATATTACAAAAAAATACTAATCCCCAAAAGATGATGCTCATATTAATCAAGAAAATGATGAGCGATCGCAGTGGGAAATATTCACGGATAAATTTGCAGTACCAAAATAGGGGATGGGAAATACTGCCATGAAAATCAGGATCGCCGCTTTGAGAGGGAAAGCGATGATGTGCAGTGTGATTTTTGCGACAGTGGGCGTAGGGCAGAAATCCGTAGATCGTGACCGCAATATTGCCAAGGATGTCGTTTAGGCGGCGATCGCGAGGAATAAGATTGCTATGCATTGAGTCATGGGCAATGATAAATAGCCCCGTATGCAGATAGGAGCGTCCCAGAATTGCTAAAACTAACCAGATCCAAGGTAGTTCTAATACAGGGATCGTAATCAGCTTGATGAGGCTAACCAGCCATAGACCAACAATGGCAATAAAAGAGAGCAAACCCAGCCAGTCATCGGATTGAAATGCCTTTTGGGGCGATTTAAACATTTGCATATTTTCAAAAGGCAAGGATCAAATTTCAGGATTTGGGGCTTTTTTACAAAACAAAAAATTAATTTTGATAATGTGACTCTGCCCTATTCGCTTTCCACTCAAAGAATTAGCGGCGCTAAGCCCTTGAGTGGAAAGGGAATATGATTCAAAACTTGTAAAGATATATTAAGAATATTACCTTACAAACCTCTTTAAAAATATTAAGAGCGTTGCTTCGCAACGCTCTTAATATTTTTAGGGATTTAGTTTTGGGGCTTTGTAGCGTTCTAGCGAGCCAAGTTCAGCAACTCTTTAGGAGAAGCCAGCAGGTCGATCGCCACAAAGAAAATTTTGTTGCTAGGGTCAAGCAAAAATCTCCAAGCAATGTTCATGCCAACGCCAGAACCAAACCAAGGGGTTTGTACTTTGCCAGTGATTTTGATCTGGGTGTAGCCACCATCCGCTTGCTCAGATACGCCTCTTTCAGGGACAAGTACCAAGTTTTGGCATTCTTCTCTGAAGAACTTCATGACGGCTTCTTTGCCAACGACTGGTCTTTGGAAAGGAGGCTGAAGAGCGCCATCTGCTAAAAACAGCTCGATCAAAGCATCAAAATCGTTGGCGTTCATGTTGTTCATGTACGACAAGATTGTGGGGTTATCAATTCCTTCGATCGCCACATCTGTACGCAAAGACATTTCTTGAGGAGGAGCAACTGGCTCAGTAACACGAGTATATTCACCCAATTTGTTAGGGTCATAACCCATGTCCAAAACTGAATTACGCAAAATCGTAATTTGTTGTCCTGGCTCAAGGCTCTTGAGGGTTTCGAGTACGGCTGAGGCATTGGCTGAGAGGCGGTAGCCTTCAGGAATAGGAGCGACAATACCTTGCTCCATCCATTGACCGAGCTGATACCAAAATCCTAACTTGATGTTTTGTGACCAAATGGCATAGGTGCGACAGATGGCAGTATCAGCACGGTTAGCTAGGTCACACATAACCTGAGTTTGTTGCTGAAAACTCATTTTTTTGATTTCATTCAAGGTCAACTCAGCTAGTTGCATACTGGCGGCTCCAGGAGCGGCGATCGTTACAGTTTTACCCATTTCCAAATAGGTAAACCAGATCCAAGCTAGCTGATCTTCGGGGCTAAGTTGATTAAATCTTGCGGTTGTGGCTGGTACAACGTCAGCCGCGAGCGTACTGGGGAAAATGCTTCTAGCTGAATTAATGGTGTAGGTCATGGGGGTGTTGAAGAATTTTACTGAAGTATCTAAGTCGCTAAATATAATTAGAACCTAAAACCAGAGTTAGTTCCGCCGCGCAGCGGGCGGAACTAACTTTTTGGTTTTTAGTTTACTTATGCCTAGCTGCTTAATTGTTTTTTTAATCTTGGTAATTTAGCGTTTGCCAAACTAAGACAAATGAGAACCTAAGTTGGGTCAGACAAAAACGCTGATCATTTAATGGTTTTATGTCTCAATAAGATTGACAACTGCATAAAATCAGTTTAGAGGCTGTGCTTCAAAAAACAATAATAATTTAATCTAATTTAGTCATTATGATTTCTTAACATTCATCAACCCACAAGGGGAGTGAGTTACAAAACCTCTAAAGGTAGATATTGACTAAAAAAGCCAAGGGACGACGCATCGCGCCGCCCCCTTGTTTTTTCAAAAGTGTGACCACGCGCTGCGTGGTCACACTTTTGAAAAAAACTAAGCCAAAAAATTAGGACTAATGTAAAGCCAAGCATGGTAAGGGCAATTTATGAATTGCCCTTACCATGCAATGCGAGTTTCAAGTCATTTTTGCGTAAATCCCAAAAACTTAAAGCGTTGCGAAGCAACGCTTTAAGTTTTTTATGGTTAAGCTCTGAG
>MNZA01000008.1 GCA_001873375.1 Oscillatoriales cyanobacterium CG2_30_44_21
AAACTATCTACCAACTCAAATGCGGACTTTTATCTGATTATTTACGGAGCCAGCTTAATCATCCTTCTATTCCTATGGTTCTTGCGTAAGTCCTAATAAGAACTGACAGCCTCATTAACAACTGACTTCCATTCTTCCGTTTCTAAGGCTTTTACTTGGATGTCAGAGAGTTGCTTCGATAGAAATTGCT
This sequence comes from Oscillatoriales cyanobacterium CG2_30_44_21, assembly GCA_001873375.1. Classification (GTDB taxonomy): domain Bacteria; phylum Cyanobacteriota; class Cyanobacteriia; order Pseudanabaenales; family Pseudanabaenaceae; genus Pseudanabaena. The sequence continues at coordinate 191 of MNZA01000008.1, forward strand.
GGGTATTTTGAAAGAACGCCCAGTCTTGACCTTGCTTTAGTTTATCCTTCTCTTTAGAGTATTGTGATTCAAGGTCAATTCCGTACTGAATGTCTTCACTTTTTCGATCTTCCCTCTCAATTACTTCTTTCTCAACACGGGCAAGCATAGCATCGTAAGGTCCGCGTTTAGAGAGTAGTTTGGCAAGTATTGGAGCCACATCTAAAGTGATAAACATCAAACGGATAGCATTACTAGCGGATTCGATCATGCTGTCCTTTTTGGCGAGTCTGTGTAAAGCACTCATCTTTATTAGAAAGCTCGATGAATCCTCATTAGCCTTATTAATGGACTGATATTGCTTATCTTTGTCCGCTTCAAGGCTCTGGATCTTCTGCCTATTTTCTGTGATTTGTTGATTAATGCGTCGCTCTACTTCCATAAAACGACTATTACGAGCTTCAAATTCTTGTCGTTTTTCTGCATAGACTGGTCCTTTGCCCGGTTTAAGAGTTCCGTTTGTGCCTTCATTCTCTTCCATAGATTCTTTATAGGCAGCATCTCTCCTTTGTTGTTCAATTTTTAATTCAGCTAATAATTTTTGATTTTCTTGTTCTAGCTGTTTTAAACGAGGGAAGCCTTGGTCTAATTTTTCTTGTGCAGCGATCGCTGCAATTGTATTTTCTTCAGCGATCTGTCTGGTAATCGCCGATGCAAAAATTTTGGTTTCAAGTGGCATAGTGATTACGAGGGCAATAAAAGCTGCCATCAGAATTCTCACTAATGCGTTCATAAACTGTTGCCAGTTGCGCCCTTTTTCCTTGCGAGTCGTTGAGACAATGAAGCGATCTAGAGTGAAAATCATTAGAGCATAAATTAGACCGATCGTGATAGCTATCTCTTTCGATTTAAAAATCGTATAGAGGGCGTAGGTACCACTAATAAAAGCCAAAAACATTGTAAACAGAATAAATATGCCAATCATGGCATATTTGCCGCGCTCTGTTCGACACTCTGGTGTAAGCAGAGTTTCTACATCAGCCCCAGAACAGAATAAAAGAAATTTCATGCTAATCTTTATCCAATATTTTTTTGATAGCCTCCTTTCTTATCCCCAAGTGAAGGGAATGGTTGGGAAATCACGATCTGAGGGGATTTGAACAGTCTTTATCTGTCCGATTTTTTTAGGATGCAAGTTCTCAAAAGATGAATCTAAAAGAGCTTGAGCTTCTAGATCGTCATCAAGACACACAATATCGTCAGTCAATCTTTCGGCTTCGCCTGTCATAAAAGCTCCAACAAAGCAGGCAAAGGCTAGACCAAATGAAGCTTTCTGCCAACTCTTATCTTGAAAATCTGCACAAATAGCTCCTCCATAAATGACAACGCCAAGAAAAACAAATAGTAGTCTTGACATTGTTGAGTAATTTCTACTTTCAATAATCTTTTGTTTAGGCATAAGACCCTCCAATTGCTCCGCCAAAACTGATAGATAAAATCTTTAAAATGAAGCTCCACTTAACATCAGCAACTTTGCTAGACGTATACAGATACAGAAAAAAAGGAAAGATAAGCAGAACAAACGCAACGAAAAGAGCGATCCTCCAATCCTGCATAGCCTTATTCACAATAAATCTACCCAGAATAGAAGTGACAAAAGTCGAACCAGTAGTCAAAAGTCCAGCTTCAGTTACTATCCCAGAGATTCTGGCACTCAATCGAGTTCTTTTAATAAATTTTTCGGAATCATAAGTTCCATGATGTCTATCTTTAGGAGAAAAAACAGTAATGAATTCTTCACCTAGTAAGCCTTTATCAATCCTGACATGGGATTTATGGGGATTTGAATCTTGAACCTGTTGATCATCTTGCTCTAGATTGTTGTTCATGATTTTCATCTTCTCTATTTGAAGATGGGTAGAGTAAAAGAAATACGGGCTACAAGATTGAACTTTCTACAAGATTATCACAAGAATTAAATATCGGCATAATTTTCTCGAATAATATTAACTTGTTTTGTTGAAATCTGTTATATGTATTGAAATATTACGGTAATTTACAAAAAAAGCTTAGCTAGCTATTGACGCAATAATACCACTTTATCTAAAAAGCAAAAATTGACATATAATGGTTGTATATAAGATACACTTCGTGCGGATAAGAAAATGACCACAACATGGGGTAAATACATTGACACATGGATCAGACTAAAGCAGCCAGCTAGTGCCTTTAAGCTGACTGAGTTTATTAAGGAAGTTATTGCCAAAAGCTCAGATTTATCTGACAGACAGATTCAAAGAATGCGAGACTTACGCGAAGGAGAGCTTCCTGAAAGCAAATCTTTAATGAAATTGGTTGAAGCTTTTGAAGACTTGCAGATGTTAAACCCGAACGATATCTGCGATCGTCTGCTTTTGCCTTGGATACCTGTCGAAAAGCGCCAGTCAGAGCTTGTTAACAGCGTTAGCTCAACTAAAGTAAAAAATACAATCACGATTGTTTCAGGTTGGCAAGCCCCCGCAGCACTTTCTGATGATCGTGTGATTGCGGCAGTGATTAAAAATCTTGCAGTTGGTTTTAGCTATAGATTTCTTTATCCGTCGCCAGAAAACTATGCCATGCCACAGGAGCAACAAGACGCGCTTAAAATGGTAAAAGATTGGGTTGAAGACCTTAGGCTGCTCTTGGAGGGGGAGTGGTATCGACAGGCGATCCGAAGTCGTGGGCGTGAAGAGCGATCAGTTCTTGATCGCGATTTAGCCGAATTTAGAATTACACTCCAGCAGCAAATCAAGGAAGAATTCACTAAAAAGAACTCAAATTTTTGGTTTTTGCTGCCTTCTGATTATGTTGTGCTTTACAATATCGAGCCAGAACATGAACATCGCCCAAATGCTGAGAGGTATGGAGTGATGAGAGTTTCAGGAGTACAACTTCCCATATCTACCAATAGTCCAGAGACTACCGATCTAGCTAGTATTCGTTCGGCTGGATGGCTATATCTTGAGCAAGATGTTTATGACGCGCTGGCTCAAGAGATAAATCTATCTACGGGAACAAAAGCCAAAGGTTCTAAAAGTAATACCAAGAGTTCTTGAATATCAACTAAAAAGAGCCTTGTTTAGCAAGGCTCTTTATTAGTGATCATGAAAATAGAATTTTTGGTCGTACTAATTTTTAGTTGATGGATTTAATCACAGGAGGCAATTTAATATCTGGCGCACTCAGCCACCAACGAAGGATGCGCTCTTCCTTAACACTGCAATTGATCGCACCGCCTGCTGATTTTAAGTAATCTAGTACTTGAGTTAATAGCTGCTGCACGCTCTGGCGCGTTCCTTGGGCAGTGAGAATTTCCACAGTTCCAAAAGATTTGTCCATATAGGCTGAGAAAAAGCCCATACTGCGTAAATTGTCGATCAATCTGGGGTCAGAGCGATCGCGATCTAAGGTGACATGAATTTCATCTTCACGGAAAGAACCAGACGCTAAATTAGTAAGCTTAAATTGGCAAGGCACAGGAATACTGGGGTCAAAAGACTTTTCTTCGATGTCAATGTCAAGGGGAATATACTCACCTTCAACATAGCCTGTAATTGATTCAGTATTTTCTTTGAGATAAGCCGCGATCGCATCGAAAACTGTTTTGAAAGTCTTGGCATCCTTAGTTTTATAGGTCAAATGTCTAGGCGTTTCAAAATGTAACACGCCTTCGGGATGCCCCGCAAAATCAGTATTGGCAAACCCTAGCTCTTGCAAAAGCTTATCTTCAAAATGATGATCAAGCTGATGAGCATCAATATGAATATGGAACTCACCAACATTGTGAGAACCATTGTCGTAAGTTCCTGTAGTCGATTTATTTAATAAAACATTAGTCATTTTAATTCTCCGATTATGATTTATCAATGGTTCAAAAACATTGTTATGTTTAAAGGCTGGATTAAAAGCCGCGCTTTAACTCGTACACCAAAACAGCTAGTTGATTATCTTCTGGGATGTTGCTGTCAACCAAACTCCAATCAAAGCCTGAATCAGTCATCAGTTTTTTGAGATAAGCCACATCTCCCGACTCAGAAAATACGATCAAAACGCGACCTTTGTCATCAAGATAGTTAGGGAATTCTGTAAAAAACTGTGTGAGAGTCGCATAGCCTTGATCGTACATCGCTACTTCTAATAATGATGACGGTTTCCCGTTCATAAAAGGAGGATTGAATAGAATCAAAGAGAATTTTTTATCACTTCTAATTGATGCAAACAAATTGCTCTGACGCACGTCTACTTTGTTTTGTAAGTTATTTAGACGCGCATTGGCTCTAGCACATTCAACCGCAACGGATGAGATATCGACTGCCACAACTGACGCTCCACATTGAGCCGCTAAAATTCCGAGCGCTCCAGAACCAGTTCCCATATCCAGAACCGTCTCATGAGGACGAACTTCTTGAAGTAAGCAGTCAGCTAAAAGATTGCTTCCATCAGCAAAAGCGGCACAAAATACGCCTTGCTTGAGACGTAATTTCAACCCCTTGAAAGTGACTCTGTAATCACCATCTTGCTGTTGATGACGTTTAATTAGATTTATCGCCCTCAGTTTAACCTTCCGCTCTTTTCCTAACTGAAGTTCTAATTCTTCTTTTTCAATAATGTATGTCATTTGCCTAGCTTAACTCGCTTGATAAGTGTTGGAGACAGCTCCATCTTTTGACTTCCAAAAGATGATTTTGGTTTCTAACCAAGAAATGATCCAAAAGAAGATCAGCCCAATTAGAGCGCTGACAATAATTGCTGCGAAGGTTACATCGGTATTTAGATAGTAGGAAGAAGACTTAATCACAAAACCAATCCCTTGATCGGAGCCGACAAATTCGGCAACCACTGCGCCAACCACAGCAAAGGAACTCGCAACTTTCATTCCCGCAAAAATAGAAGGCAAAGCCGTATAGATCCTTAACTTGGTAAAAATTTGCCACTTTGAAGCCGAAAGCATGGTTAATAGCTCTAAAGCTTCAGGCTCGATCGCTCTTAAACCATCAATAGCATTTACTAAAATTGGAAAGAAGGCAATCACCGCCGCGAGAAATACTTTAGAGCCAAGCCCTGTGCCGAACCAGACCACCACAATCGGCGCAAGTGCAACCAAGGGGATTGCTTTAAGCGCGATCGCATAAGGGTAAAGCGCTTGTTCGGCAACGCGAGAAAATACAAATAAAGTCGCTAAGGAAAAAGCGGCAACACAACCCAATAAAAAGCCTAAAACTGATTCTAAAAGTGTAATTCCCGATTGAGTTAACAGACTTCCAAATTGATTGACTAAGACATTAGCAACAGCCGATGGTGGCGGCAATATCAAAGGTGATACGGACAGCGATCGCACTAGAATTTCCCAACCTGAGAGGAAAATCACCAAGGCAATTAAGGGAGTCGCCAGTCTCTGCCACGCAGCGATCGATTTAAGACTCATTCTAGTTTTCCTCTGACTTCTTCGCATAGCTCCACAAACTCCTTAGAAATAGTAACAGCACGAGTTCGCTCCTGTGGCAAAGGGATCGCAAATTCAGCTTTAACTTGTCCAGGGCGGGGCGACATCACCAACACGCGATCGGATAGAAAAACCGCCTCGCGAATACTATGAGTCACCAGCAGGACAGTAAGTTTTTGCGATCGCCAGACTTCACTAAAATCAATCCAGAGATTTTCACGGATAATTTCATCAAGAGCGCTAAAAGGTTCATCTAAGAGCAGAAGATTGGGCTGGTTCATCAAAGCACGAGCGATCGCTGCCCGTTGCAACATCCCACCCGAAAGCTGATTCGGATAGCTATCTTCAAAACCAGAAATACCAAGCATTTCTAAGAGACTCAAAGCTCTCACCCGTTCGATATTGTCCACTTTGCCAGAACGAATTTCCACTGGGAGTAAAATATTCTCTAGCACAGTTTTCCAAGGAAAGAGAACGGGCTTTTGAAAAGCAAAGCCAATCCCTGTTTCAGTGCGATATCGAGTTGGACTTTGCTCTTCCATCGAAACCTTACCTTCCGATGGAGCGATCAATCCCGCCACAATGCGTAATAGTGTTGATTTGCCACATCCACTAGAGCCAACAATCGAAAGAATCTCACCCGAACGCAGGTTAAAAGAGATATCGTCCAAGGATTGGGTAAAGCCAAATCCACGACTGTAATAATGACTGACGCGATCTACATCAAGGAAATAATCGGTATTCACAGCAGCTAACTTTTGCTCAGAACCTAAAAGCATTTACTATTTACCCTTGTAATGTTGTTCAACAAATTGGGTGGTATATGCTGACTGCACATCAAAATCTGCGGGAATCAATCCCACCGACAGCATTTGATCTTTCGTCTTGATCATATCTGCCTCAGAGATATCGCCAATGCGAGAATTCTTCTTGATCGCGGCGTTGTAAACTTCAAGCTGTTTTTCGCCAACTTCCTTTTTGAAGTTAGGATCACGCTTGATTGCGGCAGCGATCGCCTCTTGAGGATTTGCCAAGGAATAAGCGATCGCCTCTAACACAGCATCATTAAAAGCTTGGACAACCTTGGGGTTCTCTTTAATCATCTTTTCACTAGTGACCAGCACATGACCTTGCGTCACAATGCCATAGTCAGAAGGATTAATGAAGTTTACCTCAACGCCCTTAGCAGGCAAAGCCAACCCAGCCGTAGTCTTAAAAGCCCATTGCGCGTCAAGTTTGCCAGCAATAAATTGTCCATAGTCAAAGCCCACATCCGATTCTTGAACATTGACGTTCTCTTTTTTGAACGTCATCCGCAAAACATCCGTAGAAATATGCCCAAGTGAGAATCCAACTTTCTTTCCTTCTAGCTCAGAAAGTTTAGTGATTTGCGACTTCTTCAAAGTCAAAACTGTTACAAAGTTAGCATCCTTATGCAGAATCGCCGTTCCCACAATCTGTGCGCCTTTCGATCTCGCCGTAAACAAAATTTCAGGTCCACCCAAAACAGCAAACTGATCCGTACCCTGGGCAAGCATTTTTACAGGATTAAGTTCTGGCGTACCTGGCTCAAGCTTTACATTCAGCCCATACTTAGCAAATATGCCCTTGTCCACAGCTATGTAATAAGGAGAAAAAGCTGTATCGACTACTGGAATCGGCAACCGCATCGACACATTAGCAATAACTGGCAATGGCGCAGTCGTTGATGCGCTGGATACAACTGGTACTGGAGAAGATGGTGTCACAGTTGGCTTGGGGTTCTCGCACCCAACAACCCCAAGCAGCAGAGAAATAGCTGCAATAAGGGCAACAATATTTGCTCCAAATCCCTTACGGGACAACCATTTAGATTTTGTCAGATAAATTTTCATCTTAACGTTAAGTTTTTATACCCACCATGTAGCAACAATATCATAGCAGCTTACATAGATTGATACAGTAACATCATCCACGCAATCTTCTTTGACGTAATTTGTCAAAAATTACGATATTTGGTTAGGCTTCTTATGTTCAATCACACACAGCGCTTTGCTTTCAGATCCGTACCAAGAAAAAAACTTGAGAATATTGCTTTGCAATATTCTCAAGTTTTTTTCTTGGTGCGCTTGATCGATAATTAATGTAGAGATATTGCTCTCTCCTGTATTTTTTGGTTATAAGAAAACCTATGCTGCTAAGCCTTAAAATTGAAAATTTTGCCCTAATTGATCGATTAGATCTAGAACTCTATGCAGGACTCAACATCCTGACAGGTGAGACGGGAGCGGGGAAGTCGATTGTGCTTGATGCCCTTGATGCGGCTTTGGGCGGCAAAGTGTCGGCAAGGATGGTCAGAACTGGCGCGGAGCGAGCAAATATTGAAGCCACTTTTTTGACGAATCCCGCGATCGCCCAATGGCTAGAAACTCAGGAGATTGAGGCTCTTGACGCAGATACATTGATTTGTAGTCGTGAAATCGCCCCGCGAAGCAATCGCACTCGCATTAATGGCGTAGTGGTAAATAAGCAGCAGATCCAGCAACTACGCGATCGCCTCGTTGAAATCACAGCACAAGGGCAGACAATTCTGCTCAGTCAAGCGGCGCAGCAGAGAGAATGGCTCGATAGTTTTGGCGATCAAGTTTTTAAGCAATCTCTAACATCGCAACGGCAAAAGGTGGCGAAATTATTTGAGGCAAAGGAGCGATCGCGGAAGGCTCTTTTTGATCGTCAACAAAATGAGCGCAATCGCTTACAGCATTTGGATATGCTGCGCTATCAGTTGAAGGAATTAGAAGCTGCAAATCTTGATGATCCTGACGAATTGGATATGCTTGAAGGCGATCGCAATCGCCTTGCCCATAGTGTCGAATTGCAGAAGCAAGGCTACGCGGTTTATGAAGCTCTTTATCAAAATGATAGTGGTAAGGCTTGTGGGGATTTATTGGGTGAGGCAGAATCAATTCTCAGCGAAATGGTGACGTTAGATCGAGAATCGGAGGCAATTCTGGAATTAGTATCGAGCGCCCTCGCCCAAGTGCAAGAAGCGGGACGGCAGATAAATAACTATGTCAACCGATTAGAATCTGACCCTGAGCAATTGGAAATAATTGAACAGAGAATCAATCAAATTAAACAAATCTGTCGTAAATATGGAACCTTACCAGAGGCGATCGCCTATACCGAAAAGCTGCAACAGGAATTAGCGGAACTCACCGACCAGAGTCTATCTCTGGAAGAGTTGGAACTAAGAGCCGAAGCTGATTTACAAGCCTTGCTCAAAGCTTGCAAAAAACTCACCGAACTGCGGCGACAGTCCGCAACCGCCCTTGAGCAAGCCCAAATAGAAGCTCTTAAAATGCTGGCGATGGAAAAAGTTCGCTTTCAAGTGGGGATTTATGCCAGTGAACCTAATGCTTTAGGGGGCGATCGCATCGTTTTTGAGTTTAGCCCTAACCTCGGCGAACCCTTACAGCCATTAGCGGAAACTGCGTCAGGCGGTGAAATGAGTCGATTTTTATTAGCTCTTAAAACCTGTTTTGTCCATCAAAAAGTAACTCCCAATCAACCAAATGTGGAGTTTAGCCATGCCAATGTCGGCACGATGGTATTTGATGAAATCGATGCAGGAGTATCGGGAAGAGTTGCCCAAGCGATCGCTACGCAACTATGGCAACTGAGTCGAAGTTCCCAAATTCTCTGTGTCACTCACCAGCCATTGATCGCCGCGATCGCGGATCGTCATTTTCACGTCAGCAAAGAAGTAATTGGTGATCGCACTCAAGTCCAAATTCAATTATTAGAAATAGAAGATCGCAAGCAAGAACTAGCTCAAATTGCTTCAGGAAAAACTTTTGCCGAAGATAATGGAACAGTCAAAACGAAAAAGACTAAAGGCAAAGCTGTAGTTAATGAGATTGAACATTTAGCACTCGCTCAGGCGATCGCCTTTGCCGAGTCTTTGTTAGAACAGGCTGCGGCAATCAAGGCAAGTTAAAAGCGCTGCTTTGCAACGCTTTTAACTTTTACAATTTATTGATGCTTTGAGGGATTATAGAGAGATTTTTGATCATCGGCGCTTCGCGCCGATGATCAAAAATCTCTCTGGGTTTTAAGTTATAGCAAAGTGCTGTATATACTTCGGCAATTACTTCCAGTAAAAAGCGCTTGGGACGCATTGCGTTCCAAGCGCTTTTTACTGGAAGCTTTAGAAGAATCTAGGCGACTTCTTCTACTTCATCGATCGCAAAGTTGTTGGTTGCGATATTTGAGTAATTTACGCTTTCAAAACGAACGATCACTGGGTAAATGATGCCGCTCTTGTCAACAGAAGCTACAGTACCGACTTCGCGATACCAGTAAGACTCCTTACGCAAAATACGAACCTTAGAACCGCGTTGAACTGCCATAGGTTTATCCTTATTCCTAAAGATTGAAATTGGACTGTAATTTAAAAATAAAATGATTACAGAGATTGTCTCTAGGTTACTGTGAGGCGATCGCCTCTGTCTATTTCTAGCCCGTTAAGTTTTATTTAGTTCACCACCACAGGCGTGCCGACCGCCGCCCATTTGTATAACCAAGCGGCATGATCGGGGGCAACATTTGTGCAACCCTGACTCACAGGAATTCCAAAACTGCGATGCCAGTAAGCGCCATGAATCGCGTAGTTACCACTGTAATACATCACATGGGGAACATCAGGTACGTTATAGTCTTCGCCCCGCATTCTGGCAGTGCGATATTTAGTCTGCACATTAAAAACACCTATGGGAGTGGGAGTGCTGCTCTTGCCAGTAGAAACTTTGACCCCATAAACAAGTTGATTACCCTGCCAAGCGAGTAATCTCTGACTACGCACCCGAATTTCGATCCAGCGCTGACCCGAGCTTTTTAGTCGTGCAATGGCTCTTGCCTGAGCCGAGCGAGATGTTTGGGCGATCGCTGACGCATCATAACCAGCAGGATTATTTAAAGCTAAGTCACTAAGTCCCAACACCAATAGGGCGGTGGCAGAAACTCTAGAGATAGTTTGCCAGTAATTTAACACTTCACTCACAAATTCTGAACTTTGGCTAGCGAGACATAAAGGCGGCGCTGTAAAGTCAAGAACCAAATTTGACAACGCGGCACAGCCACCTCATCAAATTTTCAATTCTTGAATAAATTATGAAACCTGAGATTTTATATTTAATTGCGCTCAGCTACTTATGACTCTGTTTCTCAAGAAATTATGCCCAAATTTAATAAATACTACGCCAAATTACTTATTTTTTTGCTACGAATCCATTAAACATATTGGGTTGTGCCGCCCGCATAGCGGGCGGCACAACCCAGTTCACAAAAGATTAAAGAAAGCTGAATTTATCTCGTAGCCTAGGCTTTGAGTCATTTGCTGCAACTTGACGGTGCTATTAATGCCGCGTGACTTGAGCCAAATCGAAATCGTGAATACCTTCTGCATTACAAAAAGCTCCAATGCTTCAGGATTGTATTGCAAGACATAGCCATCACCTTCGCGCTTGAACTCATGGGGAACTAGCATCGCCGCGTAGCGACTGAGTTCGGCACGCCAATCGAGGAGATAGCTAAACCAAGGATAGGTGGCATCAAGACGCACAAACCAAAGACGCACTTCCGATATTTCTGACAATTCGCGAGGATCGCCATCTTCCTTATCCCAAACAAGTTCGATCTGTAAGGCGCGATCGCCTTCAGGAAGATCATCCCAATTTGCTAATAGCTTCTTGATCGCAATTTTGGCGGGGGTAATGTCGAGCGACTCAATGCAATTTTGACTGACGTAGATGATGGTTGACATAGTACTTCTAAATAAAATTAAGTTAGAGAAGCGCTATGCACTTCCCTAGTATTTACTTTTTGGGTAAACCTTCGCGAGGATCAAAGGATTGAATTGCTAATAACTTCTCGTAAAGCTCGCGTTCTTGCTTGCTAGGATTTTTGGGAACAACAATTTGAATTTCCACATACTGGTCGCCAAAGGTTTTCGGATCTTTCGGGAAGCCTTTGCCAGAGAGGCGCAACTGCTGCCCCGACTTAACCGCAGGCGGAATCGTTAACTTCACCAGTCCGCTTAATGTCGGTACTTCCACTTGTACGCCTAACACCGATTCACTAGGTGAGATCGGCAACTGACAGCGAATATCGTGACCTTCGAGGGTGAAGAAGGTATGCGGCTTGAGGGTGATCTTTAGGTACAGATCGCCGCCCGACGCGCCCTGTCCTTTGAGACGGATTCTTTGACCAGAGAGAACACCTGCGGGCATATTTACTTCTAGCGATCGCCCATCTTCTAGCCTAATGCGTTCGCGACCGCCCACATAGGCACGCTCTAGGGGCAGTTCTAACAATGCTTCCGAATCGCGGCGTGGCGCGGGGCGCGGTGGTGCTTGGGTGGTGGTGCGGTAGGACGAAGATCCGCCGCCTGTATCTTGGGCACGTTCATTGGTGCGGAACTTGCCCAATAGTTGATCGACAAATTCTTGAAAGTCATTGTACTGGCTAAAATCTACATCGCCTGTATAACCACGCTCAAAATCAGGAGTATATTGCTCCCGTGACGATGATGGAGGGCGACCACCTTGCCCTTGAAATCCACCTTGCTTCCAATATTGCCCAAAGCGATCGTACTGTTGGCGCTTGGTGGTATCAGCAAGAACTTCATAGGCTTCGCCGATATCTTTAAATCTCTCCTCGGCTGCCTTGTCGTTGGGATTGAGGTCGGGATGATATTTCCTCGCTAATCTCCGATAGGATCGCTTGATTTCGTCAGCGGTCGCTGTCTTGGGTACACCGAGGATTTCATAATAATTGCGAAAGTTTTGCATATTTCCCGAACTGCAAACATATAGATAATTTAGCTTACCTTATAGCAATCTCCAAACCCAGATATTTAGGGGCGGCGTAAAGCGCCGTCCCTAAATATCTGGGTTTTAGATCCAGCTACGAAACCACATTAGCACGGGCAAATAATTCGATGAGATCGGTAAACCGATATAAATAGGCAGCCAAAATATAAAAGCGATCGCCACAATCCCAAAAATCCCAATCCCGATCGCTCTGAATATTTTTAAATTTGATTGCCACATGATAGAAACTACTAGCGCCAAAGCCATAAAAGCAAACGTAGATGCTGGCATATAGTGATACAAAAATATGCAGCGCCGACTCAAACTCCAAGGCAACCAATGAGCAGCAAAGCTAGTAGTCACATACAAGGCAAACCAAAATAGCGATCGCCACTGTATATAAATTTCCGTCAACAGCACCGCAGAAGGCTGAACATAGGGTAATACGTTCATGCTCAGCTTGGGGTGACGCAGTAAATTGATACCAAGTTTAGCTAACAACTGAGGCAAAGATTTCAATCTTGAAGCAATTAATTTCCCCAGTAATAGTCCCAAACAAACTAACAAAGCGATCGCACTTAGCCAGTATAGAAATGGATTTCCCATCGCGTGGACAAATTCCACCGTGCTATTGGCACGATATTCAAAGAAATAGGCAACGGGGCGAATCAACAAAACCCAACTCCACCAAGGAGAGCAGTAAGGATGGACTGGCTCAGTTTTGCCAACTCCTAAGTTTTGATGAAAGCCAAAAATCTGATGATGAAGTTCCCAAAGATTGCGCTCAGGATTAATCATTAAATGGGGAATCCACTGCACCAGATAAAAGGCGATCGGCACAATAATTAGCCCAATCAAAAACTGAGCCATGTTTAAAGTCTGCCGATAGTTTGACCACGCATAGCCTGCCAGAGTTACTAAGCCAACGATATAAGCCAAACCTGTCCATTTCGTACTGATCGATGCACCTAACATCAAGCCCGTAGCGATCGCCCAAAACCAACGTTGGCGCGATCGCCTGAGAGCTAGCACCATACATAATTGGCTCAGCATCCCAAACAGCAAAATGTAAATATTGATCAAGCCGAATCTGGACTCCACCAATAGCAGTCCATCCATCGCCATAAACCAACCCGTCAGCCATGCCCAACTACGGCGATCACTCAATTGCCAAACTAACTCATAGGTGACTAACGGCAATAGCGAACCTGCAAGAGCAGTCATAAACCGATAGCCCAAAGGCGCATAACCAAAAATCTGAATCCCTAAGGCAATAATGTACTTTGCCAAAGGCGGGTGAGCATCAAAGAGAGGCTCACCGCGCAGATAGTTTTGAGCAAACTTGGGATAGTAAACCTCATCAAAAACTATGTCAGCTGTACCATCCAAATTCCAAAAACGGGTGGCAAAGGCAACCAAAGCGATCGCCATCACCCCAAATATGGGGTGTTCTGACAACCAAATTAGGCGATCGGTAAAGCGCTTCAAAAATTCCACAGGCGACAACTACCTTAAAGAACTAGATTTTTGGTGACGTGGCAAAGCCTCGTCACCGAAAATTGGTTCCTTATTCTACGGCGCAGCCCTTAGTACAGGACAAAAAGTTGCAAAGATAGACAGGAAGGGGTTTTATAGAAGATAACTACAGCATCCGTAAAACCCCTATGGAAGAGATTAACCTATTCCGCGAAAAATTACAGCAACATCTGCCTTGGAATGCGGCAAGACTGTCTTTTGTGTCGATATTCTTGACCGCGCTAATGCGAGTAAAGACAGTAAACCTAGGGGAAATCGCCACAGGATTTAGCGGCAAAGCCAAAGTTGAATCGCACTACAAGAGATTACAGAGGTTTTTTCGAGACTTTGAGGT
>MNZA01000001.1 GCA_001873375.1 Oscillatoriales cyanobacterium CG2_30_44_21
CCTGATTCCAGGGATGGTCTTGATGTTTTGGGCGCAACATCGGGTCAAAGCAACTTACGAAAAATATGCCGAAATTCAATCGAGTTTAGGGATGACAGGCGCACAGGTTGCCAAGACAATCTTGCAACGGATGGGTATTCACAATGTCACCGTTGAGCAAGTCGAAGGTGAGTTAACCGATCATTACGATCCATCTGCTAAAGCTGTGCGCCTATCGGAGTCGGTATATGCATCGTCATCCTTAGCCGCCGCCGCGATCGCTGCCCATGAGTGTGGTCACGTTTTGCAAGATGTGCGTGGTTATAAATTTATGAATATTCGCTCATCCTTAGTACCAGTGGCAAATATCGGCGCTAACTTTGGTCCAATGATGGTGATGGCGGGATTATTTCTGACCTCATTGGGTAGTTTGAGTACTGTGTTTATTAACCTTGGCATTATTTTGTTTGCAGGAGCAATCCTGTTTCACATCGTCACCTTACCTGTTGAGTTTGATGCATCTAGTCGTGCTTTGAAACTGATTGATGAGTTAGGAATTTTGCAAGGCGATGAAAATCGGGGCGCTCGCAGTGTCTTGAATGCGGCGGCATGGACGTATGTAGCGACGGCAATTTATGCAGCCTTGCAACTGGTTCAATTGTTGTTGATGAGAGGCGATCGCTAAATCGTAATTTTTTTTAACCAATAAAAAGCGGCGCTTCGCGCCGCTTTTTACTTTTGCAGTAATAATTTTGCCAACTCAGAAAAACCATCAAACTCGAAAGCCTGAGTAACGTACTTGGGTAAATGCAGCATTTTATCTTGATAGTGACGAACATTTGCCACCCCGACTGAGATGGGAAATAGATCGGCATCAAACATCGCCTCATCATTGGGACTATCGCCAACAGTTAAAACTTGCTGCAAATTGAGTTCAGGGAAATATTTTTTTAGAACCGACAGCAAGCCAATAGCCTTATCTTGGCTGAGGGGCTTGATATGACATTGGACATTGCTATAGGTAAAACTCCAACCCATGAGTTCGCATTGAGTAGAAATTTCTTGAATATCATCAGTCGATAAATTATCGACAGCAAAAGTCCAATCGGTAATACGGAACTGGTTATCAGTAGAAGCGAGAAGATTAGGAAATAGCTGCTTAATGTGATGGAAAGTATTTTCTAGTAGAATACGATGTCTAGATAGATTAGGAACCGACGAGAGTAAATCTTGTTTACCATCAGCCTGTAAAAAAAAACCCCCATTTTCCGCGATCGCCCCAGCAACATGTAAATAATTCACCAAAGCACTGACCCAACCCGCCGAGCGACCAGTCACCAGTAGCACTTTAATTCCTGCTGATTGTAAATCGAGAAGAGTAGAGATGAAATTAGAAGAGAATTTGCTATTTTGGGTAAGAGTGCCATCAACATCGGAAGCAATTAAACGAATGTCGGACAAATCAGCTTGATTGAGATTGAGTAGGGTCATAAACAGAAACCAAAATAGATAAATCAGCATAAATCTTAAATTTAATAATTAATAAATTTAAGAAACAGCAGGAAGCAAGAAAGGGAGAAGGTGGTGAGCAAGGGAAACAGGATCAACCCCCATAATGGAACGTTGATTCGCTAAAGATATTGCAGCTTGAGAATGCCAAACCGTCGCAACTATAGCGGAATCACTAGCAGATAAGCCCTGAGCTAATAGCCCACCAATCATACCCGCCAAGACATCACCACTGCCGCCACGAGCAAGAGCAGGCGTACTCTCAGGGTTGACCCAAAGCACTGGCTTTTGATCTTGAAGAAAAGAAATCATTGTTCTCGCCCCCTTGAGCAGGATCGTAGCATGGCAAAGTTCAACTGCTGCCATCAGGGCATCTAAGCGATCGCCAGCCATAAGTTCAGGAAATAGGCGATTAAACTCACCTCCATGGGGAGTAAAGATTATAGGATTAGTTCTGCCTTGCAACTGATGAATAAAATTAGGATCGGCAAGAGGTGAAATAGCATTTAGTCCATCGGCATCCAATACTAGGGGAATATCGCTATCAATAGCTTGTTTGACCACAGAGCTAGCATTAAGAGAAAGCCCACAACCACAGACAATTGCTTGATACTTTTGCAAATCTAGCCCAGCCAGAGAATAAATAGCACCTGAATCAGTTTCAGGACAATCAATTACTAAAGCATCAGGGACTTGGGCAAGGACTAATAGTTTGAGAGAGGACGGAACAGCGATTGATAGCATTCCTACTCCTGTAGCTTTTGCACCTAAAGCCGCTAGAATCGCCGCCCCCGCATAACGCTGAGATCCGACCACCAATAACAAATATCCCAGATTGTACTTGTGAACTGCAATAGGGCGAGGAATCGGCAGATATTGTCGCAAGCAAGTATGAGGATCGACCCGCCAAAGAGGATGGCGATCGCCCAATACTTCCATAATGAATTGCTCAGGAATATCAAAGTCAATCCTTTCGAGAATCCCGATATAGGGAAGAATATAGGGAAGAGCCTGCTCAATTAATAGACCGCGCTTCCATAAGCCTAGACATAAGGTGTGGGTAGCGCAAATGGCAGCACCCATAACATGACCGCGATCGCAATTTAGCCCCGACGGTAAATCGATAGCAAGTATAGGAATCTGCCAACTATTAATCAGGTTGAATGAAAGTGCTAAATCACCATCCACATCACGTTCTAGCCCAAAGCCAAAAATTCCATCGACCAGTAAATCACAATCCTGTAAATCCGTAAGAGAGACAAAGGGAATCCCAATTGCTTTAGCATGACAAGTATGTACTCTTGTCAGAGGCTTAGCTTTAGGCATCATAGAGCAAACCTTGACTTGTCGTCCCTGATGATAAAGCTCACGGGCGACCACTAGAGCATCCCCACCATTATGACCAGAGCCAACCAATATACCTACTTTAGGAAATTTATGAGCAGGATAAAGCTGATCCATCTGTTGGACAATTTTTAGCGCCACTTTTTCCATTAAAGCTGCCACAGGCATACCAGATTGAAAGATAAGACTTTCAATCGCTTGCATCTGGGACGCAGTAACAATTACTTGAGAGGAAATAGAACTAATCATATTGTGAATAAGAATATCATCAACCGTTTGCTAAATTTGTTTGATTGATCTTAGTACAGGACAAAAAGTTGCAAAGATAGACAGGAAGGGGTTTTATAGAAGATAACTACAGCATCCGTAAAACCCCTATGGAAGAGATTAACCTATTCCGCGAAAAATTACAGCAACATCTGCCTTGGAATGCGGCAAGACTGTCTTTTGTGTCGATATTCTTGACCGCGCTAATGCGAGTAAAGACAGTAAACCTAGGGGAAATCGCCACAGGATTTAGCGGCAAAGCCAAAGTTGAATCGCACTACAAGAGATTACAGAGGTTTTTTCGAGACTTTGAGGT
>MNZA01000076.1 GCA_001873375.1 Oscillatoriales cyanobacterium CG2_30_44_21
TCCTTGAGTGAAAAAGGATTAAGACTTCTACTTACAGTCTATTGAGGCTTTGAGTAGTACAGAGAAATTTTTGAAAGCGGCGCTCCGCGCCGCTTTCAAAAATTTCTCTGGGTTCTAATTAAGCGCAAAGCGCTGTATAGTCATTTTAACATTAGAATTTGCTGTGCTAAAGTCTGAAACATAGAGCCAACGCCTACGCCACTTTTAGCTGATGTCATATAAATGGAGATTTTGATATCACTAAGCTCGGTGACAATTGACTGAAGTAATCGCTCTTGTTCATGAGGATCAATTAAGTCAATTTTGTTGAGGGCAACAATCGCGCAGGATTTGGGGTTAACCGATTGAAAGAGTTGAATATGATTTTTGAGGTTTTCAAGACTAGATGATCTGGTTACGTCTCCAACTATGAGCGCTCCTCTTGCCCCCTGCAAGTAGCTAGGGGCGATCGCCTTAAAACGGGTACTTCCTTCGATATCCCAGATGACTAGTTGGAGTTGCTTGATATTTTGGCTTAGTTCGATACTATTTTGTTGAGGATTCTTGTCTGTGCAAACAATTTTGCGTGAGATTTTTACCCCCACAGTAGATAGATATTGATCGCTAAATTGACGATCTACAAATTGACGGATCAAGCTAGTTTTACCAACTCCAAAATCACCAATAAGACACATTTTTTGGGAGGTTATTTTAGGAATTGGAATCATTTATTTGAGCAAGATATGGATTTTGGCTAGATGATTAAGTAGCTAGGCATAAGTAAACTAAAAACCAAAGATGCTGTTCCGCCCGCGTAGCGGGCGGAACAGCATCTGGTTTTAGGTTTTAATTAAGTTGAGCTACTTAAATTTATTTTAAGGTGGGTTGAAACTCTACCCATCTTTGTGATTTTTTAGATGATGGCAGTGCGGATGGTTCTATTATTCCAGAAAGTTGTAAGCGTTTATTACTTACGCCTTTCTGGATTAAGGCTTCGCGCACAGTTTGAACGCGCCTCATTCCTAGTTGGTAATTGATGGCGCGATCGCCTAGGTTGTCACTCTTAGCATAAATTTTTAGTTCATAGTCAGGATAAAGATCTAAAAAAGCCTGTACTTCAATTAGTTTGCTGATTTCTGAGGTGGGTATTGCCGTTTGTGCGAGGGGAAAATAAATGCGGGTGGCAAGTCGGGGCGTGGCGATCACGATTAAGTTGGTAACGGCGACAACTCCTGAAATTTTGGCATAGGTTTGGGTAATTTGGGGAACTAGGCGCGGCTGATCGACTTGACCTCTGATCAAGACCTGACCATTTTGGAATTGACTACTAATTTTTACGCCTTGAGTAAAATTCAGGGCTTGGGTAATGCGTTGGACTTCGGCGGCGACTAGCGTGGGATCGGGAAGAACTTTGGTGACATAGATCCTGTTGTTGATTTTGTTGGGGGGTAAGGAAGTGGCAGCGATCGCCACTTGCAGAGAGAGGTCGCGCAAATGGCTAGGTAGCTTGCCCGATAGGGTAAGACTGTCGCCGCTAGCCTTGGGATCGATGCGATAAACTGCTAATTCTGGCGTGCTAGCAAAAGCTTCCGCCACCTTAGCTTCTAGCTGGCGATCGCGGTGAGATTGGTATTGATAAAAGCCAATCGGTATGGCTATTACGGCAAAAGCCAGAAAACCCAATATTAGCAATGGCTTCAAGAATTTTGACGATGGTTGGGAATTTTGAACTAGGGTTTTGAGTTCGATTTCTGCTTCTACAGGGACGGTGCTAGGGTCGCCATCAAATTCTTTAAAGCGATCGCCATAATTCTGAACAATGCGCCCAAATAATTCTCGAATCCGATTGATAAATTGGTGATTCGGTTCACCTTGAATAATCACCGCTAGATAGCAATATCCCGCCACCTCTAAAACAATTTTGGAGCCGCTATAGTTGATCGCATCTAGTTCCGTATTTTCTTGCGATCGCGACATACATTCACTGGCAAAGCTGCGAATCGCCGTGAGCATCCCTGCCAACATATCTGAATCAATTGGTTCTATTGTTTCATCGAGGTGACTGCGCTGAATATCAATCATCACCAGTCCTGAAAGATTGTGAATTAAGAAAATCGCTTGTACTTCAAAGGGAACTGATTCTTGAAGAATTAACTCGGCTTCGGAAACTCCTTGCATTTTGGCGCGAAGTTTGCGCTGCATTCCTTCGACACTAAAGGTCTGCTCCACCTTTTCATTGATGGAGCGAATTGCTTCGGCAAAGTATTTGGCGATCGTATTGCCGATCACGGGATAGAGGGCATCGACCATGGAGTCTCTTTCGAGGACGATTTGTTTTTTGATTGCCGAACCCATTTCTGGGGCGAGGGCATCGATGATGGCATCGCGATCAAGGCGAATTTGTTCACGAATGGCTGCGCCAACCTCAGGGGCGATCGCCTTAGCGATTTGATCAGGACTATTACGAATTTGTTCGCTAATGGCTTGGGGCAGGAGGTCAGCGATGGCGCGGCTCATGGCAACTTGATCCAATTGCGATCGCTCAAAAATCACCTCCGCAATAATTGGCGTGATCGCCTGACTCATTTCCGTTGCCGATTGACTAGCTTTGAGGCTCAGCAATTCCGCAATAATTGGCAGCAATAGCTTAATCAATTGATCAGGCTGATTAATTAAATATTCTAATTCGGCAATGCGTTTTCTGACTTCCGCAATTTCTTTAGGAATATTGTTCTGCTCATTACTAATGGAAGTGAGATTAGAACTAAGACTATTAAGACTTTGGGAAGCATTTTGGAGCAGACTTTCTAATCCTTCGATTTTGTCTAGCAGTTCAGGATTATTGACTTGATCTTCAACTATTCCCAGCTTCTTTTCGACAGAAATCTTAAAACTTCGCAAGTCTTCTAGTTCGGGCGATACCAAAATATCTTGCAACATATGGATCGCCCGATCATCTTCCAGCGATGTTTCAGAATCTGGATCTTTGATTGGGAGAGATAGACTTGTCGGTGCTGCAAAATCTCCTAAGATCAAGTTCTGAATAGCGGCGATCGCTTCTTGTCGATCTCCAGATTCTATTGATTTAGGTGTTTCTGACTTTGTAAACCGATTATTTGGTTGAGCATATTTTTCTGCCCTTTCACTAATAGAATTTTGCTCTGCAAGGGATGGAATATCCCTGAGAAAGGGAAGTTCATCCAATAAACTGGGAAAATCAGCTAGATAGCCGCGACTTTCAGGTTTTACTTTTGTTTCAACAATACTAAGGTCAGCTAGCAAGAGTAACAGGTTCTCAACATCATTGAGATTGTTGTTTTGAGAATTACCCTTGGGATCGGACATCCTAATTTCCTTGCGATCGCAGTTTGTGCTTACCCGCCTAAGTTTTAATATATGACGCTTTGCGCTGATCTAATATTTACATACTTGCCATTGCTTGCCCCATTGATAGCGAAATGTTAGGAAAAATATCAGAGGCGATCGCTTCGCTATCTCGATAAATTTTCTCTTCATAAATTCCATCTACCAAAGTCAGTACTGCAAAAGTTCCTAGTAAAAAGTCCACAATCCAATATTCAAGAATCCCCAATTCGGCATATTCCTGACGCTTCTCAATAGTATCGACGGTACGACAGGTTGGGCTAACTATTTCAATGACCAGCAAACATGGCTCGTATAAAATATCTGGCTGATTGCCTAAGCTTTTTTTCTGAGCGAGAGTCATCACCAAGACATCAGGGCGGCGCGTTCTTTTGCCGTTAAATATTTCGGTACTATTAACCCGAACGCAGTATGGATGATTAAATTGATTTATTGCTGACTGCAAGAAGAATGCAAAAAACATCATCAAATCATTATGAAATACCGACGCTGGACTCACCTCAATCAACTCTCCATCGTTAAATTCATAGCGCTTGTCCGTGCCATCTGCATAGGTGAGATATTCCTCAAAGGTCAACTTTCGGGTTGTGGTGACAGTCATCGGTTTCTATCCTTGAAAAAATAAATTCCAGAGATTAAGATCTCATCTTAGATCAACTCTTAATCTCTGGGGCTTTTAATCACAGAAAAAATTAGAATCACGGATTAAATGGATTATGGGATGACGCAGATTTTTAATCTGTGATTCTCACGCTAGAGTACTGACTAAGAATGCAGTTACTCCCTCCTATTTTTCGCAAACTGTTCATTTTTGTGTTGTTCACAGTTACTCATACTTGAGTTAAGTTTTCATTCTGAAAAGTTACTCATAACGTAGCTGAAATCTTACAGAGAGTGTCCTTGCAAATCTCTCTTGGGCTTTATAATTAGTCACAATCAACAAACTGGTGGCAGTTTATGGTTCTCAAAGTCGGCAAAATCGAGATTGAATATCGCCTTCTAATATCTTTAGGCGCGATCGCGATCGCCTATAGATATTTGGGTGGTGAGCTAGGCTCAATGCTCAAATTTAATAAATATTTTGAAGCAACCATATTATTAATGATCGCGGTGCTAGCGGCTCTGGCAATACCCCAGAGTTTAGGGGGGCTACTCGCCGCGATCGCGATGGTGGTCTTGGTATATCTAAAAACTAGCTTTAATGCGGCGGCGATCACCGCCTTAACCTGCTTAGCAATATATTTACTTGGATTTCAAGAAGTGCGCTATCAGTCCGATGCCTCCAAAAAACTCTCTCTAATCGAGATCGCCGCCACCTTAATTACCGTGATCTTTGGGGCGCAAGCTGCATGGTTGATTTTGCAATACCCATCAAGTTGGTTGCTGAACATGGTAATTGGGGCGATCGCGGGAGCAATTACATTAGTTGGCAAGCAGCTTAGCTATACAGAACTGCCAACCAAAACCATTGCCATAATATTTGGAACTGTGACCACCAGTAGTTTGATAGTCGGCTTAGTGGTGAAGTTAATCGGTTATGCGCTTTATCCGATGCCAGAGTTGTATTAGTTTAGTTATTCCGCCCGCGTAGCGGGCAAAATAACTACTGATTATCGGCGCGAAGCGCCGACAATCAGTAGTCTCTGGGTTTTGAGTCAGCGCCAAGCGCTGTAGCAAACCCAAAAAGAAAAGGCGGCAAAGGTTGCCGCCTTTTCTTTTTGGGTTTGCATGGGAAAATAGCACAAACATCTTTAGAATTAACCTAGAGAATTAACTAAATATAATTTAATTATTGCTATGGGCTTTGCTGATTATGCGATCGCCGAGATCGCCGAAGACTATAAACTCACACTTGAGTTTGTGTTTGATCTATGCGATCGCCTAGGGATCGCCTACCAAGATGCCGAAACCAAACTTGCGTTGGAAGATGCAAAGGCGGTGATTATGGCATCAGAAGCCCAAAATTCTCATACTAATTCTCCCAATTTAGATAAACTTAGATAAATTAAGTTATTCCGTAATTATGAATAGAAATTATTTTAAATATGTAGCTGCGGCGATCGCCTTGGTGATGATCGCTTTTCAGTTTTTCACACCTAGCGTCAGCGCCGCAGAAATTCCGATCGAACTGCGTACCGTTCCTCTGAACGAAGTTACAAATATTGTCTTAACTCAAAAAGACATTTCTAAGGGTAAAAAGTTATTTGCCAATACCTGTGCTAACTGCCACCTCGGCGGCACGACCCTGACCAATCCTAGCGTCAATCTGTCACCTGAAGCCCTCGCTGGTGCTTATCCTGTGCGTAACAACATACTGGCTCTAGTGGACTATATGAAAAAGCCCACCACCTATGATGGTGTGACCGAAATCTATGACGTACACCCCAGTCTTAAGAGTACTGATATTTTCCCCACCATGCGCGGACTAAGTGACAATGACCTCAAGTTGATTGCAGGTTACATTCTCTATGAACCCAAAGTCAAAGGTATTGGCTGGGGCGGTGGCAAGATATACTATTAAGAAATATGTGCTTTTAGTCCAAGCACCCGTAGCTATCGCCAATCTTACCTAAAAGATTAGTAGCGGTGCGTCTCGCCTTCACTAATCTTCTGGATTGGGTCTAATGTATTTAATCGCAATTTCAGTTGAATTTTAGTTAATAATCAATTATGAATATCTCTTCTTTTGTCAAAAAGTGCGGTCTCGCGATCGCTAGTTTGCTATTTGTTGTTGGTAGTTTCTTCATCACCGCTTCCCCTGCGGCGGCGGACACTGTAGTCGTCAAGATGGGTTCTGATAAGGGACAACTCGTATTTGAACCTAAAAATGTCACGATCAAAGCGGGTGATACGGTCAAGTGGGTCAATAATAAGGCTTTCCCCCACAACGTTATTTTTGAAGGTCACGAAGAGCTATCTCACAAGAAGTTAGCCCAAAAGCCTAAAGCTGAGTTTGAGTCTACTTTTAACGAAGCTGGTGAGTTTTCTTATTACTGCTCTCCCCACCGTGGCGCTGGTATGGCTGGCAAGGTAACTGTTGAAGGCTAGATATTGAATTAGCTTAAACAAGAAAGAGGTGCAAACTATGTTTGCACCTCTTTCTTGTTTAAGCACTTTGTACTTTTCTCAAACCCAAGAATCGCATGGTGGCGCTCCGCGCCGCCATGCGATTCTTGGGCTTATTACACAAAACTTTAACGAGCTATAACTATTTATGTCGAATATTTGGGAGTTAGATTTTTATTCCCGTCCTTTGCTGGATAACAATAACAAGAAAATTTGGGAGTTGCTCATCTGCGATCGCGATCGCCAGTTTGAGTGGGTACGCGAATGCCCATCCACAGAAGTTAACTCAGAATGGTTAGCCAACCAGCTTGCTGAATGTGTGGAATCCGTTGGCGATACCCCGATTAAGATTCGCTTCTTTCGCCCTAGCATGACCAACATTATCATGCGGGGCTGCAAGCTGGCGGGGATCACAGGGCAAGCCTCGCGGCGAGTATTTACCATGTCCACATGGCTAGCCGAGCGGATGACAAGCATTTATCCCAATCGCGATGGCTTTCAAGCGGTTGATCCTAACCCATTACCATTAAAAGTATTAGCAGCCCAAGATCCTAAGCCTGTCCCCGATGCCTTGATGGGCGAGCGTTGGATCTTAGTATCTCTAAAAGCGGGAGATTTTGCTGACGCTGAGGAATGGTCAATGGATTTTAGTGAGCTAGTCGATATTAGTCGTCTTGACCCTGACACAATTATTTCAGGCATTATTATCATCTCGGCTAGGGCGACAGCGCTAGCAGCTTGGATGTCGGGGGTTGATCCTGTATTTATCAAGTTTGAGCGTAATTTATTACCCGATCGCACCTTTGGTGATCGGATGCAAATGCAGCTTGAGGCAAGTGCGGATGCGAGATGGGTACTATCCAATCTGCAATCACCAAAAGATCAAGAGGCGATCGCGCAGGGTCTGAGTTTCGAGAAGTCTAAGCAGGAGTCTCAAGGTTTTCATTTTTTGGCAGTGCAGACTAGCCCTGATATGGAGCATTTTGCAGGATTTTGGATGCTCAAGGAAGTGGTTTAAACCCAAAACGATAGCGGCGGCTAGGTTGACTCCAGCAGATCAACTTGATGATAGGCTTCGCGCAAAGGTGCATTGAATAACTTTAAAAGCGTTGCTTCGCAACGCTTTTAAAGTTATTCTCTTAGTGCGTTGGATTGAACATAGTTGTATTTTTTTGTAAGCGCGAAACAGTGTAAGCTGCTGCGCCAGTCAAGCATAGCAAAGGCGTAAGCCAGTCTCCCCACATGACATACAGGGTCTTAGTGTCTCGTAAATATACAGTCTGCATATGGGTTTCGTAAGTATTCACATTCGACAGCCAGACAGTACGACCATTGGGATCGACAAAACCTGAATAGCCTGTGTTTGTGGCTCTGACTGCCCAGCGATCGCTCTCAACTGCTCTGGCTACATCTTGAGCATGGTGTTGCGCCGACATATAGGCGGCAAAGTGGGCATTATTGGAAGCAGATAAGATTAATCTTCCGCCCGCCGCAGTTTGAAAACGGAAGGTGGCGGGATATGCTGACTCGTAGCAAATCCCCACAATAAAGCGACCCCAAGGTGTATCGACTAACTGCTCAGTCGATCCTGCGTCAACTTCGCCACGCAAAGGAGACAGCCGTTTAATTAAGCTTCCCAAAAGTGGTTTGAGGGGAATATATTCACCAATCGGAACAAGGCGAACTTTATCGTATTGCCCCAAAATTTGATCGGAGCCATTGATCAGAAATAGGCTATTAGTGTAATTATTAGGATCTTCTGTATTAGGGTTGCGAGTTTTGCCAAAACCGCCCAGCCAAACGGGTACACGATATTTCTCGACAACTCGATCAAATAGTTCACGGCGCGGACTATAGTCTGGATATAGAGTTGAAAACGCAGTCTCAGGCGTAACGATCATCTCTGCGCCCATCTGCGCTAGTTTTTCATAACCATTGGTGTAGTTATTTAATGCGATTTCCCAACCTCTTGGCTTAACTGTTAAAGGATTAGGAAAGTTACCCTGAATAATTCCTGCTTTAATCGCTTGTCCATTGCCAAGAGCCAGGCGATCGCCATCCATTTCCCAAAATCCATAGGCTGCCATTGCTAATACTAATAACAAAGCCGCGATCGCATAGCGCCACTGTTTGATTCTGTTCAAAATCGAAGAATTAGAGCTACTTCGCCAAGGCTTTTGCAATATTGTCTCGCCAATTAGCCCATTCACCGCCACGATCGCCGAGGTCATGGTTTGCTGTCCTGAAAGGCGACTAACTTGCAACAACATCAGGTCATGGGGACTCTGAGTAAATCCCAAAGCTGTCCAATAAAGAGGTCCCCAACTCCAAATAATTTCTAAACCACTAAAAACCGCACAGGCAATCACAATCCGACTTGGTACATTTAATCCTTGCGTAAAAAATGCCATACTTCCCGCCCATAGACCCGACAATACCGCTCCCCATGCGGTGATCAATATCCAAACTAGAGTTGCGATCGCCAAGCTAGACCACCAAGGCACACCCATCCATTCCAAAGGATGCACCGATGTAATCCAAAATAACGCCATACCGTGATAGCAACAGCCCCAAACTACTCCTGCTGCGATCGCCTCTTTTACCTTGAGCTTTTGGATCACTAACCATAAAGGCACGAGGGCAATCCAAGCCCACCACCATTGACTGTATGGGTCAGGAGTTAACCCCATTAATACGCCACCAAGAGCAGCAAATAGGAGGTTTGGCATAGTTTGACTTAAAGTTCAAAGTTAGGACTTACGCAAAAATGACTTGAAAGCCGTATTGCATTGTAAGGGCAATTCATGAACTGCCCTTACAATGCGTTGCTTTGCGTAAGTCCTAAAAGTATAACTGTCAAACCCAAAAATATTAATGGCGGCGCAATGCGCCGCCATTAATAGCAAATAAAGACAATTGGCGGCGCATTGCGCCGCCAATTGTCTTTAACCAAAACGACCGCTAATGTATTCTTCAGTTGCGGTTTGTTTGGGGCTGCTGAAAATTACCGAGGTGCGGTCAATTTCCACCAGTTTACCCATACGCTTACCATTGTCAGCAAGCTCAGTATTGAAGAAAGCTGTCATATCGGCTGATCGCGAAGCCTGTTGCATATTGTGGGTCACGATTACCAGCGTATATTTTTGCTTGAGTTCCTGCATTAGTTCTTCAATGCGAAGAGTAGAAATTGGGTCAAGTGCCGAACAGGGTTCATCCATCAAAATTACCTGTGGCTCAACGGCGATCGCCCGAGCGATACATAGACGTTGCTGCTGACCACCAGATAGAGCTAGCCCACTTTCCTTGAGCTTATCCTTAACCTCATCCCAGATTGCGGCTGAGCGCAGAGACTTTTCAACTAAGTCATCCATCTCGGACTTATTGCCTTTAAAGCCATTAATCCGAGGACCAAAGGCAATATTTTCATAAATGGACTTGGGGAAAGGGTTAGGGCGCTGAAACACCATACCGATGTGGCGGCGCACGGCTACAGCGTCCACCTTGGGATCATAAAGGTCGATGCCATTAAAGGTAATGGAACCCTTAACCCTTGCGCCTTCGATTAAGTCATTAAGACGATTAAAACATCTTAAAATTGTGCTTTTACCGCAGCCTGATGGTCCGATAAAGGCTGTAATTTGATTTTTCAAGACTTCTAAGCATACACCAGCTACCGCAGGAGTGTTAGAGCTATAAAAAACATTAACGTTATCAGCTACCAAAATGGCTTGGTTTCCAGAAGATTGTCCGTCGCTTGCATTCATTATCAATGACCTGTAATTATTTATCCTTCATCAAAATACGCACTAATTTGAAATGGTTAACTATTAACTAACCTTGTTGCGGATGAAGATAGCCAGAAGGTTCATACCCAAAACCAAAGCCAACAAAACGATGATCCCTGCGGAAGCCAAGGTTTGAAAGTCTGCTCTAGGATCGCCCACCCACTCATAGATTTGGTAAGGCAACACTGAGAAAAAGTTGTCGTTTGACCATAATGTATCAGTGAATACATCTCCAAATCTACCACTAAACAAGGCTCCAAAGTTAATCGGGGCTGCTTTGGGATCAAACAAAACTGTTCCTGCGCCCAAGACTACGATTGGTGCAGTTTCGCCAATCCCTCTGGATGAAGAAATAATTACCGCAGTCATGATCCCTGGCAAAGCCGCAGGCAAAACGTGGTTAGAAATAGTTTGCCACTTAGTCGCACCGACCCCATAGGAGGCTTGCCGCACTGACTGGGGTACTGATCTGATTGCCTCTCTAGAAATCACAATAACTGGTGGCAAAATCAGTAAGGTAATTGTCAGCACTCCAGCTAATAAAACTGAACGACCGCCAAAGACACCTTGCACAAATATTCCTAAGCCCAGCAATCCATAAATAATCGAAGGAATACCAGCTAAGTTATAAATATTTAAGTCAATTATGTCAGTCAACCAGTTTTTGGGAGCATATTCTTCCAAGTAAACGGCGGAACTGACTCCGATGGGAATTACTAACAGTAAAACATAAGCGAGCATCCATACCGATCCCCAGATTGCAGCCCTGTAGCCAGACTCTTCAGGACGACGGGATGGGAAGTTGGCAAACAGTTCACCATTAAGGCGACTAGCGCCATCAGAACTAACATCAAAAATCAAAAAGGCAAGTACAGCTAGTCCGAAGAAGGCAGAAAAAACACAAAAATAAGCGAATACCTTGCCCCAGAAATTTCTGGAATCTAATCGGGAATCGAATCTTGAAGATCCAGCTTGAATATCGCTGGATTCTAAAATGTCTATACCTTTACTCATAAGTTTCTTGGAAGCGTTTGCTAATCGTCTTACTGATAATATTGAGTGCAAGGGTGATCAAGAATAGGGTCGTACCAACCGCAAAAAGTGCTTGGTATTCCACACTGCCTACGCGCGAGTCACCCTTAGCGACTTGGGCGATGTAAGCGGTCATCGTGCCAACGGTTTGTCTAGGGTCAAGGGTTAAAGTAGGACTTTGTCCTGCGGCGATCGCCACAATCATTGTCTCACCGACTGCACGGGATATACCCAAAATAATTGCCGCACAAATTCCCGACAGAGCCGCAGGCAAAACCACTTGAAGAGATACTTCTTTGCGGGTAGAGCCAAGTCCAAAGGCGGCTTCTCGCAGCGCCAATGGGACAGCGACCATGGCATCGGTACTAACCGAGGCGATCGTCGGGATGATCATTACACCCATAACTAACCCAGCGCTCAATGAGTTAAATCCATTAAGTCCAGGAATAAATTTTTCAAGAAAAGGGGTGACAAAGTTAAGGGCAAAGTAGCCATATACAACAGTAGGTACACCAGCTAAAAGCTCGATCGCAGGTCTTAGTAGCTTACCGACTCTGGGTGAGGCATATTCAGAAAGGTAGACCGCTGTTGCCAAGCCAAGAGGTGTTGCCAAAATCATGGCAATTACAGCCACCATGAGTGTGCCATTGAC
Source organism: Oscillatoriales cyanobacterium CG2_30_44_21 (assembly GCA_001873375.1). GTDB lineage: Bacteria > Cyanobacteriota > Cyanobacteriia > Pseudanabaenales > Pseudanabaenaceae > Pseudanabaena. The sequence goes on from MNZA01000076.1 coordinate 11,899, forward strand.
CGTGGGCCATATACAAAATTCTTTAGTCGCGAACTGAGGTGTCCAGTTACAACTGTAACTACCATCTGCGAGGGTTTTGCCAAACAAAAACTCACCAACGCTAACATTGCCAAAAAAGTTAATTGTTTCTGACGCAAGGATGTAGATGATCGCAACGGTAGTGAATACAGAAATAGTAGCGGCTAGCAGTAGGGCATAACCAATCGCACTTTCCCGAATGTTGCGATCAGCTCGTTGATAAAGATCGAGATCTTCGACTGGAGGGGGAATTACAGGATTTGTCATAAGGGTTCCTAATCAAGTACATCAAAAGGCAAAGCCCTCCATCAGATAGGAGGGCTTTGCTCAAAACTAAATCAAGATTACTTCAACAAATCAATGATCGGAGTACCAGCCTTGGCATCGTGGAAGGTTGAACCAGTCTTACCAGTCTTGATGCGCTCAGCAATCAAGGCATCAGCAGCACTAGGAAGAGCTACATAGCCAACTTCCTTAGCCAGCTTGCTTTGATTAGCGATGTAGAAATCAACAAAAGCCTTAGTTTCAGGACGATCGTAGGCTTTCTTTTTGATGTAGATCAACAAAGGACGAGACAAAGGACTGTACTTGCCAGTATTGATATTTTCAGAGGTTGGTGCAACACAACCAGCACCACCATCAATTTCTAGGGCAGTTAAAGTTGCTGCATTTTCTTCGTAGTAAGCAACACCAAAGAAGCCTAAACCACCCTTATCGCCTTGCACACCCTTAACGATGATGTTGTCATCTTCGCTAGGTTGGAAGTCGGTACGACTAACCTTAGACTTGCCATTAATGGCTTCAGTGAAGTAATCAAAAGTACCAGAGTCAGCGCCAGGGCCGAGCAAAGCAAGCTTGGTATCAGGGAAATCAGGACGAATTTGATTCCAGTTGGTGATCTTGCCTTGAGCATCAGGAGACCACATGGTCTTCAGTTCAGCGACAGTCAAACATTTTGCCCAAGTGTTTTCTTTGTTGACAACTACGGTCAAACCATCAATAGCTACAGGAATTTCTACAAATTCCACGCCATTTTTTTTGCATTCTTCTTCTTCAGCTTTTTTGATAGGACGAGAAGCATTGGAAATGTCAGTATCGCCAGCACAGAACTTCTTGAATCCGCCGCCAGTACCACTTGTACCGACAGGAACCTTCACGCCAGGACTTGCCTTAGCGAAATCTTCAGCAACAGCTTTAGATAGTGGTGCAACGGTGCTAGAACCATCGATGGTAACGTTGCCAGATAGGTTAGAAGCCGCAGGAGCAGCGGCGGTTGGAGCGGCTCCAGTTGCTGCGGGTGTGGTTGTTGCAGTTGGGGTCTCACCACCACAGGAAGCTAGAGTTGCTGCCAAAGTAACTCCAGCTACAAACATTGCCACGTTACGATTGATATTCTTCTTAGACATCATATAATTCTTGTTTAGATTGGAGTCTGTTAGGTTTAATTGATTAATTTACAATAGTTGACTGTGAACTCAAGTCACGTCCAAAGCTACAGCAAGCAATTGATATGGACAGTCAAGGTGAACAGCCACACCGAATGATTGAGTTAGATGAGCAAACAAACTAGACAAGATCGATACTAAACTGCTTCTGCAAAGCAAAGGTTAAGAAAAGTTAAAGAAAAGGTTAAGTTTAAGTTTGTAAACTGCTTGATATGTTAATGAATTACAACAAATCGCAAACAAACATGATTTATTGCTGAACAAGAATATTCATGAGAATTGGGTTAACCACTTCAGGGGCTTCATCTTGAGGGCAATGACCCACATTGGCGATCGCGATGAACTGCTTTACACAGCTAAAAGCTGTAAAAGACGCTTTACCCAAGGCAATTGGTTCCCAAGGATCGAGATCGCCCCACAACACGATCGCCTCGCAGGGCAAAATCGCCAGTAAATCCTCTGGTCTAGGTCCTTGGGAATAACGGACAAAAGCCATAAACACCTCAACAGCATTAGGATTTTGGGCTGGCTTGAGCAAAATTTCCACCAGTTCATCGGTGATGGCTGACTTATCTATATAAGCCTGTGACAAAATTTGGCGAACGGCTCTAGCATTTCTGACTTGATCAAAAAATATTTTGGCGATCGCCTTTACACCCAAAACGTTCTGCACAGTTTTTACCCCCACGCGGCGATACCAAGGCAGATCCAATTGATTTTGTTCTTGCAGTAGCCTTAGTGAACAATTGATTAAGACAGTCTTGGTTACTAGCTCAGGGGCATAGATCGCCGCTTGCATAGCTACCACTGCGCCGATGGAGTTGCCGATCAACATGGTGCGATCGCCGATCACTTCTTGAATAAAATCCGCCACCTGTTGCCCCCAAGTCTCGAAGGTATAGGGCAGATCGCTGGGCTTGGGCTGAGCCGATGAGCCAAAACCAATTAGGTCGATCGCATATACCCTTGCCCCTGCTGCTAGGACAGGTACATTTTTGCGCCAATGTCCGACGGAAGCACCGAAGCCATGAATTAGAAGTACGGCGGGCTGTTGACTAGATTGCTCTCTATCGATCCCATCGGCGCAGTAGCCAATCTGATATCCTCGCCATGTCCAAAAGCGATCGGCAAACTTGCGATAGTTAGGGGTAGCAACCATGAAAAAAAGTAAACTTATGTGAAGCAATTAGAACTAGCTAATTTCGCCTATCCTATCATTGACTAGAGATTAGCCTCTCACAATTATATTTAGCTTATTTAGCCCCAAACTCATTTTGCCGTAATTCTCATTATGAAAACAATTTTGATATGTTCAGCGCCTGCGGCGCTGAACATATCAAAATTGTTTTTTGCAAGCCAGCCTTCGGCTGGCTTGCAAAAAACAATTTGAAATCACCTCGAAGCGAGTATGGGAATAAGTATTTTTTATAACTTTTCGATAATTTTTTTGGAGATTTAAACGTGGCGCTTCCCCTATTAAATTATGCCCCAGCATCACAAAATACTCGTGTTGCTGGTTTTACAGTCGGTAGCGATGAGAGTCCTCGCATCTACAGTGCTGCCAACGTGCTAGCCCCCACCAGCACCGCCAATCTGCTCTCCCCCACCGATATGGACGAGCTAATTGCGGCGGCTTACCGTCAAATTTTCTTCCATGCCTTCGCTAGCGATCGCGAGATCTTCCTAGAGTCACAATTACGCTCTGGCTTCATCACCGTCAGACAGTTTGTGCGTGGATTAATTCTTTCTAAAACCTACAGAAGCAGTTTTTACGACAAAAACAGTAATTATCGCTTTGTTGAGCAAACTGTGCAGCGCGTCCTCGGTCGCGATGTATACAGCGAAAAAGAAAAGATCGCGTGGTCAATTGTGGTTGCAACCAAGGGTATCGAAGGATTTATCGATGCATTGCTTGACAGTGACGAATATCTGGAAGCTTTTGGTGATGACATCTTGCCTTACCAACGTCGTCGCATTTTGCCTAGCCAAAGAATCGGTGAAATGCCCTTCAACCTCAAGTCTCCTCGCTACGATGCTTACCACCGTAAACAGTTGGGCTTCCCTCAACTAATCTGGCAAAATACAGTTCGCAGCTATGTCGCCACCGACAGAAAGCCTAAGAATGGTGATCCATCTAACTTCTTGGCTATGGCTCGCAGCATTAATGCAACCCCTGTCAATTTGCCCCCAGTATCGGCGCAAAACCTCGACTACGAGCGTCTAGTTCCTCGCCGCTAAAAGCGGCTTTAAGGGCTTGCGTTGCAAGCCTTTAAAAGAATTCCATATCAAAACAAAGAGGGCGCTATGCGCCCTCTTTGTTTGATATGGTTTAGATATATGTTAAATTTAGCTTTTCATAAATGGACATTCATCAATTTCTTGAGCTTTTTGTCGGTCGCTGGCGATCGCAACGCAGTGATCATCAATTTAGTCAGGAAAATGGCAGTGACATTCGTTCTGTTATTGACATTATTGCTTTGAGTGGCGATCATCTTGAAGTATTGGCGATCTGTCAAAAATATAATGTTGAGGCGATCGCCTCAACTCAACCCATGCAGTTGTCATGGGAAGAAGAGTCCTTAAGCAGCAATAAGCCCAAGGGGAAAAGTTTATTTGTGGCGGTTCCTGACCCGTTAAATGCTAACAAGGGCTTGATTTTAACGGATTACGCTAAGGGTAACTATGAGTTTGCTGAAGATGAATCCTTGAGCATTCAGACGATCACAGATCAAGGGTTGATCGAAGAACGGGTTTGGTATGGCAATCCTAATCTGAGGTTTCGAGTTGCCACCTTAGTTCAAACCAATTTCACATCAGATCGGGTGGTCAGTTCTTCTAAGTTTTATTCAGAAATTAGAGTTGCCCCACCTAAGCCTTAATAATATCTTCCCACTCAAGAATTAGAAGTGCGGCGCGAAGCGCCGCACTTCTAATTCTTGGTAAGGGCAATTTATGAATTGCCCTTACCTTTTTTATTTTAAAAAATGGGCAACCAAATTCCAGACTTCTAAACCAATAAATCCCGCTAAAACCACAAAAATCGCCACATTCAATACAGCCTTAACTTTTTCCATAAACTTGCTCCTTTCACTTTTAACTAAAGTTACAGCGCTTTGCGTTGCCAAGATCATAAGTTTTTCAAACCAATATTTAGGGTTGCGCTACAACTCTAAATATTGGTTTAGCTAGCTAAATGAGATTGCACATATAGTCATTTGTGTGGTTAACTTGCTCAGGAAAATTATAGTTTGACTATAAAAAACATCAATTTGTCGAGTTGAGTTAAACTTAACCCTTATTACATTCAACTGTGGGGATGTACTGCTATGGATTGGCTCAAAAGATTAAGTATTCTCGGAACAACCGCGATCGCCTCAACCGTGATCGCGCAGTCCGCATCCGCTCAGTTTGTGGTTTTTGTTGCAGGCAATGATCCTGCGACCTTACAAAGAGTGCGAGCAGTTTCACCCGCCGCTTTCCCGACTAAGATTAATGACCAGCCGATAGTGCAAGCAGGGACATTTAGATCTGAAAGCAGTGCCGACACTCTCGCCTTCGCCTTGCAGCAGTCTGGACTTTCTGCTCAAAAGTATTTTCGAGCTTCAGGCGGCAAAGAAAGTAATGTTCCAGTTCCCTTCCCTGAAAATTCAGCTGTAGTTTCGCCCTTACCCTCGCCTCAACAGGTGGTGATTCAGCCAGAGCCACAACAGGTTCTTAGTTCAACCTTTAACTCAGTCCCGCAGCAGGCGATCACTTATACCAATCAGCCCCAATACCAACAGATCACCACTAATACTGTCGTTCCGCAAGTACAAACCCAACAGGTTTTAGTACCCCGTTGGCAACAGGTAATGGTTCCTGAATTGCGCCAAGTTGTTACCCAAACGGTTGTGCCACAGACCCAAGTCTTGCAGACAGGATATGTCCAGTCTGGCTATATTCAGCAGCCCACTAACTTTGCCCAGTCTCAATTAGTGCAACCTCAGCTAATCCAGTCTGAAGTATTGCAGCAGCCTCAGATATTAGTGCAGTCTTCCTCGCAGTTCGTCTCCACAGGTCAGATTGTCCCCACCAGTTTTGACAACTCAAGTATCGCCACTAGTAGTTTTGTCAGTGCTGCACCTCAAACATTTTCCAGCAATGAACAAGTAACATCGCAGCAAAGTCAAAACTCGGCTTTTCGCTATGTGGCAGCAGTTCCATCGACAGCAAATAATCAGTTTTTGCTGTCGCGTGTTAGACAATATGTGCCAGGAGCATTTTTTGCTAACTCTGGGCGAGGCGCTTATATCAATGCAGGAGCTTACCAAAGTCGTGACTCTGCCGAATCTATATCTCGATACTTGCGATCGCAAGGACTGGACTCCCGAGTCCTTTATTTCTAATGATGATTAGCCGCGACCGCCAGTAATTATGACCGCCAACAATGTGAGTGAGACTAAAAAAAATAGTGAGAATAGCAGAAGGATGAAGTGGCGTGAACCATTTTCCATGCTATTTCCCAGTGGCTTTTGGCTAGTTGCATTTTTAATTATCCCCACAGTTTTCATTTTTATTCAGAGTTTTGTTCCCCTTGGCAAAACTGAATTTGGTCTGGACAATTACCAACAGGTGTTCAGGTTTGTGGGCGGCAATTTTATATATCTAGTTGTGGTTTGGCGATCGCTGCTATACGCCGTGATTACAACTGGATTTTGCTTGATGCTGGGTTTCCCTGTCGCCTATTGGCTAGCGGTGATCGCCCCCAAATCTTGGCGCAATATCCTGTTACTGCTGTTTGTCCTGCCATTATGGACATCTTCGCTGCTGCGTTCCTATGCTTGGATCACCATTTTGCGTCCCACAGGCGTACTGAACACTTTTCTGAACTTCATTGGCTTGTCAGGAATCAACTTTTTAAATAAAGCTGAGGGTGTGATTATTGGCATGATTTACACCTACTTGCCTTATATGGTTTTGGTGCTGTTTACATCCCTTGAGCGATTGGACTTACGACTGCTCGAAGCTGCTGCCGATTTGGGTGCTAATGCCAAACAAACTTTTTGGCAAGTAACTGTTCCACAGGTTTCGTCAGGGATTATTGCTGGTTCAGCCCTCGTGTCAATTACCAGCTTCAGCGACTACATCAATCCCCAGTTACTCGGTGGACCTGGCAGCCGCACGATCGCCTCAATTATTGAGTTGCAGTTTTTGGGTGCAGGCAGTAACAAGGGCTTTGGCTCCGCTTTGAGTATGGTCTTGATTTTGGCAGTAACGATTGTGATAGCGTTGTTAATCAAATATGGCGATCGCAGAGTAGTAAGTGATGGCTAATCAAATCAATCCGATCAATCGTCCCGTGGTTAAACGTTGGCAAACTTGGTATACCCTGATTGCATTCTTTTATATGTACTTGCCGATCGCCGTACTAACCATTTTTAGCTTTAATGAATCCCCTTCACCTTCGCAATGGACAGGATTTACATGGAGTTGGTACGCTAAGTTTTTACAAAATCCCACGCTCCTAGCCGCCCTTGGTAACAGCTTGGGAGTAGCCTTTACTTCTGTTGCCGTATCCGCCGTCCTCGGGACATTGACCGCAGTGGGGCTAGCTCGGTACTACTTCCCTGGCAAAAAAATCTACCGAGGCGCGACTTATTTACCTCTGATCATTCCTGACATTGCGATCGCCGTGGCAACCCTTGTATTTTTTGCCGCGCTCAAGCTGCCTCTGAGTCTTGGCACAATTGTCATTGCCCACATCGTCTTTTGTCTCGCTTACGTTTCGGTAGTTGTATCTAGTCGCCTTGCCAATATCGATCCCAAATTAGAAGAAGCCGCCCTTGATCTAGGTGCGACCCCAATTCAAGCATTTATGCGAGTCATGCTGCCCCAGCTATTACCAGGAATTGTCTCGGGCTGTCTACTTGCCTTTATCTTGAGCATGGATGATTTTGTAATCGCTTACTTTACCGCAGGAGTTGGCGCAACCACCTTGCCGATCGCCATCTTTTCATCGCTACGGAGTGGCGGCGTTACACCCGAACTCAATGCCTTGAGCGTATTGCTAATTATTGCGTCCGCATCGATGGCGGCAATCGCCGAAGCCGTCAGAAGTTGGGGCAATCGCAGATAAAAGGCGGCGCAAAGCGCTGCCTTTTACCCATAAGAAATTTTAGAAGCGGCGCGGAGCGCCGCTTCTAAAATTTCTTATGGGTTTTAATTAAGCGCAAAGCGCTGTATTTGGAAACAAAAATTAATCTGTTTTGTAAGTATGAATAAGTAGCTGTGGTATATTACATCTGGCAAAGCTATTTAAAGCTAAAGAATGACTCCCCATGAGTGAGAAGCCTCTCAAGCTGCGAATTTCAATTCCACCCGTTGAAGGAATCGAGGACATTCCCATCGCGGCCGTTGAAGCGCTCGCTACAAAAATGGGGTTCAGTCCTGATGCTGTCCAAGATGTCGTCCAAGCTCTCACGGAAGCCTTGGTAAATGCGATTTTGTACAGCACATCCGATTTTGATGTGGAAGTTGCAGTTTTTGCATCACAAAACAACTTGATCGTAGAGGTTCGTGATCGTGGATCGGGCTTCGATGTTAATAGCGTACCACCACCAGACTTTGACTTGATATCTGAGATTGGTGTCAAAAATGGCGGCTTTGGTATACACATGATCAAAGCCCTTGTAGATAAGGTGGAAATCGATTCTACAGATCAAGGTACAACCGTTCGCATGAGTAAGTTTCTGTCTCTTCCCAAAACCATTCTCCAATCATGACTCACTCCTCATTTTTACAAGATGAATTAAAGATCGACGAACAGATTGATGGCGATCAAGTTATTCTCAAATTGAATGGCGCTTTGAGTGTAACTACTGTTCCTTATTTCCGCCAAGCTGTGCAGCCTTTTATTGATCGCAAATTAGTGGCGATCGTATTGGATTTTGAAGGTGTGACCAAAATTGTCAGTAGAGGAGTGGGCGCAGCAATTGATATGGCTGTGCAAGCCAAGAAGGTAGGCGGTAAGTTGCGCTTAGAGAACGTCGGCAAGTATGGTCGTTCTCTTTATATCCAAGGTGTGCATTTAGTTGCCGAAGTGCCTGAATTAGAAGGTTTTGAGCCATAAAATTTGAGTATTCCCTAAAAATGTTTATAGCGGCGCGAAGCGCCGCTATAAACATTTTTAGGGCTGGATTGGAAATTAAAAATGAAAATTGTTAGTCGCAAATCGCTAGGGGTACAGCCTGTCTATGACATTGGTTTGGCAAAAAATCATAATTTTTTGCTGGAAAATGGTTACATCGCCTCCAATTGTTTTAACAAATCTCACAGCGTTGCCTATGGTTATGTCACCTATCAGACTGCATACCTAAAGGCTAACTACCCTGTGGAATATATGGCAGCTTTGCTGTCCTCGATTAGTGGCGATCAAGATAAAGTCCAGCGATACATTGCCAACTGCCGCAGCATGGGAATTGCGGTATTGCCGCCCGATGTTAATAGCTCTGGCGAAGACTTCACTCCTAGAGATCAGCGAATTTTATTTGGACTGGCGGCGATCAAAAATTTGGGGGCGGGACCGATCGCGGCAATTTTACAGGCAAGGCAGGAGGGCGGCGTGTTTACATCGCTTGCGGATTTATGCAGTCGTCTTGATTCGCGATCGCTAAATAAAAAGGCGTTAGAAGCTCTCATTCAAACAGGGGCGCTAGATTTATTGGAGCCAAATCGCCATCAGTTGATCAAAGATCTAGACATCACGATGGAGTGGTCATCGCGCCGCGCTAGGGAAAAAGCTTCGGGGCAGGGCAATATTTTTGATTTCTTTGGCGAAACTAACAACACCGCCACGGTCGATGTTGTGCCAACGACGGCTAGGGTACAGGACTATTCTTCTCAAGAAAAGTTAAGGCTAGAAAAAGAATTATTAGGATTTTATATTTCTGATCATCCTCTGAGCGTGGTTAGCCGATCAGCTAGGCTCATGGCTCCGATTAGCCTCTGTGATATTCCCGACTCGTTTGAAACTAAGGTCGTAACGGCGATCGCTCTAGTCCTAGATATCAAAGAAGTCGTCACCAAAAAAGGCGATCGCATGGCAATTTTGCAACTCGAAGACCTAACTGGCAGTACCGAGGCAGTTATTTTCCCAAAAACCTTTGACAAGGTAAAACATTTACTTGAAAAAGACAAACGCCTAATGGTGTGGGGCAAAATTGATCGGCGCGATGAGCAGACGCAGTTGATTGTTGAGGATATGCAGCCAATTGAGTCGGTGAGAATGATTAGAATAGAATTGACTCGTGAACAGGCAAGCGATCGCCAAGTCTTGCAGAAACTCAAAACGGCTCTAAATCCTAATCCTAATTACAACTCTGGCTATGGCAAAAATGACTCTGAGGGATCTGGGAAAATCCCCGTCATCGCCGCGATCGAATATCTGCCAAAGTTAGTGAGGTTGGGCAATCAATTTTGGGTGCAGGATGAGGAAAGTACAGTGCTAGCTTTGCAAAAGGAGGGGTTTAAGGCTAGTTATGACGCGTTGCTCTGTTCAAATTAAATAAGTAAAAATATTGTCGGTTCTGATTAGCGAAAATCAAAAGATTGATATTCTACGCAATATTGCTGATATATTCCATAACACTTATTTAGGAAACTAGTATTAGTTGAAATTAAACTCCAGTGATTAGCGGCGATTTGCGCCTTTAATCATTGAGGCAGCAGAACAGCTAGTAAAGTGGTGGGTCTTGCTAGTTTGGTAAATAGTTTGTTGTTCGGTATGTTTCTGGATTAAATAATAAAATTTTATGAAAAGGCTCTCGTACATAAGTACTTTTTCGAGACCGCTTACCAAAAAGGAAGTTGAGAATATTGGTAAAGTGTCTCAGACAAATAATGCTAGGGATGGAATTACTGGGGTATTGCTTTGCTGTGGGGGCATCTTTTTTCAGATCTTAGAAGGTGAAGAGAAACGTATAAACAACGTTTACAAAAGGATATTAAGCGACGATCGCCATGATCAAATCCTGTGTCTGAAGTCGGAACGCAACGTCTTGCATAGACAGTTTCCTGAATGGTCAATGGAAGTAATTGACCTCGACGAAAATAACGATATGCTCTTGCAGCCAATTAAAATCCTGCTGCAAACCTTGGGCGAGTCCCATCGCATTTTGGCAAGCTATACACCATCGGAAGTCTTACAGGCGATCGAAAGTGGGATCAATCCCCTCGCCCTAGCGCCTCGCTACACTGATAAAATCATTTTCTTCACCGATATTATTAGCTTTACCAGCATCACGGAGCGCTTGCAGGTAACTGAAGTTGTTAATTTGCTCAATGAATTTTTCACCATTTGCACTAAGGCGATCGCAGGTCGGGGGGGAGAAGTTACTAAGTTTATTGGTGATTGTGTGATGGCTTATTTTGATGGTAACTGTGCTGATGCGGCTCTGGATGCAGGCTTGGATATTTTGGCGGAGCTAGAAATATTAAGAAATCAAGCTCCCCCTGATAGCCCCTTGCGGGTTCTTTATGTGGGCATTGGTCTATCAAAAGGAACGGTCTTGGAGGGAAATATTGGCTCTTACCTCAAAAAAGAATATACAGTGATTGGGGACGCGGTAAATGTTGCGTCCCGAATTGAGGCGATGACGCGACAGTTAAATCGGTTTTTGGTATTTTCGGACTCGGTGCGTTTGGGGCTAAGCGATCGCTGGCGACCTGTGCGGCTGGGCGACTTCCACGCAAAGGGGAGAGATGAGATTGTTGAGGTTTATTCGATTGATGATGTTTTGACTTTACATAAGTCAGATTTTCACAAGCTAAAGCTGGATATTAAGCAACATTTAAAGTTGATTAGCATCCCAGAAGAAGTTTTGGTATAACTCGCAGCGCTTTGCGCCTAAACCCAAATCAGAAGAGAAGCATTAAAAGTGCTGCAAAGCAGCGCTTTTAATGCTTCTCTTGGTTTGTTTAGGCGGCAATTGTCATAAGCTTTCACAGTTTCGAGAAAAAATTTAAGCTATAGTCATTTGTCTTAGGACATATAAAAACCAAGAATTGACTGGCGGC
>MNZA01000031.1 GCA_001873375.1 Oscillatoriales cyanobacterium CG2_30_44_21
TTCTGTTTTTTTAGTACTAGCGACCGCTATATAATCATTTCAGCAAGATTAAATAGGACAACACATCATCATGGATAATACGCTCGATACGCAAGCCATGCGGAGAGCATTGCACAAATCCCCAAATTATTTTCGCCAGAGCTTTGGACATGGAGAAGAAGCCGAATCGACCATGCGATCGCAATATCACAGCAATCTCATCCAAACCATTCGCGAACATAACTATGTCTATTCAGAGGGCGATGTAACCATCTATCTAGCCAAGTCATTCGGATTTTGTTGGGGTGTCGAAAGAGCAGTGGCAATGGCTTATGAAACTCGTACTCAATTTCCCAATGAGCGCATTTGGATTACTAATGAAATTATTCATAATCCTTCAGTCAATGCCAAACTCAAAGAAATGGAAGTGCAGTTTGTACCAGTTGACAACAATGGTACAAAAGATTTCTCAGGAGTTGGTCAAGGTGATGTCGTGATTCTGCCCGCCTTTGGGGCAAGCGTTCAGGAAACCCAGCTATTGGATAATCTCGGCAGCAAAATTGTCGATACCACCTGTCCTTGGGTCTCAAAGGTATGGAATCGCGTTGAGAAACATAAAAAAGCAGATTTCACTTCCCTTGTGCATGGGAAGTACAACCACGAAGAAACGATCGCCACTAGTTCTTACGCTAAACGATATTTAGTCGTTTTAAATATCCAAGAAGCTGAGTATGTCGCCAATTACATTTTGAATGGTGGCGATCGCCAAGAATTTTTAAGCAAATTTAGCAAAGCCACCTCTCCAAATTTTGATCCTGATTTGGACTTAGAGCGCATCGGTGTCGCCAACCAAACCACCATGCTCAAGGGAGAGACCGAAGCGATCGGCAAGCTGTTTGAGAAAACTATGATGCAAAGATACGGCGTGGAAAACCTCAATCAACATTTCCTAGCTTTTAACACCATCTGCGATGCCACTCAAGAGCGTCAAGATGCCATGTTTGAGATTGTTGAAGAAGAACTTGATTTAATGATCGTAATTGGTGGCTACAACTCATCAAATACGACTCACTTACAAGAGATTGCGATCGAGCGCAATTTGCCCTCTTATCACATTGATGATGTACATCGCATTTTGTCGGCTGAAGTAATTGAACACAAGCCCTTGGGACAAGCGATCGCCCAATCTTCCAATTGGCTGCCTTCAGGCAAAATTAAAGTCGGCGTAACCTCTGGCGCATCTACCCCTGATCGCGTAGTTGAAGACGTAATTAATAGAATTTTTGCGCTTAAGAATTAGTCTTCTCAAAAAGCTAGACATCGCGGCGGAGCCGTGATGTCTAGCTTTTTGAGGTTTAAATGTAGCCAACTACTAGTAAATCTGCACCCACTTGACTAACCTTCGACATCTTTAAATCAACAGCCTCAGTCATTAAATCTAAGCCCAAATCATCAATGGGACTAGGCGCAGTAAAGCCACCAATAATTTTAGGCGCGATAAATGCATAAACCTTCTGCACCATTTTTTCTTTAATCGCTGCTGCCGCCAATCTACCGCCACATTCCCACAGCACTTGATTACAGCCGCGCCTTCCCAATTCTTGCATTACGGCTAATGGCGATATATCTGCCAATTCCAGAATTTCCACTTGGCGATCGCGCAATTTTTGCTTCAGATCCAAATTCACATCGGGCAGAGTAATTACTAAAGTTTTCTCGCTGTCAGTAATCTGCCATAAATTTGCTTGATCAGGTAGATCGCAACTGCGAGTAACTACAACTCTCAAAGGGCAATGCTCACTCAATCCATGAGTATTCAAATTAGGATTGTCTATCCTAATCGTATTTCCCCCCGTAATAATTGCATCGCAACCCACCCGCAAATCGTGAACCAAACTCCGCGACTCGGAGCCTGTAATCCAGTAACTATGCCCTGTGGTTGTGGCAATTTTGCCATCAAGAGTCATCGCATATTTAAAGATGCCAAAGGGTAAACCTGTTTTGACTCTATGAAAAAAAGCCTCATTTAGCTCTAAACACTGCTGTTCTAGGATGCCAGTTGTAACTTTGATCCCCGAATGGATTAGGCGATCGCAACCAGTACCAGCAACACGCGGATCGCTATCAGTTGCCCCGACTACCACATTTCCAATCCCCGCTTGAATAATTGCCTCAGAGCAAGGTGGCGTGCGCCCATAATGATTACAAGGCTCCAAATTCACATATAGGGTGGCATCGCTCAAGTCCTCACCCGTTTGTAAAGCCTCACGAATCGCAAATACTTCCGCATGGGGCTGTCCTGCCTTGGGGTGAAACCCTTTACCGATTACCTGCCTATTTTTGACAATCACACTGCCCACCATTGGATTTGGTGCGGTTTGCCCCTTGGCTAATTTCGCTAGTTCAATACATTGCTGCATATAGCGATCGCGTTGGGCTAAGTCAGATTGTGGGTGCGGATATCCAGACATGGCGATCAACCTAAAGGTAGATTAGTTTTAAGATTGCTTTACATTAGCGCTTGTGTAAAGTTATATTAATCACATAGCGAAAGCTTAACTTATAAATTATTAATTCACCGCAATTATAAACCAATGACCACAGCAGTACAGAGACGCGAAAGCGCATCAATCTGGGATCAGTTTTGCAACTGGATCACCAGCACCAACAACAGGCTATATGTAGGCTGGTTCGGCGTAATCATGATTCCATGCTTATTGGCAGCAAC
>MNZA01000101.1 GCA_001873375.1 Oscillatoriales cyanobacterium CG2_30_44_21
AAATTTAAAAGCGTTGCGAAGCAACGCTTTTAAATTTATTCTTGGGTTTTATTTGAGCGCAAAGCGCTGTCAAGAAGATTACAATATGTTAAGCAAAACTTAACAAGGTAACGACAGTAAGGGTCGAACATCAACATGAAAGCAGCGATTATTGGGGCAGGCTTGGCGGGTATGAGTGCGGCGGTCGAACTTAGCGAACAGGGCTATGAGGTGGAGCTTTTTGAGTCGCGCCCTTTTGTGGGCGGCAAGGTCAGCAGTTGGATTGACAAAGACGGCAACCATATCGAGATGGGGTTGCACGTATTTTTTGGCTGCTATTACAACCTATTTGCGCTAATGCAAAAGACAGGCGGCTTTGAAAATTTATTACTCAAAAAGCACACGCATATTTTTGTAAATCCAGGCGGATCACAGGCGGCGCTGGACTTCCGCAACTTTGGCGGTGCACCCTTTCATGGTTTAAAAGCCTTTGTGACCACAGGGCAGTTACCGCTCAAGGACAAAATTCAAAATGCGATCGCCCTTGCCCGTAGTCCTTTGATCCTAGGATTGCTGAACCATGAAGCGGCGATGAAGCAAATCCGCGCCCTTGACAATATCAGTTTCAAAGATTGGTTTACCTCCATGGGTGGCTCTGAGAAGAGTTTAGAGATTATGTGGGATGCGATCGCCTATGGTTTGGGCTTTATCGACTGTGAAAATATCTCCGCACGCTGTATGCTGACGATCTTCCAGTTTTTTGCATCCCGAACTGAAGCTTCCATTTTGAGAATGCTTGCAGGTTCTCCCAATGACTTTCTCCATGCGCCCATTGTTAAGTATATTGAAGGAAGGAACGGCAAGTTCCATTTGCGCCGTGGCATTCGTGAAATTCTGTTTGAAGGCGAAGGAGAAGATACTCGTGTCACGGGGCTGATCGTTGGGAAAGAAGAAGGCGAAGAAATCGTTAATGCTGATGTTTACATTTGTGCAGTCGATATCCCTGGAGTGAAACGGATTATTCCTGAAAAATGGCGAGCATGGTCACAGTTTGACAATATCTATAAGCTCGATGCCGTGCCAGTGATTACGGTGCAGTTGCGCTTTGATGGTTGGGTGACGGATATTGATAATCTGCTCTATGCGACTAGAGTGGACTTCTCCACCTTTGCGGACTTGGCAATTACTAGCCCGACTCATTATTACAAAGAAGGAGAAGGTTCGCTTTTGCAAGTGGTGATTACGCCTGCGGATGACTATATCAAAATGAGCAATGATGAAATTGTCGAAAAAATGATTGCTCAAGTCCATGAGATTTTCCCTTCTTCTCATAAGTTAAATGTCACTTGGTCAAGTGTGGTCAAACTCGCGCAATCCCTCTATCGCGAAGCCCCAGGCAAAGACCCTTTCCGACCATCTCAAGCGACTCCCATTCCCAATTTCTTCTTGGCAGGAAGTTACACGATGCAGGACTACATCGATAGCATGGAAGGCGCGACCCTCTCAGGCAAGATGTGTGCGGCAGAAGTGGTTAAGTTGTCAGCGAATAATTAATTTCAGACAGAGAAATGGCTACGCCATTTCTCTTGTCTTTTGTCGGGAAGTCAGTCCAGCCTATGTAGGCTTTGAGTGGTAAAGATAAAATTTAAAAAGCGGCGCTTCGCGCCGCTTTTTAAATTTTATCTGGGCTTTATGTACTTTGTAGTCACACTTTTGTGCGTTAGTACAGTTACGACTCGTAAGCCTCGAGCGGCAAACAAGAACAAACGAAATTGCGATCGCCATAGGCATTGTCGATCCGACCTACGCTTGTCCAGAACTTATGTTCCTTCAGCCAAGGCGCAGGATAGGCAGCTTGATTGCGACTGTAACTGTGGTGCCAATCATCGGCGAGGAGTGCTTCAGCCGTGTGAGGAGCATTTTTGAGTGGATTATCGAGCTTATCCATTTCTCCAGAGGCGATCGCATTTACTTCTTGCTTGATCGCAATCATCGCCTCACAGTAGCGATCGAGTTCTGCCTTCGACTCGCTCTCCGTTGGCTCGATCATCATTGTGCCACCCACTGGCCAAGACATCGTGGGCGCATGGAAGCCGTAATCCATTAGCCGTTTGGCAATGTCATCAACTTCAATACCTGCGATCGCCTTACAGTTATGCAAATCGATAATGCACTCATGGGCAACTAAGCCATTTTTACCCGTATAAAGGATGGGATAGTGGGGCGCGAGACGCTGTGCCATATAGTTGGCATTGAGAATGGCTACTTCGGTGGCAAGTTTCAATCCCTTCGCTCCCATGAGGGCAATGTAAACCCATGAAATCGTAAGGATGCTAGCACTGCCCCAAGGAGCCGCCGAAATTGTGGTTTGATTTGCACCACCATCAATAAAGGGATGCTTGGGCAGAAAGCGCAGCAGTTGCGGCGCAACACAAATAGGCCCCATCCCAGGTCCGCCACCACCATGGGGAATGCAAAAAGTCTTGTGCAGGTTTAAATGGCAAACATCCGCACCGATATCTCCAGGGCGACAGAGACCAACTTGAGCATTCATATTTGCACCATCCATGTACACTTGACCACCGTAATAGTGGATGATGTCGCAAATATCTTTAATCGATTCCTCAAATACACCGTGAGTAGAAGGATAAGTGACCATTAGCGCCGCTAGTTCATGTTGGTGCTTTTCTGCTTTTGCCCTCAGGTCAGCCACATCAATATTACCCTCGCTGTCGCAATTGACCGTTACCACTTTCATCCCTGCCATCACTGCACTAGCAGGATTTGTGCCATGCGCCGAAGTGGGAATTAAGCAGATGTGGCGATTTGCTTGACCGCGATGTTGATGATATTGACGAATTGTTGATAAGCCAGCATATTCTCCTTGGGAGCCAGCGTTAGGCTGGAGCGATACACCCGCAAATCCTGTGATTTCGGCGAGCCAAGCTTCCAATTGTTGAAAGAGAATTTGATAGCCTTGAGTTTGCGCTAGCGGCGCAAAGGGATGGATATTGCCAAACTCTGTCCAAGTCACAGGCAGCATTTCTGAAGTGGCATTCAGCTTCATCGTACAGGAACCGAGAGGAATCATTGAAGTAGTCAATGACAGATCCTTCGATTGCAAGCGATGAATGTAGCGCAATAGTTCCGATTCGGAATGATAGGAATTGAATGCGGGATGCGTGAGGTAAGGAGAGGTACGAGTTAGAGAAGTGGGAACTGGTGATTGGTGATTAGGAATTGGCGATTGGGAAGTGTTTTTTTCGACAGCAAAGATTTCAATTAAATCTGCAAGATCTTGTTTGGATACGGTTTCATCGAGACTAATGGCGATCGCCCCATCTTCTAAGTACCGCAAATTGATCTGCTTAACATTGGCGATCGCCTGAACTTGGGCAATAGACATCCCCTGTGGCTTCACGCAGATCGTGTCGAAATAGGCGGAATGGATAACGGTGTGACCTAATTTAACAAGCGCATCGGCAAGGCTGGCGGTGAGCAGGTTTACCCGTTGGGCGATACGTTTTAGACCTGATGCGCCATGATAAACCGCATACATACTTGCCATAATCGCCAGCAAAACTTGAGCAGTGCAAATATTGCTAGTTGCCTTGTCGCGGCGGATATGTTGCTCACGGGTTTGCAGGGCTAAACGTAGCGCAGGGCGACCATGGACATCCTTCGATACGCCGATCAATCTCCCTGGCATCTGCCGCTTGTACGCATCCTTGGTTGCCATGTAAGCGGCGTGAGGTCCACCATAGCCATAGGGAACACCAAATCTCTGCGCTGAGCCGATCGCGATGTCTGCACCCAACTCGCTTGGGGATTTGATCAAGGTGAGTGCTAACAAATCCGCCGCCATGATCGCTAATCCATTTTGAGCATGGATTTGTGCAATAAATTCGCTGTAGTCATAGATTGCGCCATCGCTAGCTGGATATTGCAGCAAGATTCCAAAATATTCTCTACTAAGCTCAAAGCCCTCATGCTGAGCCACCACCACCTCAATGCCGAGGGGGATCGCACGACTTTTAACTACAGCGATCGTCTGCGGATGGCAATCCCTAGATACAAAAAACTTACTACCTTTATTCTTGGCAATTCCTGCCGCCATTGTCATTGCTTCTGCTGCTGCTGTTCCTTCATCCAATAGTGAGGCATTGGCAATTTCTAAGCCCGTTAAGTCAATGATCATGGTCTGGAAGTTGAGCAATGCTTCCAAGCGACCTTGGGCAATTTCGGCTTGGTAAGGAGTGTACTGGGTATACCAACCAGGATTTTCAAGAATATTGCGTTGAATAATTGGTGGTGTGATGCAGTTGTAGTAGCCCGTACCAATGTACGATCGCCAAACTTGGTTTTTAGAAGCGATCGCCTTTAATTCTTGCAATAGCTCATATTCGCCCCGCGCTCCTGCCAATTGCAAAGGCTGTTTGATTCTAATTTCCGCAGGAACTGTCTTCTCGATCATTTCCTCCATCGTGTCACAGCCGATCACCTGTAACATTTGCTGGATATCTGTAGAACTCGCGCCAATATGTCGATGCACAAAACTATCAGTTGGCGCAAATTCATCAGCATCTAAGCAGTCGGCAAGGTAATCATTATTTTTGGCGATCGCTGAACAGTCTGGAACCCCCAATTCTGTTGTTTCTGTGATTTCTGTAAGCGAAGAGTCTCGGCTAATTACGGCAAGCGAAGGTTCCAGCATATTTTTTTAATTTGTAATAGACATACCTATGCTATTACAAATTTATTACAAAGTGTTAAGCGCCAAAGAGAGACTCTTGAATCTCTGGTTTAGATTTTCAATGCCTATAATGCGCTTACTTAGAATTCCAGAGAAGTTGTTAAAAGCGCGGCGGAGCCGCGCTTTTAACAACAAATATCTAAAGAGAAGGACGCTAATCAGCGTCCTTCTCTTTTAGCCTTCTTTGTTAATGAACGGTAGCAAGGCAACAACGCGAGCTTGTTTAATCGCAGTTGTGAGGGCGCGTTGCTGCTTTGCGGTTAAGCCTGTAATCCGACGGGGCAGAATTTTGCCGCGCTCGGTGATGTACTTACGCAGTAATTCGACATCTTTATAGTCGATTTTGGCAGCAGGCGCGATCGGGGAGAGGCGCTTACGATAAAAAGAGGAGTTGATTGCCATGATTGGGATTACGCGGTTTTATTGATTAGGTTAAGGGACTATTTAATTTCTTTATGGACGGTGTGGGAATTGCAATGAGGGCAGAACTTTTTGAGTTCTAATCTTGCGGTGGTATTACGACGGTTTTTCATGGTGGTGTAACGGGACACTCCAGGCGATCGCTTATTGGCATTGGTGCGACATTCGGTACACTCCAATGTAATAACGAGACGGACACCTTTGTTTTTAGCCATTTTTTTAGTTGTGAGATTACTTAAAAGTGCGATCTACAAGTATTACACACAATTGACTTGCATTTTAGAAAAAGTTTAATTAGCGGTGCGGTGCAAAGCGCCGCTAATTATTTCGCATACAGCGCTTTGCGCTTAAACCCGAACCAAGAAGAATTTTGAAAGTGTTGCTTTGCAACGCTTTCAAAATTTTTTGCGGCGCAGCCCTTCAGAAATTATCGATCAAATGAATACAAGTCGAAAAAGTTAAAAGCGTTGCAAAGCAACGCTTTTAACTTTTTCGACTTGGGTTATGGCAATTCCTTTGCCTAGAAAATAAGCTGAATGTGGGTACAGCATGAGAGGATCTGAGGTATGTATATTCAATCAGCACAAAAAGTACCTATGCAATCTAGTTCAGAAGTTAAGACAAAACGCCGCATATTTATCAGTACGGGTGAGGTGTCAGGCGATTGGCATGGGGCGATTTTGATTGAAGCCTTACATGAACGGGCGGCACTAAGGCAAATGGATCTGGAAATCGTGGGGCTAGGGGGTGATCGCATGGCGGCGGCAGGAGCTAATTTATTTGGTAATACGGTGGGAATTGGCTCCATTGGCGCGGTTGAGGCTTTGCCATACATTTTGCCCACCCTGCTCGTCCAAAGAATGGCGAAAAAGTCCCTCAAGCAATCTCCGCCCGATGTCGCAGTTTTGATTGATTACATGATGCCCAATCAAGGGATGGGACATTTTGCAAAAAAGGTTTTGCATATTCCAGTAATTTATTACATCGCGCCACAGGAATGGGTTTGGTCTTTTGATGACAAAAATACCAAGGCGATCGCCGCTTTTACGGACAAATTATTAGCGATCTTTCCACAGGAAGCTGTTTACTACGAAAAGCAGGGGACAAATGTGCAGTGGGTGGGGCATCCCTTTGTCGATCTCATGGCAAAGGTTCCCAACCGTGAAGACTCTCGCAAAATTTTAGGGATTGCGGCTGATGAATTAGTGGTGACGCTCTTGCCTGCTTCGCGTACCCAAGAATTAAAGTCGGTAATGCCGATCATTCTCAAAGCCGCCAAAATTATTCAAGCCCAGCTTCCCCATGTCAAATTTTGGCTGCCGCTATCTTTGGATCGCTATCGCCCTGCGGTGGAGGCATTACTTGCGGAGTATGACATTCAAGCGAATATTATTTCTGGTCAATCGCAACTTGCCATCAGTGCATCGGATTTGGTGCTGAGCAAGTCGGGAACGGTGAATCTGGAAACGGCTTTGCTCAATGTGCCGCAGGTGATTTTATATCGAGTCAATGTGATTACGGCTTGGATTGCTAGACACATTGTCAAGTTGAAATTGCCTTTTATTTCGCCTGTAAATTTGGTCAATATGGAGTCGGTCATTCCTGAATTTGTGCAAGATGATGCTAATCCTGAAGCGATCGCCGCGACAGCATTAGATTTGCTAACTAATCCTCAATCGCGTCAGAATATGTTGAACGGTTACACCAAAGTCCGCGATAGTCTGGGCGATACAGGTGCTATTAGCCGCGTTGCTGACGCAATTCTTGATTATTTGTAAAAAATGGCTACGCCATTTTTTACAAATCGCAAAGCGCCGCCTCTCTATGCTTCTGGCAGTTCGGCGGACTTAACATCAGAAACATCAACGGGAGGTACTTTGAGAAATGATGGCGGTTTTGCGCCGAAGGGTTGCTTGGCGATCGCGGCGCTAATTTTAGGATCGCTCATCGCTAACAGAGATTGAATTGCTCCAGGGATAGAGTCAGAATTCATAAATAGAACTTTACTGCTAGAACTCTCGCCGATCGCCTGTCCCATTTCTAGATATTTTTGGGCTAGCAAGTACTGGACTGCCTCCCGACCGTTGGGATGCTTGGCGATCGCATTGGCAATACGCTCGATTGACTGTGCCATCGCTTCGGTCTGCTCATTCTGCACCTGACGTTCTGATTCGGCAATTTTTTGATTGGAAGAAGCCGTAGCTTCTGCCTTTTTAATCTCTGAGGTCTTTTCTCCTTCCGACAGAGAGATCATCGCTTTTTTCTCAATTTCGGCGGCTTTCTGTTTTTCCATCGACAGCAGCACTGAAGATGGAATCGTAATCTCGCCTAACCGCACTCGCAAAATCGTGATTCCCCAATCATCAGTGTCACTGCGAATCCCAGTCAAAATTTCTGCATTAATCCGTTCTTGTCCGCCGATAATAAAATCTAGTTCACAGCGCCCAATCTGAGTTTGAATTTGCGTTGACAGAGAAACCTGTAGGGATTGATCGACATTCTCAATGTTGTAACGCGCTTTTTTGAGATCGTTAACTTGCCAGTACATCGCCCCACTGACATTGACACTGACGTTGTCTGAGGTCATACATGGCTGTGGTTTCAGCTCTAAAACCTGTTCGCGGGAGCTTTTAATCAGCGCGATGCGGTCAAGAAATGGAAGCACAATATTTATACCTGGGGATAGTGTTTTTTCATACTTGCCGAATCTTTCGACAAGGGCAACCTGTCCTTCATCGATGATCCGAAAAGAGCGATAAATATAAGATCCACTCAGAAGAGCAAACACAATACTAAATATCGTTGCTTCCATAGTTTGACCTGTCAGGAAATTTTTACGAAGAATATCATCTCAATTTATACCTCAAAACCGATTTTGGATCTTTCAGCGCCGAAGGCGTTGAAAGATCCAAAATTAGAGGTTGCGGTGCAAAGCGCCGCAACCTCTAATTTTGGCTGGGAAGGGAGTAATCTTGATTTGATCATCATTTGGGTAAGTAACTATGCTTGGGAGCGTTGTAGGGACAACAAAAATTTTGGGAGTGATGGGGTTTCCTGTGAGTCACAGTCTCTCGCCTGTGATGCATAATGCCGCGATCGCGGCGATGGGACTTGACTATGTATATGTTCCCTTGCCGATCGCCGTTGAAGATTTGCCAACGGCGATCGCGGGCTTAAAAGCAGTGCGATCGCTACAGGGCTTTAATCTGACGATCCCCCACAAAGTCGAAGTGATGTCCTTGCTTGATGAAATATTACCCATTGCCAAAGCGATCGGCGCGGTGAATACGGTGAAACGAGTTGGCGATCGCTGGGTCGGCACAAATACCGATGCCGCAGGATTTTTAGAGCCGCTCAAGCAACTGAATTGTGATTGGTCAGCCAAACCCGCAATTGTTTTGGGTAGTGGCGGCGCAGCCAAAGCGGTAGTAGCAGCTTGCTTAGAACTGGGCTGTCCGATGATCCATGTGGTCGGGCGTGACCCTAAGAATCTCAAAAAATTTCATGGCACGATGACCAGCCAACTCCGCGACTACAATTTGCGAGTACATCCTTGGACTTCGATCCCCCACTTACTAGAGGTCGCAGGCATCGTGATCAATGCTACGCCGATCGGCATGGCTAGCGATCCGCATACGCCAATCTCGGAGGCGGAGATGGCACTGCTGCCCAGTCAGTCGATCGCCTATGACTTGATCTATACCCCTCGCCCGACTAAGTTTTTGCAAATGGCGGCGGCGCGGGGACTGACAGCAATTGATGGTCTAGAAATGCTGATCAATCAAGGGGCGATCGCCCTAGAATTTTGGCTTGAGCAGCCTGTTCCTATCGAGATTATGCGGCGATCGCTAACTACAGCGCTAAGCAGGTAAATTTTGGGACAGCGCCGCCCTATCGTTATAATGACGGTAAAGCTTTTAGCAACGCTGCAATTATTATCTGAATTGAAATCGAAATAAACTTTTATGGCTAGCATTCCTTCCCTTACTGGCGCTGAAATTCGCGCAAAGTTTCTCAATTTTTTTGAGGAGCGTGGTCACAAAGTACTACCTAGCGCCTCCCTTGTGCCAGCCGATCCCACCGTGTTGCTGACGATCGCGGGAATGCTGCCATTTAAGCCAATTTTCTTAGGGCAACAGCAGCCTGAAGTACCTCGCGCCACCACTTCTCAAAAATGTATTCGTACCAATGACATTGAGAATGTGGGCAGAACGGCGCGTCACCATACTTTTTTTGAGATGTTGGGTAACTTTAGTTTTGGTGATTATTTCAAAAAAGAGGCGATCGCTTGGGGTTGGGAATTAGTTACGAAAGTATTTCAATTGCCACCTGATCGCCTAGTAGTCAGCGTCTATCACACCGATGAAGATGCCTTTGCAATCTGGCGCGATGCGATCGGGATTCCTGCCCATCGGATTCAGAGGATGGGGGATGATAACTTTTGGGCTTCGGGCGCAACTGGCCCCTGTGGACCTTGCTCAGAAATCTATTATGATTTTCATCCCGAATTGGGCGATGAGGGAATTGACTTAGAAGATGATTCGCGATTTCTAGAGATTTACAATCTGGTCTTTATGGAACTGAATCGCGATGCAGAAGGCAATCTTGCACCGCTCAGGAAGCAGAATATTGACACGGGGCTAGGTTTGGAGCGGATGGCTCAGGTTTTGCAAGGAGTTCCCAATAACTATGAAACAGATTTAATCTTTCCAATTATCAAAAAGGCGGCGGATATTGCGGGAATCGACTATCACCAGAGTGATGAGAAAGTAAAGACTTCTCTCAAAGTAATCGGCGATCATGTGCGTTCAGTGGTGCATATGATCGCCGATGGTATTAATGCATCCAACGTTGGGCGTGGCTACATTTTGCGCCGACTCTTGCGCCGCGTTGTCCGTCATGGTCGCTTAATTGGCATTTCTGGCACATTTGCCTCAGAAGTTGCGGAAGTGGCGATCGCCCTTTCCGAGTCGGTCTACCTAAATACCCGCGAAAGAGAAAATATCATCAAAGATGAAATCAAAATTGAAGAAGTTCGCTTCTTACAAACTCTAGAACGTGGTGAAAAGTTACTAGAAGAAATTCTATCCAAATCTGAAGTTCAAGCTAGCAAAATGATTTCTGGTGTTGATGCTTTCACGCTCTATGACACCTATGGATTTCCATTGGAACTAACGCAAGAGATTGCCGAAGAAGTTGGCTTTGCCGTTGATGCAGATGGCTTTAAAGTGGAAATGAAGCAGCAACAGGAGCGATCGCAAGCTGCCCATGAAGATATTGATTTAATGGCTAAAGATAATTGGGTAAATATTGCTAGGGAAATCGGTAAGACTGAGTTTCTGGGCTATACGGAAATGAGTAGCACGGCGATCGTCAAGGCAATTTTAGTAAATGGTAACTTGGCAAATCAAGCTGTGGCTGGCAACAAAGTCCAAATTGTCGTAGATCGCACACCTTTTTATGCGGAGTCGGGCGGACAGGTCGGCGATACAGGCTATCTCGCTATTGGTGAGGCGATCGCCAAGATTAGCGATGTCCAAAAGCAAGCCGATTTGTTCATTCATATTGGACAGATTGAACGCGGTGAAATTACGGTTGGCAATACTGTCAAGGCGCAGATCGCCGTATCTGAGCGCCGCCGTAGTCAAGCCCATCATACCGCCACGCATCTCTTGCAAGCAGCCTTGAAAAAAATCGTTGATCCTCATGTTTCTCAAGCGGGTTCTTTAGTCAATAGCGATCGCCTGCGGTTTGACTTCAATCTCAATCGCGCGGTTACGGCTGAAGAGATCCATCAAATTGAACTGCAAATTAATAACTGGATTGCGGAGGCTCACGACTCGATAATTGAAGTGATGCCGATCGCTGAAGCCAAGCACCGAGGAGCCGTTGCCATGTTTGGCGAAAAGTACGGTGCAGAGGTGAGGGTAATCGATATTCCTAATGTATCAATGGAACTATGTGGTGGAACCCACGTTAGAAACACTAGCGAAATCGGCATTTTCAAAATCATCGCCGAAGTGGGTGTTGCCTCGGGAGTGCGCCGCATCGAGGCGATCGCAGGTCAAGCAGTGCTGGCATATTTGACCCTGCGCGACAATATTGTCAAGGATTTGAGCGATCGCTTTAAGATTAAGCCCGAAGAAATTGGCGATCGGATCACAGGCTTGCAACACGAACTTAAAACTGCTCAGAAAGAGGTCGAACATCTTCAGCAATCCCTAGCCCTGCTCAAGGCTGACAGCCTAATTCATGAAGCCGAAGCCGTTGGTAATTTTAGGATTTTGGTGGCTCAAGTTCCAGATATTGAAGCCGAAGCTTTGAAAGCTGCTGCCGAAAAACTTTCTGCAAAACTTGGTGACAGTGCGGTCGTGCTGGGATCGTTTAGCGAAGATGGCAAGGTGACTCTAGTTGCCTCATTTAGCAGGGAGGTAATCGCCAAAGGTTTACAAGCGGGCAAATTTATCGGCGCGATCGCCAAAATTTGCGGCGGCGGCGGCGGCGGTCGCCCTAACCTCGCCCAAGCAGGTGGTAAAGATGCAACCAAGTTACCAGAAGCTCTCGAAGAAGCAGAAACTCAGCTAAAACACGCTCTTGTATAACCTCAAACCTCAAAAGCTGTGGCTTTAACATACTTGACACACCCCTCATCCCCCAGCCCCTTCTCCCGCAGGAGAAGGGGAGAAATATTAAATTTCTTATTCCCCTCTCCTGCGGGAGAGGGGTGAGGGCTTAGCGCTTTGGTGTGTCAAATATATTAACGCCAAAACTTTTGGGGCTTTATAGCAAATAAAGAAATGGCTGTGCCATTTCTTTATTTGCTATCATTTAAGAATTTTTATAATTATGCCGATGCTAGCTACAGATATTTCGTCACCAAAAGTTACCGTGATCGGCGCAGGAAATGTCGGCGGGATGTTAGCCCAGCGCATTGCGGCGAACAACATTGCGAACGTGGTGCTGTGCGATGTGGTGGTGGGGAAACCACAGGGAATCGCCTTGGACTTGATGCAGTCGCGATCGATCACCACCCACGATCGCCAAATTGTGGGGACTAACGACTTCGCTGACACTAAAGACTCCGATGTGGTGGTGGTTACCGCAGGTTTGCCGCGCAAAGATGGCATGAGCCGCAATGATTTACTCAAAATCAATGCGGGCATCGTTCAAGATGTGGTTACCAAGGCGATCGCCCAGTCTCCTAACGCAATTTTTGTGGTAGTGACTAATCCGCTAGATGTGATGACCTATTTAACATGGCAGGTCAGTAAATTGCCGCCTCAAAAAATTGTGGGTATGGCGGGAGTACTTGATACGGCGAGATTTCAAACATTTATTGCGATGGAGTTGGGGATTTCGATCGCCAATGTCCATGCCACAGTTTTGGGCGGACATGGGGATTTGATGTTGCCATTACCCCGACTATCCACGGTTAACGGTGTACCAATTACAGAGTTGCTGTCCGATGAGGCGATCGCTCGTCTGGTGGAGCGGACGCGCAACGGGGGAGCCGAAATTGTGAAATTAATGCAGACTGGGAGTGCTTATTTTGCGCCCTCGGCAGCGACCTATGTAATGGTGGAAGCCATCCTGCGCAATCGCCATCGGATTGTGCCTGCGGCGGCTTACCTGACGGGGCAGTATGGCTTAACCGATATATTTATGGGTGTGCCTGTGCAGTTAGGAAAAGTAGGGGCGGAAAAGGTAGTCGAGATTCAACTCACTGATGCTGAGCTGGCTATACTTCATAGTTCAGCCGATTCTATTAAGGAAAATATCGATTTACTATAAGGTTTTCACTTTTTAAGGGCGCGGTATAGCCGACCCTAATAAGAAATGGATTCATACCTTGAGCGGTCACGCGAATGCGGTCTATCAAGTTCGCTTTAGTCCTGATGGCAATTTAATTGCTACCGCTAGCCAAGATAAAACCTTGAAACTATGGCATTGGGACGGCAGTTTGATCAATATCTTTAGCGGACATACAGGGGAAGTTTATAGTGTTGATTTTAGTCCTGATAGTCAGACGATAGTTAGTGGCAGTAAGGATGGAACTATCAAGTTATGGAATCTGGAAGGTCAGGTCTTAAAGCCCCTTAACGAACACAATGGAGAAGTTAAGAGCGTTAGCTTTAACCCCGACGGTCATGCGATCGCCTCAGGCAGTAGCGATCGCACCGTCAAAATTTTTGGAGTGTCGATGGTAAAGAACTGCTCACCCTCAAGGCGCAGGAAACCATTAAAAATGTCTGCTTCAGCCCCAATGGCAATCTACTCTCCTCAGCCAGTATCAAGGGAAAAGTAATCCTCTGGGATTTTGATTTGGCAAAGTTAATGGAACTAGGTAATAATTGGGTAAGGGAATATTGGGAAACCCGCACCGAAAAAACTCTATAAATGACATTATGTGGAAGTTCTCAAGACCCTCACCCTCAATGGGAGAGGGGGCTGGGGGGTGAGGGAGACACTAGTTCCACGTAAGCAAATTCACCGCATCACAACCAAAAACTTGACAACCCATCATGGAAACAAAAGCACAAGCTAAACCGCATCCTCAATCTGAACAGGATCTTAAAAAAGAAATCATTCTTTGTCCCCATTGTCTGCGGACATCCACAAATGGAATCAAATGTCAAGGAATCTGTGTCGCCGATAGCGGCTACTAATACCAAAACCCAAGAAGCGATTAGCGGCGCTTCGCGCCGCTAATCGCTTCTTGGATTTTGGTTTGTCCTAACACCCGCAACTCCATGTAATACCAAATAAA